>JBOHKK010000167.1:0-12624 GCA_050729115.1 Geminicoccaceae bacterium | reverse complement strand
GCCCGTCGGTGCGCCTCGAGCCGCCGCTGTGCACGGTCCTGGCAAGGATCGTGGCGACCGAGGCCGAAGGCTTCACGCGCATGCGCAGCCGCCGGCTTACCGCCGACAGCTGGCTTGGCCGCGCGACCCTGCCGGGCACCGAGCGCTGCACCATCGAAGGTGCCGCATGGCCCCGGGCGCGCTATCTGTGCGTCGGCCCGCCGATCAGCGCCGACGGGCGCGCCGGCGCCGAGCTGGCCTTCGATGCCCTCGCCCGCGAGCTGGAGCAATGCCTTGAGAAGCCGATCTGGTTCCCGCGCGACTGGCAGCCGGGCGAGCGGTTCGAGTTCGCCATGGGCGAGCGCCTGCAGGCGTGGACCGATCGCACCACCTCCCCGCCATCCCAGGTCGTGCTCAAGATCCAGCAGGATGCCGCCGGCCGGATCTACCGGGTGAAGCTCAACCTGGAGGCCGTGCCTTGAGGCCGTCCCTGGTCTCGAGCGCGGCGGCGGCGTGATGGAGCGGCCGCAGCTGCGCGTAGGCCGGCTGATACACGCCCCGATAATGCGCCTCGTACCGCGCCACCCACGACGCCCTGGGCTGGTACGTGCGACAGGTCGCTGCGAGCCCGGCCACCGCCGACGACAGATCGGTGAAAACGCCGGCCGCGCGACCACCGAGCAGCGCGGCGCCGAGCGCGGTCGCCTCGGCCATCTCGGCCGCCGCGATCGGGCGATCGCAGACCGCGGCCTTGATCGCCATCAGCAGCGGGTTCCGGGTGTTGCCGCCGATCGCGCGCACCGCCTCGATGCGCGGGAGCGAGGGCAGCTCGATCAGCGAATCGACGGTCTGGCGAGCCTCGAAGGCGAGGCCTTCGAGCAGCGCGCGGTAGAGCGCCCCGCGCGTGGCATCGGCGCCGATGCCGAACCAGGCGCCGCGGGCCAGCGGATCCGGCGTCGGCGAGATCCGGCCGCGCAGATCGGGCACGAAGGTGGCGCCGTGACAGCAGGGTGGCGCGCGCTCGGCCTCGGCGATGAGCTGCGCATGCGCAACCTCGCCCGAGAACAGGACGCGGAACCATTCGATGCACGCGCCCGAGGTCGGGAAGCCGCCAAAGACATACGCCACCGGCTGCTCGACCTCGACCACGCCCTGGCTGTAGCCGCGCCGCGCAAGCTCGGGCTCGGCGGTGGACGCCGGCAGCGCCAGGGTCAGGCCCTCGGCGCTGCCCATGGAATCGAGCAGCACCCCGGGCGCCAGCGCCCCGGCGGCAAGCGCGCCCATGATGTGATCGTGGCCGGCGACGCCGACGACGCATTCCGTGGTCAATCCGGTGGCGGCGGCCCCTTCAGTGGTCACGCCACCAAGCCGCGCTCCGCAAGGACGGATCTCCGGGAAGATCACGGGCGACAGCCCGACCTCGCGGATCAGGTCGCCGGCCCAGCGGCGCCGGTGCAGGTCGAGGGCGAGCGAGCGCGAGGCGAGCGACAGATCGGCGCCCGGCACCCCGCACAGCCGCCACGCCAGATAGTGCCCGACGTTCAGCCAGAGCCGCGTGCGCGCGAGCGCCTCCGGCTGGTTGTCATGCAGCCACAAGAGCTTGCAGAGCGAGAAGGTCGGGTCGGGCGAGCGGCCGGTCAGCGCGTAGAGCCGATCCTTGCCGATCTCGGCCTCGAGCCGGGCGAGCTGCGGTGCCGGGCGCTCGTCGTACCAGGCGATCACCGGGCAGGTCGGGCGGCCGTCCGCATCGAGCGCGACGAAGGCCTCGCCGACGCTGGCCAGCGCGAGGCCGCGGATGCGGGCGGGGTGCTCGATCTGCGTCGTGGCGTCCCGGAGCGCGCCGCACGTCGCCTGCCACAGCGCCTCCGCGTCATGCTCGGCCCAGCCCGGCCGCGGCCGCTCGACCGGGGTCGGCCGGCTGCCCTCGGCCACCACCCGCCCCTCGGGCGTGAACACGATCGCCCGGATGCGCGTGGTGCCGGCATCGACCCCGGCGATCAGCCGGTCATCGGTCATGATCGCGGCCTCAGCGCAGCAGCAGGGCCGCCTGGTCGACCGTGCCGTCGTGGTGGATCAGATGGCGGAGCGCTTCGACCATCTTCGCCGGGTTGGGGCTCTGCCAGATGTTGCGCCCGAACACGACGCCGCGGCTGCCGGCATCGAGGGTATCGCGCACCACCTGCAGCACCGCCCGCTCGTTGTCCATCCTGGACCCGCCCGCGATCAGCACCGGCGCCGGGCAGCTCGCGATCACGCGACGAAAGCTTTCTGCGCTGCCGGTCGCGTAGGTCTTGAGCACGTCGGCGCCGCGCTCGAAGCCGAGCCGGCAGGCGGATGCCATCGCCCCGGCATCCATCGGGTCGGGAATCCGCTCGCTCGGACACGGCAGAGCCTCGACCATGAGCGGCAGACCGTCCCGCAGGCATGCGCCGGCCACCTCCGCGGTGATCTCGAGGGTATCCAACTCGACCGCGCCGCCCATGAACACCATGGTGCACACGCCATCTGCGCCGAGATCGTGCGCGTCCTCGACCGCATGGAGCAGGCTCCATTCGGTGTTCGCGAGCCAGTCCTCACGGTAGCGGCTCGGGCCGCCGTCCAGCCTCAGGATGGTCGGGATCCGGCCGATCAGCCGTTCCCGGTAACGCTTGACGATCCCGTACGAGGTCAGGATGGCATCGGCGCCCGCCTCGATCATGACATCGATTACGCGCCCGGCGTCCTCCAGGCCCGGGGTCACGCCCCTGGCGCGGCCGTGATCCATGGCGACCACCAGCTGTTTCCTGCTCACGTCGAACCGGGGCATCGCTCCTCCTCCCTGCGGCGCCGTCTCGCGACTTGTCGCCGGGATCGGGCGAGCGATCAAGCAGCGGGTGCAGACTTCGCCTCGTCCAGGGTCGCCGTGCCGTAATAGTGCCAAAGGAAGATCGCGCCGCAGCCGCGCAGCGGCCGCCAGGGCTCGGCGAGCGCGGCCATGGCCTTGCGGTTCGGGCGTCCCTCCAGGCGCTTGAGACGCTGCATGCCGACCTGAAGCCCGAGATCGTCGGCCGGAAAAATGTCGGCGCGGCCGAGCGCGAACAACAGATAGATCTCGGCGCTCCAGCGCCCGAAGCCGCGCAGCGCCGAGACCCTGGCGATGGCGTCCTCCTCGGGGACGGTCGCGAGCGCGTCGAGGTCCAGCGCGCCCCCGGCGACGGCCTCGGCGAGGGCGCGGCCGTACGCCATCTTCTGCCGGCTGAAACCTATGGTCTTGAACGCCGCCTCTTCGAGCTCGAGAAAGCGCTCGGCGCTCACCACCGGCCCGCACGCCGCTTCCACCCGGGCCCAGATCGCCGCCGCCGACTTGGTCGAGAGCTGCTGCGCAACCATGATCCGGAGCAGCGTCGCGAACCCGGGCTCACGTTGCCGCGGCGCCGGATACCCGATCCTCTCCAGCGCCCGCGCGACGTCCGCATCGACCTGCGCCAGGCGATCGATGCCCCCGACGAGGACCTTTGTTGAAAGGGGATGTATCATTGCCCTCCGGGTCCACGAGAATGCGCACCGCCAATCCGCCCGCCCTCGTGGTGGTCGCTAGGTTTGGCGTGGTTCGCGCATCGTATTAGGATGGCATTGGAGTCCGACATCGGGTGGGCCAAGCAGTGGTTGAGTCGACCATAAGACATCTCGAGCTGACGGCGGTGTACCGGAAAGTGCCGGAGGGCTATATCGGATTCATCGAGGAGTTGCCGGGCGCCAACACGCAGGGGCGGACGCTGGAGGAAGCCCGCTCTAACTTGCGCGAGGCCGCCATGCTGGTCCTTGAGGCCAACCGCGATCTGGCCAGGCAGAGCCTGGATGATCCCGACGTGATCCGCGAGCCGCTGCGGATCGCCACGGCGTGAAGCGTCGGGAACTGATTCGACATCTCGAGCAACAAGGTTGTCGTTTCCTGCGTGAGGGGAGCAGCCATACGCTCTACATCAACCCGATGCAGCGGAAGGTAACGACGATCCCACGGCATCGCGAGATCAACGAGCATCTGGCGAGAAAGATCTGCCGGGATCTGGGCGCGGCGGAGCCTTCATGACCATTCGCGCGCACGTGAAGCCGCCTACCCCTTCTCGCGGATCAGGCGCTCCTTCTCGCGCTGCCAGTCGCGTTCTTTGATGGTCGCGCGCTTGTCGTAGGCCTTCTTGCCGCGGGCGAGCGCCAGCTCGATCTTGGCGATGCCGCGCGGGTTGAAGTACAGCTGCAGCGGCACCACGGTCTCGCCGGCGCGGCGCATGGCGCCGATCAGCTTGCCCATCTCGCGCCGGTGCAGGAGCAGCTTGCGGGGGCGCCTGGGCTCGTGATTGAAGATGTTGCCGGCGCGGTACTCGGGGATCGTGGCGTTCACCAGATACAGCTCGCCGCCCTGCTCCGAGGCGTAGGCCTCGTTGATGTTGGCGCGCCCCTCGCGCAACGACTTGACCTCGGTGCCCTGGAGCACGAGGCCGGCCTCGAAGCGCTCATCCAGAAAATAGTCGTGGCTGGCGCGGCGATTGCGCGCGATCACCTTGCGACCCGGCACATGCTCTTTAGCCAAGGGCGGTTCAGTTGATCAGGCCGGCCGCGATCATGGCGTCGTCGACCTTCTCCTTGGTCGGTGCCTTGGGATCGACCAGCGGCAGGCGCACGTCGGGGGCGCACTTGCCGAGGCGGGCGACCGCGTATTTCACCGGCGCGGGGCTGGTCTCGAGGAACAGCGCCCGGTGCAGCGGCGTCAGGCGCAGGTGGATCGCAAGCGCGTCCCGGGCATCGCCCCGCTGCCAGGCCTCGTGCATGTCGGCGCACTGGCGCGGTGCGGCGTTCGCGGTGACCGAGATGCAGCCGTCGCCGCCATGGGCAAGGAACGAGAGCGCCGTGATGTCCTCGCCCGAGAGCTGGCAGAAGTCCTCGCCGCAGGCGAGCGTGGTCAAGAGCGGCCGCGCGAGGTCGCAGGTCGCATCCTTGACCCCGACCACGTTCGGCAGCCGGGCGAGTGCCGCCATCGTCTCGACGCTCATGTCGACCACCGAGCGCCCGGGGATGTTGTAGATGATCAGCGGCAGGTCGGCGGCGTCGTGGACCGCCTTGAAATGGGCGAAGAGGCCGTCCTGGGTCGGCTTGTTGTAGTACGGGGTGACCACCAGGATGGCATCGGCGCCGGCCCGCCTGGCGTGCCTCGCCAGGCTGATCGCCTCGGCGGTCGAATTCGAGCCGGCGCCGGCGATCACCGGCAGGCGCCCGGCCGCCGCCTCGATCACCAGCTCGACCACGCGCTCGTGCTCGGCATGCGAGAGCGTCGGCGACTCGCCGGTGGTGCCGACCGGGACCAGGCCGTGGGTCCCCTGCTCGATGTGCCACTCGACCAGTGACTGGAGCGCCGCCTCGTCGATCCCGCCATTGCGAAACGGCGTGATCAAGGCCACAATGGAGCCGTGAAACATGGCTGGATCTCCCGGGCGTTCAGCATCCGTTTACCGTAGCGCACCATAAGGGCACGGGCCGGATGCGGCAAGCGGAGGACGCGGCGCTCCGTGCCAGAAATGGCCGAGGGCGTCGATGTGGCTGGGGGAGGAAGGCCGATCAACGAGCATCGGAAACCAACGCGGGGCGCGGACGCTGCTTTTGCCGATGACTAGCTCGATGCGATATTGTCTTGCGATCCTGAACCTATCTCTGGTTTGGATCACCCCGATCGCGCCGGCGCAGGCCCTCGATCCCGAGGATCGGGTGGTGCTGCACGAGGCCTTCCAGGCAGCCGAGCGGAGCGAATGGGCGCGCGCCTCTCGTCTGGTCGCTCTGGTCGACGACCCGCTGCCGGCCAAGACCCTGCGCTGGCTCCAGCTGGTCCGGGACGGCCGGCCGGCAAACTTCGCGACGGTCGCCGGTTTCCTCCTCGACAATCCGGACTGGCCGTGGCCCGAGCAGCTGCAGCTGCTGGCCGAGGGCAGGATCACCGATCCTGCCGACCACGCCCTGATCCGGCGGCTGTTCGCCGGCCGGCCGCCGCTGACCACGCGCGGCTACATCCGCTATGCCGAGGCCCTGTTTCAGATCGACCAGGACGAGCGGGCGCAGGCGCTGCTCCGCCGAGCCTGGGTCGAGGGCGATTTCTCGCAGCGCGAGGAACGGCGCTTCCTCGACAAGTACCGGCGCCTGCTGACCGGCGAGGACCACATCGCCCGGCTGGACGACCTCCTGTGGGCTTACCGCCGCCGCTCGGCGAGCCGGATGCTCGATCTGGTGCCGCCCGGCTACCGCCGGCTGGCGGAGGCCCGGATGCGCCTGCAGCGGCGGCAGTCCGGGCTGGACAAGGCGATCGAGGCGGTGCCGGCAAGCTTGCGCAGCGATCCCGGCCTCACCTTCGATCGCCTGCGCTGGCGCCGCCAGCAGCGGCTCGACCAGGGGGTGATCGAGCTGCTGCTCGACCCGCCCGAGGTGCTGGGCCGACCGGCGCTGTGGTGGTTCGAGCGCGAGCTGCGGATCCGCCGGGCACTGCGCAAGCGCGACTTCGATCTCGCGTACCGCCTGGCCAGCAGCCACCGCCAGACCGAGGGCGACGACTTCGCCGAAGCGGAGTGGCTGGCCGGCTGGCTGGCGCTGCGGTTCGCCGGACAGCCGAACACGGCGCTGCGCCATTTCGCACGGCTGTACCATGGCGTCCGGGCGCCGGTCGACGTGGCGCGCGCCGCCTATTGGGCGGGCCGCAGCGCCGTAGCGCTCGGCGATCCGTTGGTGGCCACGCAATGGTACCGCAGGGCGGCGGCCCATCCCATCGCGTACTATGGCCAGTTGGCGGCGGAAGAGCTCGGCGAGGCCGGCAGGCCGCTGGCCGACTCGCCGCCGGCCGATGTCCGCATGCGCGCGGCCTTCGAGAGCAAGGAGCTGGTCCGTGTCGCCCGCATGCTGATCGAGGCGGACGCCACGGAACCGCTGGCGCCGTTCCTCGTGCGTCTGGGGGAGCGGGCGACCAGCCCGACCGAGGTCGGCCTAATCGCCGAGCTGGCGGCGAGCAGCGGCCGCCCTCATCTGGTCACCGAGCTGGGGCGCCATACCGCCTACTACGGCGTGCCCAATCACATGGCCGCCTTCCCGATCCCGCGGATCGAGCGCATGCTCCGGCCGCCGCCGGGCGATCCGGAGCCCGCCTTGCTCATCGGTGTGGGCCGCCAGGAAAGCCTGTTCAATCCGTGGGTCACCAGCCGCGCCGGCGCGCAAGGTCTGTTGCAGCTGATGCCGCGCACCGCGTTCCTGATGGCGCGCCAGTTGGGGCTTTCCTACAATCGAGGCTTGCTGACCGGTGATCCGGATTACAACGTGCGGCTCGGCAGTCACTATCTCAAGACCCTGCTCCGGCGCTACGATGGCGTGGCGGCGCTCGCCGTGGCGGCCTACAACGCCGGCCCGACGCGGGTCGACGGGTGGGTGCGGCTGCACGGCGACCCGCGGCGCCGCGATCGCCATCACCTGGTCGACTGGATCGAGCTGATCCCGTTCGACGAGACCCGCAACTACGTGCAGCGGGTGCTGGAGGGGCGCAACATGTACCGGCGGCGCCTCGCCGCAAACGAGGTGGCCACCGTCTCTTTCCGGCCGGTCAACGGGCCGCTCGAGCCCGTCCCGGTGGCGGCCCTGAAGCCGCTCGACGAGGTCGAGCGGATCATGATCGCCGAGCTGGAGGCCAGAGCCCCCAGGCCCCGGCTCAAGCCCGACGTGGCGGTGGAGCCTGCCGCAGTGATCCCGGCCGAATACCAGAGTCAGAGCCAGGTCCCGCACGTGCCCGAGCGCAAGCCCGAAGGCGACCTTCGCCTCGCCGCCGCGCTGCCGGTGCCCGAGCCCAAGCCCGAGGGCGACCTTCGCCGCGCCGCCGAGCTGCCGTTGCCTGAGCCCAAGCCCAAGCCGGCGTCATGACCGCGGCGTGCATGAGCGGCATTCGAGCCTGCGTGTTCGACGCCTACGGCACGCTGTTCGACGTGCATTCGGCGGTCGCCCGCCTGCGCGCTCGGATCGGCGAGCAGGCCGACGCCTTGTCCCAGCTGTGGCGGACCAAACAGCTCGAGTACACCTGGCTGCGGGCTTTGATGGGCCGCCATGCCGATTTCTGGCAGGTGACCGGCGATGCCCTCGACTATGCGCTCGCCCGCACCGGCACCGATCCCGGCCTGCGCGAGCCGTTGATGCAGGCGTATCTGGCGCTCGACGCCTACCCCGAGGTGCCGGGCGTGCTGCGCGCCTTGCGGGACGGCGGGCTCAGGACGGCGATCCTGTCGAACGGCGAACCCAGGATGCTCGCGGCGGGCGCCCGCAGCGCCGGGATCGAGGATCTCCTCGACGCGATCCTGTCGGTCGAGGACGTCGGGATCTTCAAGCCGCACCCCGAGGTCTATCGGCTCGCGGTCGACCGGCTCGCGCTACCGCCCGATCAGATCGCCTTCCAATCGTCGAATGCCTGGGACGTGAGCGGCGCCGCAACCTTCGGTCTGCGCGCGGTGTGGATCAACCGGCTCGGGATGCCGCCCGAGCGTCTGCCCGGCGCCGCCGAGCGCGAGCTGCGCGACCTGTCGGGACTGCCCGCCCTGCTCGGCTTCTAGCTCTAGGTCCTACCCCACTCGCCGTTGGCGCCACTCTCGGCGGCTGCTATCACCGTGGTCATGAGTACCCCGGATCACCTGCCCGACTTCGCCGACGTCGAGGCCGCGGCCGAACGGCTGCGGGGCGTGGCGGCGGCCACGCCCCTACTCGAATCCGAGGCGCTGAACGAGCGCGTCGGCGGCCGTGTCCTGCTCAAGCCCGAATGCCTGCAGCGGACCGGGTCGTTCAAATTCCGGGGCGCCTACAATACCATCAGCCAGATCGACGCGGGCGCCGTGGTCGCCTACTCGTCCGGCAACCACGCCCAGGGCGTGGCCGCCGCGGCGCGGCTTCTGCGCAAGCGGGCGACCATCGTCATGCCGGCCGACGCCCCGGCGATCAAGATCGAGAGCACTCGGGCCCACGGCGCCGAGGTCCGGCCGTACGATCGGGCGACCGAGTCGCGCGAGGAGATCGGCGCCGCGATCGCGGCCGGCACCGGCGCGGCGTTGATCAAGCCCTATGACGACCCCCGGATCATCGCCGGCCAGGGCACCGTCGGGCTGGAGCTGGCCGCGCAGCTCCGTGATCTGGACGCCCGGCCGGACGTCGCGCTGGCCCCCTGCGGCGGCGGCGGCCTGATCGCCGGGTGCGCGCTCGCGCTGGGCGCAGCGTTCCCCGAGATCGCGCTCTACGCGGTCGAGCCGGCGGGTCTGGACGACACGGCGCGCTCCCTCGAGGCGGGCGCACGCCGAGCCAATGCTCCGGGCGCGACGTCGATCTGCGATGCCCTGCTGATCCCCACCCCCGGTGAGCTGACGTTCGCGATCAACCGGCGGCTGCTGACGGGCGGCCTCACGGTGACCGACGACGAGGTGCGGGGCGCCATGGCGTTCGCGTTCCGGTACCTGAAGCTGGTCGTCGAGCCGGGCGGCGCGGCTGCCCTTGCGGCGGTGCTGTCGGGAAAGCTGCCGCTCGAGCATCGGACCGCGGCCGTGGTGCTCTCCGGCGGCAACGTCGACCCGGCGCTGTTCGCCGCCGCGATCACGGGTCGCAGCGCCTGAACCTCGCGCCCGGTTGAGTCGGCGCGCGCCCTGTGACAAAAGGTCGGCAAGGGTCGTGCTGAGCGCACGCAATGCCAACGCAAGGCTGTTCGGAGGCGGCTATGTCCCACGCCGAGGTCTTTCCCGTGCCCGAGACGGTGGCCAGGGGATCGCACTGCGACAACGCCAGATACCTCGAGATGTATCGGCGCTCGCTCGATGACCCCGACGGCTTCTGGCGCGAGCAGGCGGAGCGTCTCGACTGGATCAGGTTTCCGACCAGGATCAAGGACGTCGACTTCAAGGACAACGCCCGCATCCGGTGGTTCGAGGACGGGGTCCTGAACGTCAGCGCCAACTGCATCGACCGCCACCTGAGGGCGCGCGGCGATCAGACCGCGATCCTCTGGGAAGGCGACGACCCCGCCGTCGACAAGAAGATCACCTACCGCGAGCTGCATGAGCAGGTGTGCAAGCTCGCCAACGTGCTCAAGGACCTCGGGGTCGAGAAGGGCGATCGGGTCACGATCTACATGCCGATGATCCCCGAGACCGCCTACGCCATGCTCGCCTGCGCGCGGATCGGCGCGATCCACTCGGTGGTGTTCGGCGGCTTCTCGCCGGATTCGCTCGCCGACCGGATCAACGACTGCGACAGCAAGCTGGTGATCACGACCGACGGCGGCAAGCGCGGCGGCCGCAACGTCCCGCTGAAACGCAACACCGACGAAGCGCTCGCCAAATGCGCGGACGACGTCAAGATCCTGATGTTCCGCTACGCCGGCACCGACGTCGCCATCGAGGAGGGACGCGATCACGACGCCTATGAGCTGATGGATGCGGCCGCGGCCGAGTGCGCGCCCGAGCCGATGAGCGCCGAGGACCCGCTGTTCATCCTCTACACCTCGGGCTCCACCGGCAAGCCCAAGGGGGTGCTGCACACCACGGGCGGCTATCTGGTCTTCGTGGCTCTTACCCACGAGTACGTGTTCGACTACCACGACGGCGACGTCTACTGGTGCACCGCGGACGTCGGCTGGGTGACCGGGCACAGCTACATCCTCTACGGCCCGCTCGCCAACGGCGCGATCAGCGTGATGTTCGAAGGCGTGCCCAACTATCCGGACGCCTCGCGCTTCTGGCAGGTGGTCGACAAGCATCAGGTCAACATCTTCTACACCGCGCCGACCGCGATCCGGGCGCTGATGCGACTCGGCGAGGAGCCGGTCAAGAAGACCTCGCGCCAGAGCATCAAGCTGCTCGGCACGGTCGGCGAGCCGATCAATCCCGAGGCCTGGCTGTGGTACTACAACGTGGTCGGCGACGGGCGTTGCCCGATCGTCGACACCTGGTGGCAGACCGAGACCGGCGGCATCCTGATCACGCCCTTGCCCGGCGCCACCGCGCTCAAGCCCGGCTCGGCGACCCGCCCGTTCTTCGGGGTGCAGCCGGGAATCGTGGATGGCGAGGGCAAGCTGCTGGAGGGCCCGTGCGAGGGCAACCTGGTCATGCTGGATGCCTGGCCGGGCCTGATGCGCACGGTCTACGGCGATCATGCGCGCTTCATCCAGACCTACTTTGCGGCGTTCGAGGGCCTGTACTTCACCGGCGACGGCGCGCGGCGCGACGAGGACGGCTACTACTGGATCACCGGCCGGGTCGACGACGTGCTCAACGTCAGCGGTCATCGCCTCGGCACCGCCGAGGTGGAGAGCGCGCTGGTCGCCCATCCTGCGGTTGCCGAGGCGGCCGTGGTCGGCTATCCGCACGACATCAAGGGCCAGGGCATCTACTGCTACGTGACGCTCGCCGTGGACTACGAGCCGAGCGAGGCGCTCAGGAAGGAGCTCGTCCAGCAGGTCAGGAAGGAGATCGGCCCGACCGCCACCCCGGATCTGATCCAGTGGGCGCCCAGCCTGCCCAAGACCCGCTCCGGCAAGATCATGCGCCGCATCCTCAGGAAGATCGCGGCCAACGAGTACGACCAGCTGGGCGACATCTCGACGCTCGCCGATCCCACCGTGGTCGACGATCTGGTCGAGAACCGCATGAACCGCTAGCGGCGCCGCCGCAGCCGTTGCCTTCCAGGGGGATGCTCCGCCCCCTTGTCGTTGCGGGTTCCCGGGCGCTCTGCGTATGTAGCTTTTTGCTACATGTATGATTGATCGGATAGCAGCGAGTCGTTACGTGTACGGCTAGTGTACCAGCTCGAGATCACCAAGCCAGCGATCCGGGCCCTGAGGCGGAGTCCGGCGAACGCTGCGCGGCTCATCCGTGGAAAACTCGATCAGCTGGCGAAGGATCCGATGCGGGCGCCAAATGTAAAGCCGTTGAAAGGGCGTCCGGGTTACCGGTTGCGTGTCGGCGACTGGCGGGTGGACCAAGCGCAGCGCAGGCTTATCGTGCCGGACATCGGACCGGGGGGTAGCGTCTATGACCGATAAGCCGCTGATTCTGGAGCACGACGGCAAGCCGGCCTACGTCGTCGTGCGCTACGAGCTCTGGCGGGATTTGCTGGAACAGGCGGAAGATGCCGATGCCGTGCGTGCCTATGACCGGGCGAAGGCGGAGCACGATCAGAAGACGGTGCCGATCGCCGTGGCCGATGCGCTGCTCGCCGGCGAGCACCCGATACGGGTGTGGCGGGAATACCGACGCATGACGCAAGACCAGCTGGCGCAAGCGGCTGGCGTTCGCCGGGCTTACATCGCGCAGCTGGAGAGCGGAAAGCGGCGCGGCTCGACCAAGGTGCGCGCCGACATTGCCCAAGCGCTCGGCGTCGACATCGAGGATCTGATCTGAGCGGACCGGCTCGCTCCGGCAAGATCATGCGCCGCATCCTCAGGAGGATCGCGGCCAACGAGTACGATCAGCTGGGCGACACCTCGACCGTCGCCGACCCCTCGGTGGTCCACGACTTGGTCGAGAACCGCATGAACCGCGAGCGCATTTTTCGATCGGCTCGCCCCAGCCCGCTCCCCCTCCCACCCACGCCAAGGGTACCATCGGTGGGTGGTTGGGAGGG
>JBOHKK010000166.1:0-12655 GCA_050729115.1 Geminicoccaceae bacterium | reverse complement strand
CCGGCCCGCTCCCCCTCCCAACCACCCATCGATGGTACCCTTGGGGTGGTTGGGAGGGGGAGCGGGCTGGTGCGAGCTAATCGAAAAATGCGCTACCTTTCGTTGTCATGCGCGGGCTTGACCCGCGCATCCACAGCTCGATCGAACGAAGTCGTCGCCCAGTCGGGGCCGTGGATTGCCGGGTCAAGCCCGGCAATGACAATTTCAGGTTGCTGAAATGCTCGTCACGCTGACCTAACGGTAGGCGGAGCTCGTCAACCGGACAGCATTGGGTCAAGCCCGAGGGTGACAGAGAAGAGAGCAAACGTCGGAGTCGCTGCACTAGCTTTGTCCGAAGCGCACCAGGATTCGCTCGCTCGGTCGCTCCTGGCGGCGCGGCGGCGGATTGACGGTTGCCGCCAGGGGCGCCGCTCGGAACGAGGCTTTGGTGCGCTCGGCGGGCGCCTCACCGTAGACGGTGGTGCGCTGAAAGGGCACGCGCAGGGTCCCTTCGATCAGCTCCTGCATGGCCTGCGGCGGCAGCTCCTGACCGAAGGCCGCGCCGGCGGCCCGGGTGATCGACTCGTTCATCAGCGTGCCGCCGAGATCGTTCGCCCCGGATGCCAGGCACGCCTGCGCGCCGCGTGGGCCCATCTTCACCCACGAGGTCTGGATGTTGGTGACATGCGGGTGCAGGACCAGACGCGCGACCGCGTGCATCAACAGGGCTTCGCGCCAGGTGGGCCCCTTGCGCGCGCCGCCCTTGAGGTAGATGGGCGTCTCCATGTGCACGAACGGCAGCGGCACGAACTCGGTGAAGCCCCCGGTTATGGCCTGCAGCGCGCGGATGCGCAGCAGGTGCCTTGCCCAGTGGCGGGGATGATCCACGTGGCCGAACATCACGGTCGCGGTGCTGCGCAGCCCGAGCGCATGGGCGCACCGCATGACCTCGAGCCACTCTGCCGTCGTGATCTTGTCCGGGCAGATCACCCGGCGCACCTCGTCGTCCAGGATCTCGGCGGCGGTGCCGGGCAGCGAGCCCAGTCCGGCACGCTGGAGCTCGGCCAGGAAATCGCTCACCGACATCTCCAGCGTGCGTGCCCCCTGCCACACCTCGAGAGGCGAGAAGGCATGCACGTGGATCTCCGGCGCCGCCTCTTTCACGGTCCGGCAGATGTCGAGATAGGTCAGGCCGGTGTAATCGGGGTGAATGCCGCCCTGCAGGCACATCTCGGTGGCGCCCCGCTGCCAGGCCTCGCGGGTGCGGCGCGCGATCTCCTCGAGATCGAGATCATAGGGCATGCCGCGCAGATTCTCGGCCAGCCTGCCCTTGGAGAACGCGCAGAATCGGCAGTGGAAGTAGCAGACGTTGGTGTAGTTGATGTTGCGATTGACCACGTAGCCGACCCGATCGCCGTTCACCTCCTCGCGAAGCCGGTCGGCGTGATGGCAGATGGCGGCCGCCTCGCGGCCACGGGCCGCGAACAGACGCACGACGTCGGCCTCCGCCAGCGGCCGCCCGTCCCGCGCCCTATGCAGGATGCGCTGCAGCTCCCCGCGCGGCGCGGCGATGGCGGCGCCGATGGCCGCGGTGACCGTTGCCCCCGGCTCTGAGACCGCGCCGGCGATCCAGCCGTCTTCGCGCGCGTAGCCCTCGGCGTCGGCGTGATCGAGCACCGGAGCGCGCATGCCCGGCGCCAGCCACCGCTCCGGCTGCCGCACGAAACGCGGGTAGATCGCGAGGCGCGCGACCAGCTCCTTGCCGGCGGCCTCGGTGGCGCGCCGCAACGTCTCGAGATGCGGCCACGGCGCCTCGGGATTGACGTGGTCGGGGGTGACCGGCGAGATCCCGCCCCAATCGTCGATGCCCGCGGCGAGCAGAGGGTCGAGGGCGTCGGCATTCAGGTTCGGCGGCGCCTGGATGCTGATGTCCGGCGCGAACACGAGGCGCGCGACCGCGATCGTCCACAGATGCTCCGCGAGCGTTGGCTCCGGCGCGCCCGCCATGGGCGTTCCCGGCTTGGCCCGGAAGTTCTGGACGATGATCTCCTGCAGATGGTCGTAGTGCGCGTGCAGCGCGCGCAGCGCCAGCAGGGATTCGACGCGTTCGCGCCGCGTCTCGCCGATGCCGATCAGGATGCCGCTGGTGAAGGGTACGCCGAGCTCGCCGGCGACACGGATGCTCTCCAGACGCACCTCAGGGCGCTTGTCCGGGCAGCCATGGTGGGGCCCGCCGCGCTCGCACAGGCGTGCGGAGGCCGATTCCAGCATCAGCCCGGCGGACACCGACACCGGACGCAGGCGCTCGAGATCTGCCCTGGTCATCACGCCAGGATTCACATGCGGCAACAGTCCGCTTGCCTCGTGCACCCGCTCTGCGACGTGGGCGAGATAGGCGATGGTGGTCTCGTGACCGAGCGCCGCCAGCGCCGCGCGCGCCACGCGGTAGCGGCCCTCCGGCTGGTCGCCGAGTGTGAACAGCGCCTCGCGGCAGCCGGCCCGGGCGCCGGCCTCGGCGATCCCGATCGCCTCGTCGACCGCCAGATAGGGCGCCTTCAGATCGCGCGGCGCCTGCGCGAAGGTGCAGTAGCGGCAGACGTCCCGGCACAGCTGCGTGAGCGGAATGAACACCTTGGGCGAGTAGCTGACCAGCGCAGGATGGCCCATGTCCCGGCGCGCGCGCGCGGCCTCCAGCAGCGCCTCGAGATCGCTGCACTCGGACAGCGCCAGGGCCTCGTCGTCCGTGATCGGCGCGCCAGCGGCGGCACGGGCGAGGATCGCGTCGGTGGGCGTGGTCATGAGTACTGTCGGCGCGTGCTCACGCTCTTTGCTCGAGGTCTGCCGATGCCGATTGCGGATTGCGGATTCGGCGCGAACGCGCACCGCGTGCCAAGGCGCCCGGCGCGGGCATGAATACACCCCATCTCGCGCGCTCGTACAAGCTCCCCCGGACGAGCCGGCGCATGCCCATGCGCCGACCGGGATCAGCGATCGTCCGTGGCCGCGAGGCGCATGGCCAGATGCCGGCAGCCCCGCGCCGCTCCGGCGCAGATCCAGCCGGCAAAGCGCAGCAGCCGGACGGACAGCAGCATCCAGGAGAAAAGGAACGCCAGGGGAACGACCACGATGCCCCAGCCGATGATCGGTCCGAGGATCCCCGGCATGCCGAGGTTCTCGGCCAGGATCCACAGGTAGTGCGTGAACACGTCCGGGTGCCAGACCATCAGCGCGACCAGGCCGATCGGCACCCCGAACCTGACGGCGTTGATCCCCAGAACCCTGGCCGTAGCAAGCGCGCCGGATCTGAGCGTGACCGTCCCGGTGGCGACAGGGGTGGCGTGGATTCCTCGTGCCGCCGTCCTGGCAAAGCGCAGCAGGGCGACCCCGGAGGCGATCGCCGCGAGGTCGACCGCAGCGAGCCCGTAGGTCTGCCAGTCAATCTCCCGCTCCTGGACGATGCCGCGCTCGAGAGCGGTGAGGCCGCCGATCAGCAGCTCGGGCCCGGCCAGGGTGACCACGCGGCTGGGGATCCGCTTCGCCTCGCCGGCGGCGGTGATCTCCCACTGCCCGACGAAGGCGTTGCCCTCGTCTTGCATCTTGAGCAGAGCGATCAGCCCGCGCTCCTCCGGCGTGAGCGGCGCCAGATCGAGGCCGCCGCCCGGCAGTTGCCGCGTGACGGATTGCAGGGCCTGCCCTGCGACCTGGAGGACGTCCGCGGTCGTGAACGAAGTCTGATAGGCCGCCACGATCGGTATCACCTGCGGTCCGAAGCGGGCGAGCTGCTCGCGGAAAAGGTCGAGATGGCCATAGGTGATGGTCATCGCCGGAGCCTGTTCGCGATACTGCTCGAGCGCCACCTCGAGCAGGCGATCGTCGGCCGCGAGCGCGCTTGCGACGGCGTTCTGCAATGCCCGGTCGGGGTCGACCTGGCTGCGCGGGACCAGGACGGCAAGCATGGCGGTGGCCAGAAAGATGCTCAGGAGGACCCGCATCATCGGACGTTTGCGCGCAGGATCGGTCATGCTGTACCTCAGATCGCGACGCTCCAGTTGCCTGAGCATACACCCAGCGAGATCCGACATGCTGAAACTCGGCTACAAGGCCTCGGCAGAGCAGTTCCCGCCCCGCCAGCTCCTCGACTTCGCCAGCCACGCCGAAGCCATCGGCTTCGACTCGATCATGGTGAGCGATCACTTCCAACCCTGGCGGCACACCGACGGCCACGCGCCCTTCTCCTTCGCCTGGCTGGCGGCGCTCGGCGAACGCACCGCGCGCGCGATCATCGGCACCAGCGTGGTGACGCCCACTTTTCGCTATCACCCGGCGATCGTTGCGCAGGCCATGGGCACGCTCGGCGCGCTCTATCCGGGCCGCGTGATCCTGGGCGTCGGCACCGGCGAATCCCTGAACGAGGTGCCGGCCACCGGCATGCCGTGGCCGCCGTTCAAGGAACGCTTCGGACGGCTGCGCGAGGCGATCGAGCTCATGCGGCGCCTCGCGCGCGAGGAGCGCGTGAGCTTCGAAGGCGAATACTACCGCACCGAGCGCGCCACCATCTATGACCGCCCCGAGGTCCCGGTGCCGATCTACGTCGCCGCCTCCGGCCCCACCGCGGCCAGGCTTGCGGGGCGCCTCGGCGACGGCTTCATCTGCACCAGCGGCAAGGTGCTCGAGCTCTACCGGGACACCCTGCTGCCGAGCGTCGCCGAGGGGCTCGAGAAGGCCGGTCGGGCTCCCGGCAGCATCGAGTACATGATCGAGATGAAGGTGTCCTTCGATCGCGACCGGGAGCGCGCCCTGCGGGACACGCGGCACTGGGCCGCGCTCGCGCTGTCGCCCGAGGAGAAGACCGGCGTCGAGGACCCGGCCGAGATGGAGAAGCTCGCCGACGCCCTTCCGATCGAGCGCGCCGCCAGCCGCTGGATCGTGTCGAGTGATCCCGACGAGCACGTCGAGCGGCTGGCCGAGACCATCGATCTCGGGTTCACGCACCTGGTGTTCCACGCTCCGGGCCCCGACCAGCGGCGTTTCCTCGATCTCTACGCGGAGCAGGTGCTGCCGCGACTGCGCGCGCGTTACGGCGGCGCCGGCTAAGCTCTCGCCAGGCCCATCAGGCGTTCGGCGATGCCGCTTTGCGCCAGATAGGCGTACGCCCGCGTCGGTGAGGGTGCGGCGACGAATGCCGCGAGGTCCTCGGGGGTGTCGACGTCGAGCGCGAGCCCGGGGCGCTTCACGATCTGCGGCTCGATGCCGAGCGCCCGCGCGCGCCGCAGATGGGGCAGGAAGCTGGCGGCGCCGAAGCGGAGCGGCAAGACGTCCGCCGGCGAGCAGGCGACCGCATTCGAGCCCTGCTCGTCGCGCGATGGCGCGAGCGTGACCGCCGGCGCCTGGCCGTGAGCCTCGAGCAGCGCGGCGATGTCCTGGGGCGTCAGGAGGGGAACATCGGCGGGAACCTGCACCATCCCTGCGACCCCTTGTTGCGCCAGGGTGCGAGCGCCGAGCGTGCTGGCGGCGGTATGCCCCCGATTCGCGTCCTCGACCAGCACGCGTGCGCCATAGCGCGGCGCCAGATCGCGCGCCTTTGGATCGCGGGTCACCAGCAGAATGCCGGCCAGACCCTCGCTCGCGGCAAGGGCGCACAGAACGTCCTCCAGCATGGCGCAAAACAGCGCTTCTCGCTCTTTGGCGCCGAGCACGCCGGCGAGACGTTGCTTGGCGTGGTGCAGGTCCTTCGCCGGCACGACCGCCCACAGCAATGATCGATCCACGATTCGACGGCTCCCTCGATTCGCGCCCTTGCCAGGCCAGCGGGCGATGGCCGATGATCGCACGCGACCAACGCCATGCGCCATCCCCGGGCGCAGGTTGATGGCCCGACCGCGAGGAGCGTCTGACCCATGAAGATCGGCTTTTTCTTCTTCGGAACCGACTATTCGATGGCCGTCGTCGAGCTCGCCCGGGCGCTGGAGGAGCGCGGGTTCGAATCCCTGTTCCTGCCCGAGCACACGCATATTCCGGCCAGTCGTCGCTCGCCATGGCCGGGCGGCGCGGAGCTGCCGCGGCACTACTCCCACACGCTGGACCCCTTCGTCGCTCTCGCGGCGGCCGCGGCGGTGACCAAGACCCTGCGTCTGGGGACCGGCATCTGCCTGCTGACCGAACGCGATCCGATCGTCACCGCCAAGGAGGTCGCGACCCTCGATCTGATCTCGAGCGGGCGCTTCGAGTTCGGGATCGGCGCCGGCTGGAATGCCGAGGAGATGGAAAACCACGGCACGAGGTTCGAGACGCGCTTTCGGGTCATGGTCGATCGGGCCAAGGCGATGCAGGCGATCTGGACCCGGGACGAGGCCAGCTACCAGGGCGAGTTCACCGCGTTCGAGCCGATCTGGTCGTGGCCGAAGCCGGTGCAGAAGCCGCACCCGCCGATCCTCTTGGGGGGCGAGACCAAGCACACGCTGCGCCGGGTGATGGATTTCTGCGACGGGTGGTTCCCGCGCGGGCGCGGATTCGGCGACCCCGAGGCGGAGATGCGCCGGCTGCGCAGCGCCGCGAAGGAGGCCGGGCGCGACATCAGGACCGTGTCCACGACGTTGTTCGGCGCCGAGCCCGAAGCCGGCTATCTCGAGCGATGCCGGGCGGCGGGCGTCGATCGCGCCCTGATCGGCCTGCCCTCGGAGGGCCGCGATACGATCCTGCCGCTGCTCGACGGGTACGCCGCCTTTCTCGAGTGAGGGCGCACCCTCGCCGCGTCGCGCGACTACGCCCCGTTCGATGCCGCTTCACAAGCCTCTACCGCATCGAGCGCAGCCGCGCGAGGCGCAGCTCGAGGCGTTCGAGCGCCAGGGCGCGGCGAGCGACGCTTGGCTCGCCCGCGTTCTCGAGTGCCACCTGCTGGCGGACGGGGCCGCGTAGCCCGCCTGGCTCACGATCAGGCGGATCGCGGGCCCAGATGCCCCTCCAGGAGGCCGCGGTCCCAGTGCCGCAGCAGGAACAGGGCGATCAGGGCGCCCAGCACGGGCACGCCGGCGATGAACAGATGGTTCGCGGGATCGCCCCAGGGATCGAGGAGCTGGCGCCAGGACACGAGCACGCTGACCGCGTGCAGCGCCAGCGCCGCGCCGTAGGCGACGGTCCGGAACAGCCCGAGGAACAGGCAGACGGCGATCGCGATCTCCACCGCGCCGAACAGGTAGCCCAGAGCCTGCGGGACGTTCAGGCCGTAGAAATAGCCCCAGATGGCGACCGTGTTCTGCGGCACCACGAACTTCTCCACACCCCACTGGAGCAGAAACAGCCCCAGCGTGATGCGCAGCACGAGCAGCGCGCGTGACAGGGCTTGCGTGAGGGCGTCATCCTTCATCGGGGTCTCCGATACGACCATGGCTGCCGCGCCCGGGCGAGCGGCGATCACTCGATCTCGACGTCCTCCCAGAAGCCGATCCAGTGATCGACCTGCTTCATCGAGGCGCGCGGCGCTTCATAGGACCACGCGGCCCGTTCGCTGCGCAGAGCGCCCTCGGTGACGTCGTAGAACTGGACCCCGTGCGGGCAGTCCAGATCGTCCTCGGTCTTGGGGGTCGCACGCAGCAGATCCATGCGGACCGTGTCCCGCGGAAAGTACCGGTAGCCGCCCACCTCGAGGGTCCGATCGCTCTTTGCGACCACCTGACCGCGCCAGATTGCTTTCATGGTGACCATCCTCCATCCGGCCTTGTTCGGCAGCGCTCAGAGTACCACCTGGGATCTCGGCCGCCCATCGGCTAGACCGAGACCGGCAGGAAGCCGGCTCGTCCGGCGCCATGACCAGGCTCGCCGCGCGCTGGGCGTCGACATGGAGGATCTCGATCCGAGGCGGACGTGATCCGTGTCGCTACGGCACGGCTTGAATTATAGCACCAAGTGTTATATTTCTAGCCGGACCCGCCCTGCCGGAAAGGCGCTCCTCGTGAGGATCTTCGCGACGCGGTGGTTTGCGCGGTTCGCCCGGCGCGAAGGGATCGCGGCCGCCGATCTCCGCGAGGCCGTCCGACGGATCGAGAGGGGGCTCGTCGACGCCGATCTCGGTGGACGCGTGGTGAAGCAGAGGATCTCGCGTCCGCATGCGGGAAAGAGCGGCGGCTTCCGATCGATCGTGATCTTTCGGGCGGGCAGGAGGGCGATCTTCGTCTACGGCTTCGCGACGAGCGCACGCGCCACTATTCGCCCGGACGAGCTGCTGGGCTTCAAGCGGCTGGCCGCGGAGATGCTGGGCTACGACGATGCCGCTCTCGCCAAGACGCTGGCGAGCGGCGCCCTCGAGGAGGTGGGGTTCGATGAGCAAGGCCTATCGAAGTGATGCGCTGGCGGCGATCCACGAGACGGCGTCCGACCTGCACGAGGCGGGCGTCATGGACAAGCGGACGCTGCGCGCCTTCGACGAGCTGTGCCTCACGCCGGTGCGGCCGATGACGGCGCAGGACATCCAGGCGCTGCGCGCGCGCGAGCGCGTCAGCCAGGCCGTGTTCGCGCGCTATCTGAACGTCACCACCGGCTTGGTCAGCCAGTGGGAGCGGGGCGAGAAGCATCCGGCCGGTGCGTCGCTCAAGCTCTTGAACCTTGTCGACCGGCGCGGCCTCGCGGCAATAGCGTGACGCGTGCCCGGCGCGCCTCCGGCGCGAGCACCCGGGCCGCAACGACGGTGCCCTGGTGATCGTCGGCGAATCGAATCTTGACGTGCGGTAACGGCCGTTCGGCGGCTGAGGCGGCAGGCGCCCGCGATCAGCCGAGGATCGCGCGGCGGCGCGCGAGGCTTGCCGCCGGCCATAGCGCCTGCGTGTCGTAGTAGACCTCGAATGCGGGGACGGCTTCGGGCAGCGCGATCCAGGGCAGCTTCGAGCGGGTGAAGATGTGCACGTCCGGCGGCAGCGCTGTGGGATCGTCGAGCGTGCCGACGCGGACGAAGCGCAGCGCCGGGCGACCGCCATAGTCGCTCCAGAGCGCGGTCCGGCAGGCCCGGCAGCGATGGATGTGGTGCGGGCGGCCGCTCGCAGTGGGCACCGCGACCGGCTCCGGCTCGCCCGCGAGCAGGCTGATCCGATCGGTCTCGATCAGGGCGTTGAGCACGAAGGCGCTGCCCGTCTGGCGCTGACAGTCGCGGCAGTGACAGCAGTGCACGAACATCGGCGCGGGGCCACGCCGTGCCGCCGCGCGTTCCGAGAGAATTGCCGCCGAAAGGTTCCTGGAGCCTTTTCATGCCGCCGAACGCCGAAAGGTTCCTGGAACCTTTGCATGCCGCCGAATGGAACCTTTGCATGCCGCCGAAAGGTTCCTGGAACCTTTGCAGATGGAACCTTTGCAGACGGCGGTCGAGTTCGTCAGCCAGCTGGCCGATCCACCGTTGATCTCGGCAATGACGGTCGCCGAGCTTTACGTCGGCGTGCGGCATCAAGAGGAAGCCCTCTTGGAGCGGTTGCGCGTGGTGGCCACCTCGGCCGACGTGGCCGGCAGGGCGGCTCCTTCAGGCGTGACTATCGCCACAGCCATGACCTCGACTTGATCGATGCCCTGATCGCGGCGACGGCGCAGGTCCACGGCGTGCGCCTCATCACCCGCAACGCCCGGCACTTCCCGATGCTGGCCGACCTCCTGGTGCCCTACTGATACCTTCTGCCATCATCCAATCTTGAGTCGATTCGGGATCGTCGACGATTCCATGTGTTGCGAAGAACTCGATCCAAAAATCTATGATGGTCTTCAAGACAGCGCTCGCGACCAGATAGCGTTCCGCCGCGGCGCACTCCTCCCCCAGATCAATCAGCAGGTATGGCGCACCGAACGGCCCTACGTCCCACGGGCCACGCCCGTATCCTGCAACGTGTTCGGTTGAGTGAACCGGTCTGCGGTGCTTGGTACCGTTCGCAAGTTTCTGCAACAAGTCCAAAATGTGGACAATTCGCGTCGAGCCAGGCACTGAATGTGCCCTCGTTTCTGCGGTTACCACAGGCAGCGCCTTTGCCCCTGCGGATACCGAGAGTCACCCGAACATCGGACCGCCGCTTTAGCCATCTTGCCCACACCCATTCATGGAGGTGGTAGAGAGACAGGATGCAGTCCAGCGCGGCGCCAGGATCAGCGATATCAGCTTCGACGCAGGCATAGTCACCACGAACCTTCTCAAAGAAACGGTAGGCTGACGTGATTCCGAACATTGCTCCGCCCCAGCCCCTGGCCGGCGCCGTGAGGGTCAGGGCCAAGCTCGCCCTGCTCGGCGCGCCTTCCTCGAGGAATCCCGCGATCGTCTCGCCGCTGGACTGGACGAGCGCGCGTTGTCCCGTGGCCACGATCAGCCGGGTGCTGGCACCCTCGTTGCGGGCCGCCGCCCGCGCCGAGATGAAGGCATCGCCTTTCGCGATCAGGGCTGCACTTGCCCCGGATCTGGCACCCTCCAGAACCCCGAAGACCACCGCCGCCTTGGCGGCGCTCAAGGGGATTGGGAACCCCGAAGCTTCTGGCCCGGCCTCCCTCGCCCCATGGCGTCTTGATCTGGCCGTCCACTCGCTGGCCCAGGGCGGTCGCGAGGAGATTGTCCTCGGGGCGAGTTCAAGGATGCCCAATGACATGGGAATCACGCGAAACGCGCCTGTCCACCACCGGGAGACACCGCCATGAGCTGGATCGAGGCTTGCGCCGCCGCCGACCTCGAGGAGGAAGACGTGATCCGCTTCGACCACGGCGACCGCACCTTCGCCATCTATCGCTCCCCCGATGACGAGTATTTCGCCACCGACGGCTTTTGCACCCACGAGCAGGCGCACCTCGCGGACGGGCTGGTGATCGACAACATCATCGAATGCCCGAAGCACAACGGCCGGTTCGACTACCGCACCGGCGAGGCCAAGGGCGCCCCCGTCTGCGTCGACCTCAAGACCTACCCGGTCAAGGTCGAGGCCGGGAAAGTCCTGATCGACGTCGCCGGCTAGCGCGTTCTTCCTTTGGGCGGACCCAGCCCGCTCCCCCTCCCGGCCACCCAATCCCATGGTGCGCTGTGGATGGCCGGGAGAGGGCGTGGGCTGGCGCCGATCTCAACTCTGCGGAAAATGCCCGAGTGCAGTGAGACACACGGAACGTACCGTTGTCGTCATGCCTCGGACTTGATCCGGGCATCCACCCGCAAGGCAGGCGCTGGTTCCAGAGTGGATTGCCGGGTCAGATGCGGTAATCGAGCCGGCTCGGCCAGCCGGCCCGGACGACCACGGCGGTTCGCGCCCGCGGGCCGGGCGCGGCGCCTGGGATGGGGAGGCACCCATGCGCGACCCCGCGATGGTGATCGTCGGCGCCGGCCAGGCTGGCGGCCGCGCCGCCCTCACGCTGCGCGATCTTGGCTACGGTGGCCGGATCGTCCTGCTCGGGGCCGAGGCGAACCCGCCCTACGAGCGGCCGCCGCTGTCCAAGGCCTATCTCACCGGCGCGCGCGCCGCGGACGATTTCACCTTCGCCAAGGCGGCGGCGCTGGCGGCCGCCGGGATCGAGTTCCGCGCCGGCTGCACGGTCGCGGCGATCGAGCGCAGGGGCAGGACCGTGCGCCTCGAAGGTGGCGAGCGGATCGGCTACGCGAAGCTGCTTCTGGCGACCGGCCGCGAGCCGCGCCGGCTGCCGCTCGATGCCGCCGTCGCCGCGCGGGTGCTGTATCTGCGCGATCTGACCGATGCCGATCGGCTCAGGCAGGAGCTTCGCCCGGGCGCCCGGATTGCCATCGTCGGCGGCGGCTTCGTCGGTCTCGAGGTCGCCGCGAGCGCCGCCTTGCTGGGCTGTCGGCCAGTGGTGATCGAGCTGGCGCCGCGGCTCCTGAGCCGGGCCGTGCCGGCCAGGGTTGCGGCGTTCCTGCAGGCGCGTCACGCCGCCGCGGGCGTCGAGGTCCTGCTCGGCGCGCGGCTGCGGGAGATCGCTCTTTGCGGAACAGGCTTCGAGGTCGCCTTGGACGGCGGCCGGATCATCGCGGCCGAGACGGTTGTGATTGGCGTTGGCGCCGTCCCGCGCACCGAGCTGGCCGCGGCCGCCGGCCTTCCGGTCGATGGCGGCATCGTCGTCGATCCCACCCTCGCCACCGTGGACCCCGACATCTTCGCCGCGGGCGACGTCTGCGCCTTTCCCCATGCCATGGCCGGGGGGCTGATGCGCCTGGAATGCTGGAAGAACGCCGACGCCCAGGGTGCGCTTGCGGCCCGGAACATGCTCGGCGCCGGCAAGGTCCATGCCGACGTGCCATGGTTCTGGTCCGACCAGTACGAGCTGACGCTGCAGATGGCCGGCCTGCCCGAGCGCGCCCTGCGCACGATCGAGCGCGACGTCGGCGCCGCGGCGCGCCTCTTGTTCCATCTCGACGGCAACGGCCGGCTGGTCGGCGTGAGCGGCGTCGGGCCCGCCGCGCTCGCGCGCGACCTGCGCAGCGGCCAGATCATGATCGAGCGGGGCCTCTCACCCGATCCGACGGCGCTCGCCGATCCCGCCACCAGGCTGAAGACGCTGCTGCAGTGAAGCGGCGCCGGCGCCGCGCCCGTAGCGCGCGCGGGATTGGATCGGCGTGGCGCTCCGCGCCGACCATTGATACCGACCCCATGAAGTCGCGACCGATGGGCGGTGCGTCTTTTCTGTCATGCCCCGACCTGCCCTCGGGCTCGACCCGGGGGTTGACCGG
>JBOHKK010000165.1:0-12657 GCA_050729115.1 Geminicoccaceae bacterium | reverse complement strand
CCCACCGATGGTACCCTTGGGGTGGTCGGGAGGGGGAGCGGGCCGGTGCGAGCTGATCGAAAAATGCGCTAGCGGCGCGGGCAGCGCCGAGCAGCCGGCGGCGCGCCTTCTCGACTGCGGGCAGCAGGGCGAGGCGGGTTTGACGATCGTACTGTGGCGATCGATTTCGATCCTTACCGAGCGGGCGACTTCGACGCCCCGGTCCGGGCTTGGCTGCCGCTCACCGATGCGGTCAACGGCCTGACCCACTGCATGGGCCAGCCGGACATTGATCCCTTCGTACCAGCGCTCACGGCGATGGCAAACTGCGCTTGGTCCACGGCCCGGATCACCCAAGAAGCGCCTGAAGCCGGCCGTGGCCGGCCCTGATGCGGACGATGCCCAGATGAGCCGAATCGCCGCGATGGCCAGCTGTGCCGCAGCGATTGCGGCAAGACTCCCCTCGGCCAGGCGGCGCTTGCGGGCGCGCCGGGGCGCATGTTTGCCGATCACCACCGCTGCTGGAATCGCCGCCTTCGCCGCGCAAACTCCCCTTGGGATCAGCCCTTGGATCGAGTATTGATGATTTTCGAACCGGCTCTGTTCACATCGGTACCGCTCGAATCACGAGTTTTTATTTCGAGGACTGATGTAAAATCCAGATCTGATCCCCATATGGTTACTTAGCACGATGTGCTCGGTGCGGCCGGGCGAAATGATCGGCGCGCCGGTACATCCGCCGGGATGGCCACCTGCGCCGCATCAAGACATGCCGGCGCCGCCGAGAAGTCTTCTGGCGACTTTCGCTTCCAGGGATGGCTCACGACGTCGCGTATATTGGCAGAATCGGGATGGGAAAATGTCAAACCTGCTGCTCTTGCTCTGATGATCGGGCCTTGCTTGCGGCGGGGCCTTATGTCTCGAGCTTCCTGGGGTGGCAGGTAACAAGCGGCACCGCATTGGCGCGGGGGCGAGCGGGCTGCCTGCGCTGGAAAACTGGGTGCGCCAGCCATTGACGTGCGTCCGCACCGTACTTCTGTCGGCCGGCGCCGGATCATGAGAACGACTTGAGCAAGGAACATGACGATGAAGCAGGACCCGATCGTACTGGACGAGCACCGTGGGATGGCCGCTCAACAGGCCACCGAGATCCGTCGGCGCCTCTCTGAGGTTGAGGCTGACCAAGCGGCACTGCGTGACCGCCGGACCGAACTGGAGAAGTTCCTCCTCGCCGCTCCGGCCTCGACCTGGCCCGAGGCTGCGGAGAAGGCGCGGTATCTGATCGGCCTCTTTGGCGCGACCTCGGTCGGCCGAGATCCGCGTCGTCAGAAGCTCATTGCAGGCGTCTTGGACGATTTCAACAGGCTGTCGGGCGAACCGGCGGGGTCACGGCACGGGCGCAAGTCGGATACCGGCGGTGAGGTTGGGCAGTGATGTCCGGAGGCTTCACGTTCGCCAGCGAAGTGCTGCTCGCCAGGATCGCGGGGTTCTACGGCTTCTCCATCCCCGAGGCGGAGAATGAGACTTCTCTTGCCGATTTCGTTCGCGCCCGGCTGCCCCACAGCCCGACATTGGGCGACCGCATCAGGCTCGAGGACATCGAGCTCGTCGTTCGAGCCATGAACGGCGAACGGATCACAAGGATCGGGCTCGAGCTTGAGCCGCGCAAGCGCGATGCGCCCTCGTGAGGGCAAGTTCGCCGGTTCAGGCGGGGCGCTGCACGATGGGTGCACTGCCTTGTCCGCGCGCCACACCGGGGACGTCCTCATCCCATCAAGCCGTGGATTGCCGGGTCAAGCCCACGGCTGTCCGGTTGAGCGCAAGCGATAGAATGAGAACCGATTGTGCGCTGCCTCTCGTTGTCATGCGCGGGCTTGACCCGGGCATCCACAGCTCGATCGAGCGAAGTCGTCGCCCACTGCGGGCCGTGGATTGCCGGGTCAAGCCCGGCAATGACAATTTTGGGTTGCTGCAATGCTTGTTACGCTCGCCTAACGATAGGCGGCGCTCGTCAACCGGACAGCATTTAGGTCAAGCCGGGATTGACCATCGAGCGTGGCGCCGGCGGCCGATGGTCTGGACAGAATTCCTATGATCGCTTAGCATGATGACGGTTGGGCAAAGCGCCGGCCTGCACCGCTGACCAAACCCGAACGAACCCAAGAAGTCATTCAATTTCATAGGCTCTCCGGTTCGCGCGCTGCGCCATCCTGCAGGCGGTGAGGTAGGCCTGGCGAAGGGCGTCGATGCGGGCGGTGCCCGTGCCGGCGATGTCGAACGCGGTGCCGTGCGCGGGCGTGGCGATCGGCACCGGCAGGCCGGCGAGGATCGTGATGCCGCGCTCGAAGCCCATGAGCTTCATCGCGATCTGACCCTGGTCGTGGTACATGGTGACCACGGCATCGAACGCGCCGCCTTTGGCGCGCACGAACACCGTGTCCGCGGGGTAGGGCCCGGCGACCGCGATCTGCTCAGCCCTTGCGCGCTCGAGGGCCGGCGCGATCACGTCGATCTCCTCGCGCCCGAAGATGCCGCCGTCGCCGGCATGCGGGTTGAGCCCCGCGACCGCGATCCGGGGCCGCGGGTTGCCGGCGGCCCGCAGCGTCGCGTGGGCAAGCCGGGTTGCCTTCAGTACCGCGTCCTCGGTGATCAGGCCGGCGACCTCGGCGAGCGGCACGTGCGAGGTGACGCGCGTGGTGGCGAGCTCCCCGGTCGCATTGATCTCGCCGACGTAGCCGTCGTGGCCGAGTTCGTGCGCGAAGAACCGGAGCTCGTCCTCGAACGCGAGGCCGCCCTCGTGCATCGCCTGCTTGTTGCAGGGATCGAGCTCCTGGTCCTGAGCGAGGCGAAGCGCCTGGCGAAAGGCGTCGAGCACGTACCTGCCGGCACGGGCGCTCACCTCCCCGATCGGCACGTCGGCCGGGTCGATCCGCGGCCCTGCCATGAGCACCGCGCTCCCGGCGTGGCCGTCCGCCTCCTCAGGGTTCGAGATCACCGGCAAGTGGAGCTCGACGCCCGCGACCTCGGCGCCGCGCGCCAGCACCCGCGGCTCGGCGAGCACGATGGTCGCCACCGCCGGATCGAGCTGGCCGCCCGCCACCAGCCTGGCGACCAGCTCCGGTCCGATCCCAGAAGGATCGCCGAGCAGCAGCCCGACCCGCGGCACCCCGCTCATCGTTCATCTCCTCCTTGCCAGGACTGAAGCCAGCCTACCCCGAACCTCGCGCCGGGGTCGAGGTGGCGGAGCCTCATCCGACGCGGCCCGGGCGCCGTGGCGGGATGCGTGCGCGGGCCCCGCTCACGCCGATGTGATCGCTGCCTGTGAGGGGTATCACAGGGAGGCCCGCGCACCTGGCCTCATGTGTCGAGCAGGACCAAGCGTCCGATCCCGAATGCCGGGCCGATCAGCGGTCGCATCCCGCGGGACGAGGAGAATGCGTCATGGCCACCCATCTCACGCCACGCGAGCCCAACGCTGTCGCGAAGCGCGCCCGGCCCGGCGCCCGGCTGCTGGCATCGCTCCCGCTGGCGGCGATCGCGCTCGGGGGCGGGACGCTCATGAGCCCGCCGGCCGAGGCGGCCAAGGTGTGCGGCGACCGCGGCGCAATCCTCGAGCGCCTGGAGCAGCGCCACGAGGAGACGCCGCAGGCGCTCGGGCTGTCCGCCGACGGCGGCGTGCTCGAGGTCCTGGTCTCGCCCGAAGGTGGTTGGACCATCCTGGTCACCTATCCCAAGAAACCGACCTGCGTGGTCGCGGTCGGCAAGGCCTGGCAGCTGCTGCAGCTGACCGGCGGTCAAGGCGCCTGATCAGGCGGCGGCTTCACGCAGCACCCACAGGGCCACCGGGGCGCTGCGCCCGCGCAACGTCTGCGGTGCGGCGCGCTCCAGCCCGGCCAATATCGTCGCCTGCCGGCCGCCCGCGGCCCGGACCGCCTCGACCAGGGCGTCGCTCGCGACCAGGCGCGTAGCGAGCGTGCGCGACAGCTCCTCGAGGCGGCTCGCCACGTTGACCGCGTCGCCGATGACCGCGAACTCCAGATGCCGGGCCGAGCCGATATCGCCGAGCACTACCTCGCCGTAGTGGATCCCGACCGACAGATGGACCGGCGGTTCGCCCTGCACGGCGCGGGCCCGGTTCCAGGCGTCGATCGATGCCAGCATGGCGCGCGCCGCGGCGAGCGCATTGCCGGCGTCGTCCGGGCCGGCATCCGGCGTGCCGAAGGTCGCCATGACGCCGTCGCCGAGGTACTTGTCGAGCGTGCCCTGGTGCTCGAACACCGCCGCCTCGAGGCGCGCGTGCAGGCCGCGCAACAGCGCGATCACCTGCTCGGGCGCCTCGTGCTCGGCCAGGCGGGTGAAGCCCGCGATGTCGGCGAACAGGACCGCCACCGGCTGGGCGCGCACGGCGCCGAGCGGCTGGTCGGCCCGGGCCAGCCGGTCGACCATGGTCGGCGCGAAGTAGCGGGCGAGATTGGCCCGCTCGCGCGCCGCCACCGCCTGGCGCAGCACCAGCCGGCGGGAGCGCCACACGCCGGCGGCGAGGATGCCGGCGACGATCAGCAGCACGATCACGTCCTGGATCAAGACATCGAGGTCGACGAAGCGCGGATCGAGGTGCTGGCCGAGCCGCTGATCGGGTGACATCTCCGGCCCGTGACCGAAGCTGGTGAGCGTGCCCGGGATGCGGGCGATCAGCCACGCCCCGACACTCCAGGCGAGCGCGCCAACGAGGCCTGCGAAGAGGACCAGTCGGGGAGAATAGCTGAGCGCGACGATCGCGAGGACGAAGAAGAAGTACACGAAGGTTCCGTTGCGCAGAGTCATCTGCGGCGGCCAGGCGCCGCCGAAGACGAGGTCGTATCCGACCACCGAGAAGGTGAGCAGGGCGAAGTTCGCGGCGACCACGAAGTAGTTCCACCAGGGCCGTGGCCGGTCACCGCTGGCGACACGGTAGTTCAACAGGGCGAGCAGCGCGTACAACGCGAGGGTCGTCTCGAGAAAGAGAACTCTCGGCGGCGCGACCCAGACGAACAGCCAGAGCGCGATCACCGCGAGCGCGATCAGGAGCATGCGGGTCGCGAGCTTGAGCCCGGCCAGCTCCTCGGCGCGAAACGCCCGCTCGACCCGGTCCGAGACCAGCTCCGCGAGCTGCTCGCGCCGCGGTGGCAGCGGCTCGGAAATGCTGACGCTAGCGGCCATCTGGTTCCCCTGCTCCAAGCTTGCCAGGACCGCACCATCATGCCCCGTCCGCAGGCCGCCGTCGAAGCCCGATGCACAGGGGCCGCGGCCGGCGGGCGGAGGGGGGATGCTCAGTGCGCGATGTCGAGCTTGCGCTTCTCGGTGTAGATCAGGCGGACCAGGTCATACTCGAACGGCGAGCCGGTCTCGAAATAGCGGAACGCGGTACGGTGCCGGGTGTCGATCGCCTGCAGCCCGTAGCGGATGCCGGTCAGGAGATAGGAGTCGTACACGACCGCCGGCGTGATCGCCCACAGGAACATCGCATTGGCGGCGATGCCGGTGGCGTCGCGCAGGTTCGAGGGGCCGAGCACCGGGATCACCAGGAACGGACCGGGGCCCGCGCCCCAGTGGCCGAGCGTCTGACCGAAGTCCTCCGGGACCCGCGGGACCCCTCCGGCGCCGGCAAGATCGAACAGGCCGGCGGTGAACATGGTGTTGACGATGAACCGCGTCGCCGAGCGGCCGGCGGCATCGGCCTTGAGCTGCAGGACGTTGTTCGCGAAAGTCGGGATCTCCTGGATGTTGTCGAAGAAATCGGAGACCCGGTGCTGGACGAACACCGGCGTCACGAACTCGTAGGCGCGCACGATCGGTAGGAACACGTACCGGTCGAAGCCGGCATTGAAGTTGTAGATCGCCCGGTTCACGGGCTCGAGCGGGTCGTACACGTCGATCACCGACGGTGCCTGCGCCGCCTCGGCCAGCTGCGGTTGGGCGGCGATCTCGGGCGGCAGCGGCGGCTTGCCCGCGCAGCCGGCAACAAGGCCGAGGACGAGCGCGCACGCGAGCGCGGTCGCGCATCGCCGCATCCTGGTCAACGGCGATTCCGATCGGCGAAGAAATCGATCACGTAGGCGATGTTGTCCTTGTAGGCGAGGTTGCCGCAATGGCCGCCTGTCGGGTAGATCCGCGCCCGGTCGCCGAACACCTCCTCGAGATACTGGAGATCGCCCGGGCGCAGCAGGATGTCGTCGGCATTGTGCATCAACCCGATCTTGGGGGTGTCTCTCAAAAAACCGCCGATCGCGCGCAGGCCGTCCCGGGCGACGAGCTCCTCGAATGTCACGTCCGGCGCGGTCTCGCGGTAATAGGGAAACAGCACGCGGTGCGCGTAGTCCTCGAAGCTGAGCAGCATCGACGCCTTGAAATAGGGCGTGAGCGAATCGGTGATCCCGAGCCTGCGGTCCGGCGCCACCAGCACCCCGACGTGCGTCACGACGTCCGAGGTGAACAGCAGGTTCATCGAGGCCAGCCGGAACGCCGCGCCGATCAGGGCTTGGAGCGTGCTGTCCGGCGGCGGCCGCCGCTTATAGATCTGGTAGACCAGATCGTCGCTGAGCTGCATCGGCTCGGCCGGCGAGTAGAACTCGGAGAACACCTGCATCAGCTGGTTGAACAGGGCGTTGAAGGCGGCGATCGAGGGAATGTGCTCCTCGAACAGCCGATCCAGAACCCGGGCGGAGCGATAGAGGCTGACCGGCGGGTTGATCAGCAGCACCCGCTCGAAGCCGAAGGATCGCCGCTCGTCGTCCACCATGGCGACGAACGCCGCCTGCGTCGCGCCCAGGCTGTAGCCGACGAGGTCGTAGCCGGTGATCGCGATCTCGTCCTCGAGATGGCCGCGGATCAGCGCCATCACCCGGTAGATGTCTTGAGCGTCCGCCGTGAGCAGCCCGGGCCGGCCCGAGGTCGAGGCCGCCACGATGAAGTTCGGATGCAGCGGCGAGGGCAGGGAGACCACGTGGAGCCCGGCCTGGTACAGGGCGCGCTGCAGAATCAGGCTCTTGCTCGAATCGAAGCCGGCGCCGGTGCCGGGGAGGATGAACACGAGCGGCGCCGGGCCGGGTTGCGCCGCGAGCGAGTAGCCGAGCGTGGCGTTGTACCAGAAGATGTCCGGCACCTCGCGCCCCCGAAGCGCCAGAAGCTCTCTCAGCTGAACCGGGATCTTCGCGGGCAGGTCGGCCCGGTACTCGTCCGGCGTGCCGATCACTGTCGCTTCGTAGGGATCGGCGAAGGGGTAGCCGTAAGGCGTGACGATCTCGCCCAGGCTCGGCGAGGATGCCAACAGACCGCACAACAGCAAGGCCGTAACCCGGAGCCGCATTCCCCCACCCACCTTGTGGCCACGGCAGCATTCCGCCGCGTTCCCCGCCGGCCCACCGTAGTATGTCCAGGCCGGGCACGAAAGTGCTGGTTGCTGGCATCGCGAGGGCTTGGCGCGGCGGTCGTCTTTGGCTTACCAACGGCCGGGGCGGTCGCAGGGCGCGGCCGGCGCCTGTGGAGGCAAGGGCGATGGATGCCAAGCTGCTCAGGTTCGACACCCTGGCGCTGCACGCCGGGCAGCGGCCGGATCCGGCGACCGGCGCGCGCGCCGTGCCGATCTACCAGACCACGTCGTACGTGTTCGAGGGCGCCGACCAGGCGGCGTCCCTGTTCAACCTCGAGCGCGCCGGGCACATCTACTCGCGCATCTCCAACCCGACCGCCGCGGTGCTCGAGGAGCGGATCGCGGCGCTCGAGGGCGGGGTCGGCGCGGTCGCCACGGCAAGCGGCCAGGCGGCCCTGCATCTGGCGATCGCGACCCTGATGGGGGCGGGCGCGCACATCGTCGCCTCGAAGTCGCTCTACGGCGGCAGCACCAACCTGTTGAAGCTGACCCTGCCGCGGTTCGGCATCGAGACCACCTTGGTCGACCCGCGCGATGCCGGGGCCTTTGCCGCCGCGATCCGGCCCGAGAGCCGCCTGGTGTTCGCCGAGACCATCGGCAATCCCGGCCTCGAGGTCCCGAACCTCCCGGAGGTGGCCGAGGTCGCGCACGAGCACGGCCTGCCGCTCCTGATCGACAACACCTTCGCCACGCCGTATCTGTGCCGGCCGTTCGAGCACGGCGCCGATCTGGTGCTGCATTCGGCGACCAAGTGGCTGGGCGGCCATGGCCTCGCGATCGGCGGCGTGCTGGTCGACGGCGGCCGCTTCGACTGGGCGGCCTCGGGCAGGTTCCCGACCATGACCGAGCCGTACGCCGGGTACGACGGCCTGGTCTATGTCGAGACCTACGGCCCGTCGGCGTTCCACATGCGCGCGCGCACCGAAGGCCTGCGCGACTTCGGCGCCTGCATGAGCCCGCAGAACGCGTTCTTGATCCTGCAAGGCGTCGAGACCCTGCCGCTCCGGATGCAACGGCACATGGCGAACACCAGGGAGGTGGTGAAGTTTCTCGCGACCCACGAGGCGGTCGCGTACGTCCTCCATCCCTCGCTCGCGACCCACGCCGACTACCGCCTCGCCAAGAAGCTGCTGCCCAAGGGCGCGGGCTCGATCGTGACCTTCGGGGTCAAGGGCGGGCGCGCCGCCGGGCGGCGGTTCATCGAGGGCTGCGAGCTCGCCTCGCATCTGGCGAACGTCGGCGACGCCAAGACCCTCGTGATCCACCCCGCCTCGACCACGCATCTGCAGGTCGGGGCCGAGGCGCTCGCCGCCGCCGGCGTCGGCGAGGACATGATCCGCCTCTCGGTCGGGCTCGAGGACCCGGTCGACATCACCCTGGACCTCGGCCGCGCCCTGCATCGCTCGCAACAAGGCTGAGGGCGCGGGCGATGGAGGTGCATCTGGTTGGCGCGAAGGCGTACCTTGCGGACTACGGCAAGGGCTTCGATCGGGGGCGGCCGACCGTCCTGTTCGTGCACGGCGCCGGCATGGATCACTCGGTCTGGCCCTTGCAGGCGCGCCACTTCGCCTATCGCGGCTGCAACGCGCTCGCCCTGGATCTGCCCGGCCACGGCCGGAGTGACGGCGAGCTGCGGACGTCGATCCCTGCGCTCGCCGACTGGCTGTGGGATCTGATCAGCGCCCTGGACCTGCCCGCGGTCCATCTGGTCGGCCATTCCATGGGCGCGCTGATCGCGCTCGAGCTGGCGGCGCGCCGCCGCAGGAAGATCGCCGGCATCGCGCTGCTCGGCGCGGCGCCCAAGATGCCGGTCCATCCGGCCCTGCTCGAGGCCGCGGGCCAGAGAGCGCCGCTCGCGGCCGAGCTGATCTGCGACTGGGGTTTCGGCCCGGCCGGCCACATCGGCGGCCACCAGGCGCCCGGCAGCTGGATGCTCGGGCACGCGCTCCGGCTGCTCGGCAGCGCGGTCGGGCCACGGCTGCACACCGACCTCGCCGCCTGCAACGCCTACCAGAACGGGGCCGAGGCCGCGGCCAAGGTGCGCTGCCCGACGCTGGTGGTCGCCGGCGCCGCCGACCGCATGACGCCGGCGCGCCACGCCGCGAAGCTCGCCGAATCGATCCGGGGCGCAGAGCTCGTGACCTTGCCTGAATGCGGGCACATGATCATGGTCGAGAAGCCGGACGCGACCCTGGATGCCCTGGTGGCGTTCTTCCTGCGCAGCCTGGAGCGCCAGGACTGATGGGCAGATGGTGCCCCGTCTCGCGTTTCGGGCGGCCGCGAGCCCAAAGAGACGGCTGATGCCGGGCGTGCGAAGGTTCGGACTTTGTGAGCCTGGTATCGGTTGCCCACCGGCAAGGCCGGCCCGCCGGAATGAAACCCGGGCGCCGAACCGCCACGCGCCTTCAGCGTCATCGCGAGGGCGCGCCAGCGCCCGTGGCGATCCAGGAGCGGCGTTGTGAATCGCTTCGTCGCTGCGCTCCTCGCAATGACGGTGCCGAGCGCCCGGAAAGGACGTGTCCGGAGCAGGCGCGGTTGGCGCGCTCGAGCAGCTGCCGCTCCCGGAACGAGCGATCGGCGCGCATGGAGCGCATCAAGGTGGCCTGGCCGCGCTCGCCATCCGACATAGGTGTTCGAGCCAGCACGGCAGGAAACCACGCGAGCGATCAGGTCCGCAGGCGCGGTCCCCGTGAGGTTGCCGGGACTTCAGCGCGAATTCATTTCAGTCGTGGTAAAAAGGAGCTCGTGGCGGCGCCGGGCGACCCGGCGCGCCGCCTCGTGCCTCTGGGGGAACCGAGGGCAATGCTGCTAAACTCCAGATCGCGTCCGCGCATCGGCCTGACGCTCGATGCCGAGCCGCCGGGCGGCTACAGCCGGCTGCCCTGGTACGCGATCCGCGAGAACTACTGCGCGGCGATCGCCCGGGCCGGCGGCCTGCCGATCCCGCTGCCGCACCAGCTGGATCTGGCCGAGGCCTATCTCGAGCTGCTGGATGGTTTGGTGGTGACCGGCGGCGGGTTCGACCTCGACCCGTCCTGGTACGGCGCGACGGAGCGCCATGCCACGGTGCGGACCAAGGAGCAGCGCACGGCGTTCGAGTGGGCGATCACCGAGGCGGCGCTGGCGCGCGATCTGCCGACGCTTGGGATCTGCGGCGGCCAGCAGCTCCTGAACGTCGTCCTCGGCGGCGATCTGATCCAGCACATTCCGGACGCGGTGCCGGGCTGCTTGGCCCACGAGCAGCCGAACCCGCGCACCGAGCCGGGGCATGCGGTCGACGTGGTGGCGGGCACCGCGCTGCATCGGCTCGGCGGCTGCCTCCGCCTCGAGGTCAACAGCGCGCATCATCAGGCCGCAGGCGCGATCGGCCCGGGCGTGGTGATCAGCGGGCGCGCGCCGGACGGCGTGATCGAGGCGATCGAGGCCCCGGGTCGGCGGTTCTGCATCGGCGTGCAGTGGCATCCCGAGTACCGGATCTCGGCCGCCGACGAGGCGCTGTTCGATGCCCTGATCGAGGCGAGCCGCGGCTCGTGACCACGGCGGGGACGCCTGAGCGCGTGGCCAAGCGGATCGCCCGCTCGGGCTTCTGCTCGCGGCGCGACGCCGAGCGCCTGATCGCCGCCGGACGGGTCGCGGTCGACGGCGCGGTGCTGAGCACTCCCGCGGTCACCGTCACCGCGGCCAACCTGGTCACAATCGATGGCGAGCCCCTGCCGGCGCTCGAGCAGCCGCGCCTGTTCCGCTACCACAAGCCGGCGGGCGTCCTGACCGCGGCGCGCGATCCGGAGGGGCGGCCGACGCTCTACGACCGCCTGCCCGAAGGGCTGCCGCGACTGATGCCGATCGGTCGCCTCGACATGGGCGCGGAAGGGCTGCTGCTGCTGACCAACGACGGCGCGCTCAAGCGCCGGCTCGAGCTGCCGGCGACCGGCTGGCTGCGGCGCTATCGCGTCCGCGTGCACGGCCGGATCGACGAGGCCAGGCTCGAGGCGCTCGAGGAGGGCATCGAGATCGACGGCTTCCGGTACGGCCCGATCCAGGCGACGCTCGATCGGGTCCAGGGCAGCAACGCCTGGCTGACGGTGGCGCTGCGCGAGGGCAAGAATCGGGAGATCCGCCGCGTGCTGGAGCATTTCGGCTGGCCCGTCAACCGTCTGATCCGCCTCAGCTTCGGTCCGTTCCAGCTCGGCGGCTTGGCCGCGGGCGCGATCGAGGAGGTGCCGGCCAAGGTGCTCCAGGAGCAGCTCGGCACGCGGCTCACCCCCGGATCACGTTCGCGCGACAGGCGAAGGATTCGTTAATCAAGCGGGGTGTAGCATCGTCGGCCATGGCCATGACCTCAGCCGAGAAGGAGCAACATGGCGCGTTGGCTGATCACATTCGGGGTGCTCGTGGTGGCTGGCAGCCTCCTGTGGCCGTGGCTGCACCAGCTGGGCCTTCGCAGCCTGCCGGGCGACATCGCGGTCGATCTCGTCCCAGGCTACGACTTCCACCTGCCGATCACGACCTCGCTGCTGCTCAGCGCGTTGATTGCGGGCGCCTGGGCTCTGTTCGATCGCTGAGCTGATACCGACCCTGCAAGGTCGCGGCCTTCGCGGTCGGTAGCGCGCGCGGTTGGCGTGCCGCTCGGCACCGACCACCGCGGTCGCGCGGCGCTCCGGGCTCGCTTGGGACTCCAGACCGATCACCAAGACGGTCCAGCGCGCGGCGTCCGGGGCGACCACCGAGATCGCCCCTGCTGCCAGCCACGGGGAACCAGCCACGGGGAGCCAACCACGCGGCCGCGCGCGGGGTATGTCGATCGGCCGCGCGCCCCCGCGCGCGGGGTATGTCGGTCGGCCGCGCGCTCCAACGCGCGGGGTTGGCTGATCGGCCGCGCGCTCCAACGCGCGGGGTTGGCTGGTCGGCCGCGCGCTCCAACGCGCGGGGTTGGCTGGTCGGCCGCGCGCTCCAAGAAGACCAATGATGGCGGGCGAACGAAACCTTGTGACCCGGTACGAGCTGCCACCGACGGGGCCGACCCCCGGCGCAGGAGACCGGGGCGCCGAACCGCAACTCGCCTGCACAGCGTCGTCGCGAGGGCGCGCCAGCGCCCGTAGCGATCCAGGAGCGGCGTTGTGGATAGCTTCGTCGCTGCGCTCCTCGCAATGACGGTGCCGAGCGTGGCATCCAAGTTTCTCTTTAGTTTAGAGCAATTCCCGATGAGATGGACCCGCCGCGGATCGCGACATCTTCCGCTCATCGGGGAAAAATTGCTCTATTCCAGATGA
>JBOHKK010000164.1:0-12791 GCA_050729115.1 Geminicoccaceae bacterium | reverse complement strand
CGGCGGCCGAGGCCGCCGTCGGTACCAAAGTCGCGAGCGGCGTCGAGACCGACCCCGCCCGGCTGCGGGCATTTACGCAGCCTTCGCCAGCGACTTGAAGTCGTCGATGTTGGCAAGCGCGCACCTGGTCAGGACGTCGACCGCCTCGCTCTGGGCCTTCATCGCGATCTCGGTCAGCTCCCTGGCATTGTTGACCGCGGCCTCGTAGGCCGACTTCGCCTTGGCGATCTGGTCGCCGGGCTGAAAGTCGGTCGGCCGGCCAGCGAACGCGCTCTGGCCCGACGTGACGAACTGATCGACCGAGGCCTGCAACATCTCGTTGTGGCGCTGCGCCAGCGCCTTGGCGCCATCGACCACGATCTGGCTGGCGCTGGCGAAGGCGTCGAGATTGCGCTGCTGGGCCGCGATCAGCCGGTCGGCGTCGAACATCGGGAACGGCAGGGGCTTGGTGGTGGACTTGGCCATCGGATTCCTCACGAACCGGTTATGTTGCGGTGCACAAGAACGGATATAGGGAGGCACACAGCGAACCGCAAGCGTATTTTGTGCATTGCAGCAAAAAATGGCGCCCGCTCGTCCTCGGGTGCCGCGCGGTGGCCCCCGCGGCGGCGCGCGCCGCCGGGCTTGACCTTTCTGGGCGCACACCTTACGACGCGGCCGATCGTCGGCAAACGCCGGCTCGCTTCTTGCGCAAGAGGACACCCGACATGGCACGACGCTGCGCGCTCACCGGTAAGGGCGTGATGGTCGGCAACAACGTCAGTCACGCCAACAACAAGACCAAGCGGCGGTTTTTGCCGAACCTGCACCGTCACAGCGTCTACAGCGAGACGCTCGGCGAGAGCATCCGGCTGCGGATATCGGCTCAGGCGCTGCGCACGGTCGAGCATCGCGGCGGTCTCGACAACTATCTTCTCGAGGCGCGCGACGCCGATCTGCCTGGCGATCTGCGTCGACTGAAGCGGCGCATCCGAGCCGCCCGATCGGCCGCCGAGAACGAGCCCGCCGAGGCGGCCTGAGCCGGGCGAACCTCTGGAGGTGAATCGCTTGGCCCGGCGCCCGCTGGCCCTGCGCCCGCTGGCCTTGCCGGTCGCGGCCATGGTGGTCGTGGTCGCGGGCGCCAACGTCGCGGTCCAGTATCCGATCAACGACTGGCTGACCTGGGGCGCGTTCACCTACCCGGTGGCGTTTCTGGTCACCGACCTCACCAATCGCCGCCTCGGGCCGGGCAAGGCGCGCGAGGTGGCGTACGTGGGCTTCGCACTGGCCGTGCTGCTGTCCATGGTGGTGGCGACACCCCGGATCGCGCTGGCATCCGGGAGCGCGTTCGTCACGGCGCAGCTCCTCGACATCGCGGTCTTCAACCGGTTGCGTCGGCTGCCCTGGTGGCAGGCGCCGCTCCTGTCCTCCGGCGTCGCGTCGGTTTGGGACACCGCGGTATTCTTCAGCCTGGCGTTCGCGGGCACGGGCCTGCCCTGGGTCACCTGGGCAATCGGCGATCTCGGGGCCAAGGCGGCGATGGCGCTGTTGCTGCTGCTGCCGTTTCGAGCCTTCATGGGCCCGACCGACGCCGCGATTCAGGCCGCGCGTTAGCGCCGCGGCCGCACCGCGAACTGGAGCAGCACGGTGCGCAGCAGAGCCGTGAAGTTGTCATCGGCCACGAGATAGAGCAGCACGCCGTTATCGGGACCGCGGCGCACCGCGATCCCCTCGAAATTGTCACTGAGCGCCGGCGGCCCGAGGACTCCCAGCTCGCGCCCCACCAGACGGGCGCCCGGCCCGATCGCCCTGGCATCCAGCGCGACCACGCGCGCCATGAGGCCGCCCAGAAGGGAGAGGCGCCGCTCCAGGACGTAGATCGTGTCGTCCAGCCGATCGGCGCCGGTCGGCGCGAAGCCGGCTGCCGGCGCATAGCTCAGGGCGGCGATCCGGCCGTCCTGGATCAACCATGCCGCCAGGTCGCCGCTCGGGCGCCGCACGCCCTCGGCGATCGCCAGAAGCGCGCCGTCCTCGAGACCGACCAGCGCCTCGATGCCATGATTGTGCGGCTCCGCCAGCTCCGTCGGGGTCGGCAGCGGGATGGCGGCGGCAGCGGGCCCGGCGCGCGGCAGCAGGCGCAGGCGATGGGTTCCCTCGTAGGCGATCGCCAGATCGTCATGGACCTCGGCGAGCGCCTCGGCATTGCGTTTGCCGTCCGTCGGATCGCCCGGCGCCGTCGCCGGCTCGATCGCGCGCCAGGCGGCGAAGCCGACCAGCGTGCCGTCGTCGGCGTGCGCCAGCTCGGCGGTCCACAGGGTGCCCCGATCGCTCGCTGCGACGAGGCGGTCGCCGCCTTGCGCCAGCCACAGCCCCGACAGGCCGCCGAAGCGGGGATCAGGGCTCCCCAGGACGAAGCCGGCCCGGAACTCGAGCCGGCCGACGCGAGCCAGCTGCTCGGCTTCGTCCGAAGCAACCCGGCTCGCACGGACGCTGGGCACGCCCTCGGCGCCGCTCGACGTCTGGCAGCCGGCCAGCACCAGCAGGACGGCGAGCGCCGGGGCGACACCGCCGCGCTCACGTCGATGGAACATCCTCGCCAGTCGGCTTGGCGGCGGCGCCCGCCGCGCGCCTCGAGTGGGCGGACGCCCTCGCGGCGCTCCGGTGCTCAATCGCCGAACAGCGACATGTTCGGAGGCAAGCCCCGCAGGCTGATCCGGCCGGCCACCGGACAAACGAAAGGCCCGCGGGCACTCCCACGGGCCTCGTATCAGGGCGTCGCTTCGAGCTACTCCCGGGTCGCACCGAACAGGTGCAGGAGCATCACGAACATGTTGATGAAGTTGAGGTACAGGCTGAGCGCGCCCATGATCGCCTTGCGCGTCGCGACGTCGGCGGCATCCAGCTCGTAGTACATCTCCTTGATGCGCTGGGTGTCGTAGGCGGTGAGCCCGGTGAACACCAGCACGCCGATCACGCTGACCGCGAACTGCACGGCCGCGCTCTGAAGGAAGATGTTGACCACCATCGCGATGATGATGCCGATCAGGCCCATGAACAGGAACGAGCCCCAGCCCGACAGGTCGCGCTTGGTGGTGTAGCCGTATAGGCTCATCGCGCCGAACATGGCGGCGGTGATGAAGAACACGCGGGCGATGCTCGCCCCGGTGAACACCATGAAGATGCTCGCCATGGACAGGCCCATGACCGCGGCGAACGCCCAGAACGTCAGCTGGGCGGCGCTCACGCTCATGGTCTGGATCTTGGCGCCGAGGAAGAAGACGAAGCCGAGCGGCGCCAGCATCACGACCCACTTCAAGGGCGTCGTGAAGATCGGGACGTACAACGCCGGGGTCGCGGCCACCAGGAAGGCGATCGCGCCGGTGATCGCCAGGCCCAGGCCCATGTAGTTGTAGACCTGCAGCAAATAGCTGCGCAGGCCCTCGTCGACCCGCTCGACGCCGACCTGGGCTTGGGCGACGCGGGGCTCGGGACCGAATGTCATAGGTGCTTCCTTTCGCTGCTCCAACTCGAGATCATGGCCCTGGCACGGTGCCGAACCGGCGCCGCACGCTTCCTGGAACATATGGGATAACGGTCCCCTCGTTCAAGCAAGAACGGCAGCGGCGCTGCCCCGTGGACCGAGAGGGCCAGGCGCCGGAAATCGCCGCAGGGCTCCGGACGCCCAGCGGCAGCTCAGCGGCGCAGGACCAGCCGATCGCCCGCGATCTCGAAGCCCGCGAGCCGCTCCAGGAACGCCATGCCAAGGAGCGAGCGATCGAGCGTACCCGGGGGCATCACGGCGGCCGCCACGCGTTGCACCGCGATGCCGCCCAGGCGCACCTCGTCGAGGCTCACTCTGGCGGCGAGCGCCGGGCCGCGCGCCGTGGTCACCGGCAGAAAATAATCCAGCGCCTCGGGGTCGAAGCCGACGCGGCGCGCGTCTTCCGCTGAGAGCACGATGGTCGAGGCGCCGGTGTCCACCAGAAACCGGATGGCGACGCCATCGACCGTGGCGTTGGCATAGAAATGGCCGTCCGCGCTGGCGCGCAGCACCACCTCGCCGGGCGCGGTCTCGACCGCCATCCCGGGCACGACGACGGCTGCGACCTGCATCGCCACCTGCTCGAGGTCGTCCTTGTAGGCGTAGGCGGCGATCACCACGAACAGGATCAGAGCCCAGGCGATGGCATACTTGATCGCGTCGCTCCAGCGCTGCCGGAAGGTCATGAGAATCGCGCTGCCGATGACCACGATCCACACGACGTAGTAGACCAGCGACATGCGGTTGTGCTCGAGCCGAAGCGCGTCGGGAAAGAGCGTGTGCATCCCGAGCGCGAGGGCCCCGACGACGGCGAGCAGGATCAGCAGCCACATGGCGGACGCCTCAGGACCGGCTCTCTTCGCGATCGCTGCCCGCCGGCGCCAGCGTGTCGTCCTCGAAGCCTGGCTCGCTGGCGGCCTCGGCGCCCGGCTGAGCGGCCGGCGGCTGGTCCGGCAGCGCTTCGGGTCCGTTCTCTGCCGCTGCCGGCGCGCGGGCAGGTACCGCGCCATCGATCCCCAGATCCCGGCGCACCAGACGCGCCGCGCCGGCGCGGCCCCGGACCGGCCCGCTCTTGACCTCGAAGCTCACCGCCAGGTCCGGCTGCAGCTCGTCGAACTCGAGTCCCGCCTCGAGGGCATTGACATGGAAGAAGTAGTCCCGCCCGTCATCGGCCGCGATGAAACCGTATCCGCGATCCCAGATCACGTTCTTGATCCGCCCGCGCAAACTGGCGCCGACCTCCTCCTCCGCGAGCACGGGGTCCTCGGCCGGCCGGGCCGGCCGGCCCCCGCGCCACTTCTCGATCCGGCCGATCACCTCGTTCAGCCAAAGAACCTCGAAATCGGCGACCCGCAGGGGATTGGCGGGGTCGGCCAGATCCCGGGCGCAGCTGCCCTCGATGCTCGCCAGGGCGACCCGTCGGCCGAGCCGCCGCAGCTCCTGGAGCAGCGGCGCGAAGTCGCGATCGCCGAGCACGAAGATCGCGACGTCGAGCACGCCCGGGGTGAGCGCCGAGCGCATCGCCGCCACCGTCATGGCCACGTGCACGCCCGGCGCGCCGGTTGCGCGGTCGCCGTCGCCACCGCTCGACCGGTCGCCAGGGTCGACATCGACCACCTCGAGCTCGATCCGCGGCTCTTCCGCCAACCTGGCGACGAGCTCACGCCGGCGCTGGACGAGCGCCTGATCGCGGCCAGCGTAGTTGCGCGGGCGGCTCATGAAGTAATGGCTGCGCACCACGTCAATCGGACCGAGGTGATGGCGGCGGCCGATCTCGTCGGCCAGCACCCCGCTCATCCGGCGATGGTCGATCTGGAGATCCGGCCGGTCGAAAGGTCCGCTCACATCGAGGGCGCTTGCGCACAGCCAGTCGGCGTCGACGAACACCATTGCCTTAAGCATGACCCGTCCAGCTCCGGCACGTTGTCAATTAACGCGGGAGCGCCGCTCGACCGAGGTCGACTAAAGGCGCGGCAAGACCGAGACGTCGTCAGCGTTCATGCACCGGCGCGATCAGGCCTGATCAGGCGTCATTGGTCGATCTGGATGGTCGGCGCTCCCCGCTGAAATTACTCGAATCCCCACGGCTTGCCAAACCTCAGCCCCAAAACCTCGGCCCCAAAACCTCGGCCCCAAAACCTCAGCCGATGCTGGCGAACGCCGGGAAGGTCTCGAGCAGCCAGTACGCGATCACCTCCAGCTGGCCGGTGACCATGAGCAGACCCATGACCACCAGCAGGCCGCCCGCGCCCCGTTGCAGGTGGCGCCCGGCCCGGCCGAGCGCCTTGATGCGCGCCAGCAGCGTGCCGGTGAACAGGGCCGCGAGCAGGAACGGCAGGCCCAGGCCGAGCGAATAGACCGCAAGCAGGAGCGAACCTTTGGCCACATCCGCGGTGCTCGCGGACAGCGTCAGGATGGCGCCGAGCACCGGTCCGATGCACGGGGTCCAGCCGAACGCGAACGCGATGCCGAGCAGGAATGCGCTGAGCGCGCGGCCGCCGCCGAGGTCGAGATGGAAGCGCGCCTCGCGGTCCATCAGGCGGAGCGGCGTGATCCCGAGCATGTGCAGCCCGAACAGCAGCACGATCGCGCCGGCCACGATCCCGAGCTCGTACCGGTAGCTGAGCAGCAGGTTGCCGAGCGCGGTCGCGCTGGCGCCGAGCGCGACGAACACCAGCGTGAATCCGAGGACGAAGGTGCCGGCCAGCGTCACCGACTGCAGACGCGGCGCCGCCCCGTCGCGAAGCTCCTCGAGCGAGCTGCCGGCGACGAACGACACGTAGCCCGGCACCAGCGGCAGGACGCAGGGCGAGAGAAACGAGATGACGCCGGCTGCGAACGCCGTGGCAAAGCCGATCAGGGAGAGCTCGACCATGGCCGCAACTGTAATCGCTCCACCACCCTTGTGCCGCGCTCTTGCACAGATGTGAAGCGGTCAGGGCGCGCGCAAGACGGCGGCCGCCGGCCGACCGAGCAGGCGCCAGGTCCCGAAGAAGCCGGCCGCCAGGGTGATGGCGAGCGCCACCATCAGGACCAGCAGCACGACCCCGGGCGCGAAGACCCAGGTGAGATCCATGACCCAGATCACGATCACGGCGGCGCCGAGCGTGCCGAGCACGCCGCCCGCGAGCGCCGCCGTGGCGCCAAGACCGAGATACTCGATCAGGAAGATGCGCAGCAGATCCGCGCGCCGCGCGCCCAGCACCTTGAGCACCACGGACTCGTAGAGATGCCGGCGGCGGGCGGCGGCGACGGCGCCGGCCAGCACCAGAATGCCGCTGAGCAGGGTCACGCTGCCGACCACGCCGACCGCGAGCCGGATCTTGGCGAGCACCTCGCCGACCCGCGCGACCACCTCGCGGATGCTGATCGGGGTGACGTTGGGCAGCGCCTCGGCCATGCGATCCAGGAGCACCGGCTCGCCCGCGGCCGGGACGTCGACCGCGGCGGCCAACGTGTGCGGCGCCGCCTCGAGCACGCCGGGGCTGAACAGGAACACGAAGTCGATCTGGCCCTGGCTCCAGTCGATCTCGGGGCGCAAACTGGCGATCTCGGCCTCGATCATGCGGCCGAGCACGTTGAAGCCGAGCTTGTCGCCGATGCCCACGCCGTAGGCCTCCGCGACCTCGTCCTCGATCGAGACCAGCGGCGGGCCGGCGTAGTCCTCCGGCCACCACGCGCCGGCCACGAGCTCGGTCCCGGCGGGCGCGCGCGCGGCGTAGCTCAGGCCGCGGTCACGGCGCAGCGTCCAGTGCTCGATCCCGGTCTGCGCCACCGGCACGCCTTCGATCCGCACCACCCGGTCGCGGATCACCGGCGTGAGCTGAAGCACCTCCGCGCCGTCGGTCGTGCGCACGACCCGCTCGAACGCCGCGGCCTGATCGCGCTGGATGTCGATGAAGAACACGGCAGGCGTCCGCCCGGGCAGCCGCAGCTCGAGCTCCGTCGCGAGATTGCGCTCGAGCAGCGCCACCATGGTGAGGACCGTGAGCCCGGCGCCGAGCGCGACGATCACGCCCGCGGCGCCGGCGCCCGGGCGGTGCAAATTCGCAAGCGCGATGCGCATGCGGGCGCTGCCGCGCTGGCCGATCAGACGGATGCCGTCCAGGAAGACATTGGCGAGACCGACCAGCAGGCCCGCCGCGGCAACGGCCACGCAGACGAAGATCGCGCCGAGCTCGCGGTCGGCGACTCCGAGCACCGCGAGCGCGCCGAGCGCGATCAGGCTGAGGCCGAGCCCGAGAAGGGCCGCCCGCGGCGGCAGACGATCCGGCGGCACCACCAGAGCCCGGAACATGCCGGCGGGCGAAACCTCACGCGCACGGGCGAGCGGCCAGATGGCGAACACGAGCGTGGTCAGCAGGCCGCAGGCCGCCGCGATCGCGAGCGGCAGCGGATAGAAGTCGAGCGCGAGGCGGATCGGCAGCAGATGCCCCGCCGCCGCGCTCAGGAGCCACGGCGCCGCCTGGCCGATCGCCAGCCCGAGCGCGATGCCGATGCCGGCGAGCACCAGGACCTGGAGCAGATAGGTGCGAAAGATCAGGCTGCTGCGCGCGCCGACGCACTTCAGCGTGGCAATGGTCGCGATCTTGCCGGCGAGATAGTTCTGGATGGCGAGCGCGATGCCGACCCCGCCGATCAACAGCGCGGTCAGACCGGCCATGGTCAGGTAGCTCGCGAGGCGATCCGTGTAGCGGGTGATCCGCGGCTGCACGTCGCGCACGCCGCGGGCGCGCCAGCGGGCATCCGGATCGGCGGCCTGCATGGCGGCGATCGTCGCCTCGACGTCGGCGCCCTGCGGCAGCGCGAAACGGTACTCGTAGCGGGCCAGCGAGCCCGGCAGGATGACCCGGGTGCGTGCCAGATCGGCGAGGTCGATGATCACGCGTGGCCCGATGCTGATGAAGCCGCCGATCCGATCCGGCTCCCGCGCGATGGTCGCGCGCACCGTGAAAGTCGCCTCACCGATGCGGATCGGATCGCCTCGCTTCAAGCCGAGCCGCGCGAGCAGGCCGGGCTCGACCACGGCGCCGCCGTCGGCAAGCGCGCTCGCGAGGCTCATGGGCGGATCGAGCCCGACCTCGCCGTAGAGCGGGTAAGCGCCGTCCACGGCCTTCAGGCCGACCACCACGTGCCGCCCTTTTGCTCCGTAGGTCATCGCGTTGGTGGTCACGACATCGGAGCGGCGCGCGCCTGCCGGCGTGACCGCAGCCAGCGCTTCCTCGGGGAGCGACAGATTGCTAGCCTCCAGCCTGAGGTCGCCGCCGAGCAGCGCCGCCGCATCCCGCTTGACGCCGTCGAGCACCCCGGCATTGATCGTGCCGACCGCAGCGATCGCCGCGACCCCGAGCGTGAGGCAGGCAAGGAATACCCCGAAGCCGCGCAGGCCGCCGCGCAGCTCGCGCCGGGCCAGCCGCCAAGCGACAACGAGCTCGCTCATGCGACATCGGCTCCGGACGCGCGGCGGCGTTGGCCGGCGACGATCGGTTCGTGCAGCCGGCCGTCCGCCATGCGCAGCTGCCGCCCGCAGCGGGCGGCAAGACGCGGCTCGTGGGTGATCAGGAGCAGCGTCATCTGCCGCTCCTCCTGGAGCCGGAACAGGAGCTCGACGATCTCGCGCCCGGTCTCCTGATCGAGGTTGCCGGTCGGCTCGTCCGCGAGCAGCAGCTTGGGATGGTTGCTCAGTGCCCGCGCCAGCGCCACGCGCTGCTGCTCGCCGCCGGACAGCTGGCCCGGATAGTGGCCGGCGCGATGCTCGAGATGAACCTCCGCAAGCCTCTCCTCGGCCTCGTCGAACGCGTTCCTCGCCCCCGCGAGCTCGAGCGGCACCGCGACGTTCTCCAGCGCGGTCATGGTCGGGATCAGGTGAAATGCCTGGAACAGGATCCCGATCCGTTGCCCGCGAAAGGACGCGAGCGCATCTTCGTCGAGGCTGCCGAGATCCCGCCCGGCGACCCTGACCGTCCCCGAGGTTGGTCGCTCGATGCCCCCGATCACCGCGAGCAGGGTCGATTTGCCCGAGCCGGACGGCCCGACCACGCTGACCGAGCTCCCGGCCGCGACGTCGAGATCGACGCCGCGCAGGATCTTGACCGGTCCGGCGCTACTGGTCAGCGTGACGTGCACGGCGCGCAGTTGGATCATGGCGGGCTGGTTCATCGAGGAGGGATGCATGGCGAGACAGATGGTCCGAGGCGTGTGGTGGCTCAAGGTTTGGCTGGCGCTTGCTATCACGGCGATCGCTTCGGTCGCTACCGCGAATGCGGCCTGTCGGATCGCCGTGCTCGGGGATTCCCTGACGACCGCGTACGGGCTGGCGGTCGAGGACGGCTTTCCGGCGCAACTGCAGGAGCGCCTGCGCGAGGCGGGCTACGACTGCGAGGTGCTGGATGCCGGGGTGAGCGGCGACACCTCGGCCGGCGGGCTCGCCCGCCTCGAGTGGATGCTCGCCGAGGCGCCGACCCACGTGATCGTCGAGCTTGGCGGCAACGACGCCCTGCGCGCGCTGCCGGCGGAGCAGATGGCGGCGAACCTGGATGCGATCGTCAGTCGGTTGCGGGCCGAGGGGGTGGCGGTCCTGCTTGCGGGCATGCGGGCGCCGCCAAACCTGGGCCGGACCTACGGGGCCGCGTTCGAGGCGGTGTTCCCGCGGATCGCCGAAGACCACGGCGTACCGCTCTATCCGTTCTTTCTCGATGGCGTGGCCGGCAAGGCGGACCTCAATCAGCCCGATGGCGTCCACCCCACCGCGGAAGGCATCCAGATCATCGTCGAGCGGATGATGCCGACCGTGACCGAATGGCTGGAACGCACCGGGTAGAGCGCGGCCGGATGATCATGGTCAGCTTGGCGCGACCGCTCGGAGGGCCTTCACCAAGCCTGTTCCCGCAGCCGGCAGCGGTTCAGGGAGGACCCTCGATTGCAGCCGCGGGCAGCGCCAATCCTTCGCGCAGCATGCATGCTCCGGGCCGGCCGCTCGATCGTCTCCTGGATGAGCGCGCCGGCCGGGCCCGTCGAGAACCTCGCTTCCGCCTTTGGCCTGACTTAACATGGCCCCCAGGCACGCCCTCGCTGCGCAGGGCAGCGGGCAGCGATTGAGGGAGAGGGAGATGAGGCACGAGTCTCAAAGGAGAGCCGTTGCCGGGGCCGCGATCGGCCGCCGGGGTCTCCTTGCGGGCGCCGGCGCGCTCGCCGCGACGAGCATCGTGGGCTTTCCGGCGATCCGCACGCGCGCCGCGCAGACCCTCAAGGTCGGCACCTACGGCGGCTACTTCAAGGATTCGTTCGATGAGCACATCTACCCGGCGTTCACCGAGGCGACCGGGATCGAGATCGAATCGATCGCCGAGCCGACCGGCGAGGCCTGGCTGGTCCAGCTGCAGACCGCGGCGCGCGGCAACATCGCGCCGGCCGACGTCTCGATGATGGCGCAGGTCACGCGCATCAAGGGCCAGAACGCCGAGCTCTGGGCGCCGCTCGACGAGGCGAAGCTGCCCAATGCCAAGAACCTCGAGCCGCACTTCGTGCAGCGCTACCCGGACGGCCGGATCAGCGCGATCGGCGCGGTCTCCTGGTACATCACGCTGGTGACCAACACCGAGGTCTATCCCGAGCCGCCCACCTCCTGGAAGGCGCTCTGGGACCCGGCGAACGAGGGCCGCCTCGGGCTGCTCGCCCTGGTCAGCAACTCGTTCCTGCTCGAGATCACCGCCAAGACCTGGTTCGGCGGCTACGACATCCTGGATACCGAGGAGGGGATCCTCGAGGTGATGGGCAAGCTCGCCGAGGTAAAGCCGAACGTCCGGCTGTGGTATCGCGACGAGGGCCAGTTCCAGCAGGCGCTGCAAGCCGGCGAGATCCCGATGGGCCAGTACTATCACGACGTGACCGGCCTCGCGGCGGCTCAGGGCCAGCCCGTCCGCTCGACCTTCCCGGAGGAGGGCGGCGTGCTCGACTCGGGCTCCTGGTGCACCTCGAAGGCCTCGCAGGCGCTCGAGGAGGGGCACGTCTTCATCGACTACATGTGCCGTCCCGAGATCCAGGCCGAGCTGTCGCGCAAGGTCGGCACGGCGCCGACCGTCAAGCGCGCCCTGCTCGACCTCACTGACGAGGAGTTCGCCGCCGTGGCGAGCGAGATCCCGCCGATCATCCCGCGCTACGACATGTACGTCGAGCGCGACGACTGGCTGAATCAGAAGTGGACTGAGATGATCGCCGGCTGACGCTCCCATCGGCCCTGGGCGGCGGCCGGACGACGCGGGGCCGGTCCGATATCGGCCCGACGGCGCGCGGGGAAGACGCCATGGCCTTGCGCATCGAGCATGTGAGCAAGTCGTTCGGTCATGTCCGGGCGCTGATCGACGTCGACCTCGAGCTTCCGCCCGGCAAGCTCGTCTGCCTTCTCGGGCCGTCGGGCTGCGGCAAGACCACGCTGCTCCGCTGCATCGCCGGCCTCGAGGCGCCGAGCGCCGGGCGCATCCGACTGGACGGTCATGACCTGACCGATACGCCCGCGCACCGGCGCAACTTCGGCATGGTGTTCCAGTCGCTCGCGCTGTTTCCGCATCTTTCGGTCGGCGAGAACATCGCCTATGGGCTCCGGATCCGGGGCACGGGCCAGGCGGAGCGCCGCCGGCGGACCGAGGAGCTGCTCGAGCTGGTCCGCCTTCCGGGCGTGATCGACCGGCCGGTCTCCCAGCTCTCGGGCGGCCAGCGCCAGCGCGTCGCGATCGCCCGCGCGCTTGCCCTGAACCCCAGGCTGTTTCTGCTGGACGAGCCGCTCTCGGCGCTCGACGCCAAGCTGCGCGAGACCATGCAGATCGAGCTCAGGCTGCTGCAGCGGCGCCTTTGCATCTCGACCATCGTGGTCACCCACGACCAGCGCGAGGCCATGACCATGGCCGACCTCGTGGTCGTCATGGACCACGGCCGGGTGCAGCAGGTGGCCTCGCCGCTCGACACCTACCGCAGCCCGAGCAATGCGTTCGTCGCCGACTTCATCGGCATCAGCAATCTGGTTCCGGGCACGCTTAGCGGCCGCGACACGGTGCTGGTCGACGGCCGGCCGATCCGGGTCGCGCGGCCGCCGGAAGGGATCGCCGACGGCGCGCGCGTCACGCTTTCGGTGCGGCCCGAGGAGGTGCACGTCCGCCCGGCGGCGGCGAACGGCGAGAACCATCTGGCCGGCGAGGTGAGCTTCGTGAGCGACCTCGGCGCCAGCGTCGAGGACACGGTGCGCTGCGGCGAGCAGCAGGTGCTCGCGGTCGCCACC
>JBOHKK010000163.1:0-12841 GCA_050729115.1 Geminicoccaceae bacterium | reverse complement strand
GGGCTGAGGCCCGCCGCCGGCGGCGCCGACCGGTCCGGTCGCCGGCGGCGCGACGACCGCCACCGTGGCCGGCTCATCCAATACCGGAATGTAGGGGTCCTTCTGGTCGTGGCCTCGGTCGACCTGGATATGGTCGAGATTGACCTCGACGCTGGCGAGCTTGAGGGGACCGCTCGAGCTCAGCTCCTCCAGTGGCAAGAGCTCGCCATTGTGGCCAAGTTCCGCCGAGCCCTCGGCGCCCCAGGACGACCCTGAGTGCGGCTCGTGGGCCACGGCCTCGGCAACCGACACCGGCTCTGATCCCGAACTCTCGATCGGGGCGATCTCGACGACCTGAATGTCGCTCTTGGCGAAACGGTTGTGTTGCAGCGCCTGCATCAGAGCGTCGGGGGCGCCGAGGCTCAGCACGTAAAGCGGATACAGCTGGCCTGCCTCTCCCGTGTTCGCGATATCGGGCGCCGCGGCGCCCTGCAGCGGCATGACCCGACCATCGGCGATGATGGAGTAGAGCTGCTCGGGCGGCGGCAGGTCCGACGAGCGCAGCTGAAGCTCGGGGTAGGCTTTGGCGTAGGCCTCGATGAATCGCACGGCTGCGGCGGGATGGTCGCAGAAGGTCTGCGAGCCGCCCAGACCCGCCTTGTTGAGCTGCTGAATCTGAAGAACTGCCTGCACCAGGGTGTCGGCATCGGCAAGCTCACACCGTTCCGGCTCGGTCAGGATGACGACTGTGCGACTGGTCATGTCGTTGTCCTCGGATCATCTGTCGCGACTGCTCGGGCCTTGCAGGCCGTGGCGCACCGTGACGTGATCGGGATGGTCACGTGACGCGCCTTCACATCAGGTTGGTCTTGCGCAGGCTTATCTCCTTGTTTCGCCCGACGATGACGTGGTCATGGAGAACGACGTTGATCGTGCTCAAGGCCGCAGCGAGCTGGCGGGTCATGTCGATGTCGCTCTGCGAGGGCGTCGGGTCGCCGCTCGGATGATTGTGAACCAGGATGATAGCTGAAGCGCCGAGCTCGATGACCCGCCTGACGATTTCGCGGGGATAGAGCGGCGTGTGGTCGACCGTGCCGCGGTGCTGGATCTCGTCCTTGATCAGCGCATTCTTGCGGTCGAGGAAGAGAACTCTGGTCGCCTCTGTCGACTCGTGTCGCATCGTGACGGACAAATAATCCATCAGCGCCGATGCCGAGCCGATCACCGGGCGGTCCTCGAGCGGCTCGCGGACGATCGCTTTGACGGCCGCCCGGACCGCCTTGAGCAAGACGACCGAGAGATCGTCGCCAGGCAGGATCTCCCTCAGCCTCGTCGGATCGGCGGTCACCACCGCGCCGAGGCTGCCGAAGCGGTCGAGGAGCTGTGCCGCGAGCGCACCCGCCCTCAGGCCGGACCCGCCGAAGTGCAGCAGAAATTCGAGCACCTCCGCGGAGCTCAGGGGATCTGCGTCGGAACCGGTGACCTGCTGTAGATATCGCCAATAGCTGGCCTGCAGCCCCATTCGCCGCGCGCGGCCGGGCGCTGAAGTCGCGCCGTCCGCGGGAAGCGCCGCGCCCACGATCACCTCCTGGGCTTCCTGACACCCACGATCGCCCCACGGGCTCGCGAGATGCGTGTCATCGTTGCCAAGGCCGCTGCCATTGGCCGAAGGAGCACCATCGCTGGCGGGCGTCGAGGCGCCGGAATGGCTGAAGGGCGATTCCATGCGATCGCTCTCCCTCTCAGAGGGCTCGCATCGACGCGTACATGGCCTTCATGTCCTTGCTCATCCGCTCCGTGGAGCGGCATCGCTCTTTTCAACCTTAGGTTAATCCAACCGCTCAACCGGAGCAACGTAAAAAAAGCTGTGAGATGGATACACTTGAGACGGGGGATCATGTCATTCCTGCAAAGGTCCTGGCCGCTTAAATTCATCTGCCGGCTCTCTTGATCCGTGGCACCCATGTCGGGTCCCGACGGTGCCGACGGAAGATCATTGGTTCAACCGACGGGAGAGCGGCTTCTTCAGGTAGTGCGTCAACTTACCGGACAGGCGGGGCGCTCCAGGCGCTGCATGCGCAAGGATCGCGCTCCAGCGATGGTGATCTGGATTCGCCACGAGGTCGGGACGTGCGCGAACTCTACGCCGCGAGGTCGGCCTCGTAGGCGAACAGCGCGACGGCGCCGCCGGTGTGCAGGAACACGACGTTCTGGCCGCGCGTGAAGAAGCCGCTCCGGCAGAGGTCGATCAGGCCGGCCATGGCCTTGCCCGTATAGACCGGGTCGAGGAGCAGGCCCTCGTGGCAGGCGGCAAGCCGGATCGCCTCGATCGTGCCCGCAGTCGGGATGCCGTAGCCCGGGCCGACATAGTCGCCGTTCGCCAGGACCCGGGCGCGCTCCAGCCCGCCCGTGATCCCGAGGTGCGCCGCCGTGGCGCTCGCGGTCCGGTAGACGGCATCGATCTGCGCCGCCACCGGCCGGCTGACGCAGATGCCGAGCACGTCGATCCCGCTGTTGGCGCCCTCGAGGCCGCAGACCAGGCCGGACTGGGTGCCGGTGCTGCCGGTGCCGTGGACCACGCAGTCGATCCGCAGGCCCATGCCGTTGGCCTGAGTGAGAAGCTCGAGCGCGGCATCGACATAGCCGAGCGCGCCGACCGCATTGGAGCCGCCGCCCGGGATGTAGTACGGCCTGCCGCCGCGCTCGCGGATCGCCTCGGCGAGCTCGGCGCAGGCGGCATCCATGTCGCTGTCCGCCTCGACCAGGCGGAGCTCGGCGCCGAACAGCCGGTCGAACAGGACGTTGCCGGTCACCTCGTATTCGGGGCCGTGGCCCGGCACGCGCCGCTCCAGCAGCGCCGCGCACCTCAGGCCGTACCTGCAGGCGGCCGCGGCGGTCTGACGGACGTGGTTGGACTGCACGGCGCCGTGGGTGATCACGGTATCCGCCCCTTGGGCCAGCGCATCGGCGATCAGGAACTCGAGCTTTCGGGCCTTGTTGCCGCCGGTTGCAAGCCCGGTGCAGTCGTCGCGCTTGACGTACAGCTGGGGGCCGCCGAGCAGCCGCGTGAGGTTCGGCATCGGCTCGAGCGGGGTCGGCAGATGGGCGAAGCGCAGCCTTGGAAAGCGGGCGAGATGCATGGGCGGTCGTCCGGTCAGGCGGTGCTCGACGGCACCGCAATGTAACCTCTGCGCCGCGATCGGAAAGCGATCAATCGCTGATCGCCGGCATGATCTGGATCGTGGCGCTGCACCGACCGATCGCGTAAGTTCTCAGCAGGCGGGCAGCGCCCAGGAGGATGGATGCCAGCGGATCGCGAGGCGGTCGTGACCGAGGCGGTCGCGGTGTTCGAGGGCGTGCGCGACCTCGACGCCGCGGTCGAGGAGCTGAAGCGGGCCGGCTTCAAGAAAGGCGACATCAGCCTGCTGGCGACCGAGGATGCGGTCGCGAGGAAGCTCGGCCACCGCTACCAGCGGGTCGAGGAGCTGGAGGACGACCCGAAGGTGCCGCGGACCGCTTACAGGACCCGCGCCTCGGCCGGCGAGAGCGAAGGCATGATCATCGGCTCGTTGACCTACCTGCCGGCGGTGGTCGCGGCCGGCACCGTGGTCGCCTCCGCTGGCGTGGTCGCCGCCGCGGTCACCGGGACCGCGATCGCCGGCGCCCTGATCGGCACCGTCCTCGCCCGTTGGCTCGACCAGCACCAGGCCGAGCATCTGCAGGAGCAGCTCGACCGCGGCGGGCTCCTGCTCTGGGTGCGTACGCCCGACGCGGACGCCGAGCGCCGCGCGCTCGCGATTCTCACGCGGCATTCGGCGCACGACGTGCACATCCACCAGCTGCCGACCGAGAGCGGCTGAGCGCGTCGGCAGATCCCCGCCGCCGCGCCGACCGGCCCGGCTCAGCCGGTCAAGATGCCGACGGCGACCAGAATCGCCAGGCCGGCGATCAGCAGGAGGAGGGGATTCTTGCCCATCAACGCCGCGGTCCGATCTGCCGTGACAAGTGGCCGCACGTCGCCCGGACAAATTGCCGCAAGCGGATTCAGCTGGTCAGGATGCCGATCACAATCAAAACCGCCAGGCCAATCGGCAAAAGCAGCAGGCTCTTGTTTTTCATGATGGTCGACATCTCGGATCTCCGCGGACCGGGTGATTGGGGATTACCGCAAGCAGCGCCGGAAGCGCTGGATTTCTTGCTGTCAAGACAGGAAAGCGGGAAGGTTGCCGGCCGGACAATGCGGCAAAACGCCCTGCGGCGGTTCGGTCGCAGGGCGCAGATGGCCTCAGTCCGACGCCCTCGGGCCGGCCATGGCTCGGTGGGCGGCCGGCTCGGACGTAATGGAAGCCGCCTGCTCCGCAATAACGGCCTGATCCTTTAGAATTCATCTAAATCAAAAGAATATCATTAGAGCTATTCTAAATCATTGGATTTGACTTCATCCAATACTTGCCCTTAGGCTCGACTATCGTTGACGGGGCCGGCTGCATGGCGGCGCGGGCGCCGTCGTATGCCGAGACCCAGACAATCGAGGGGCATGTGACAAGATGGACAGATACCGTTTGCGAGGGCTGACCAGCGCCGTGATCCTGGTGATCGGGCTCAGTGCGCAGGGCGTCCTGGCCGAGGAGGTCAATCTCTACTCTGCGCGGCACTACGACACCGACGTCGCGCTGTACGACAGCTTCACCGAGGAGACCGGGATCGCGGTCAATCTGATCGAGGGCAACGAGGACCAGCTGATCGAGCGGATCAAGGCGGAGGGCCGGAACAGCCCGGCCGACATCCTGATCACGGTGGACGCCGGCCGCCTGTGGCGGGCGGACCAGGCGGGCATCCTGCAGCCGATCTCGTCGGCGGTGCTGGAGGAGCGCATCCCGGCCAAGCTGCGCCATCCGGAGGGCAGGTGGTTCGGCATCAGCCAGCGGCTGCGCGGCATCGTCTACGCCAAGGACCGGGTCGACCCGTCGGAGATCGCGACCTACGAGGATCTCGCCGATCCCAAGTGGCAGGGCCGGATCTGCATCCGCTCGTCCGGCAACATCTACAACCAGTCGCTGGTCGGCTCGATGATCGAGACGCTCGGCGTCGAACAGACCGAGGCATGGGCCAAGGGCCTGGTCGCCAACCTGGCGCGCCCGCCGCAGGGCGGCGACACCGACCAGATCGAGGCGGTGGCAGCCGGCGAGTGCGACGTCGCGGTGGTCAACCACTACTACCTCGTGCGGCTGATCGAATCCGACAACGAGGACGACCGGGCGATCGCCGACAAGGTCGGCATCATCTTCCCCAACCAGGACGGCCGCGGCGCGCACGCCAACGTCAGCGGCGCCGGGGTGATCGCGACCGCACCCAACAAGGAGAACGCGGTCAGGTTTCTGGAGTACCTGACCACGCCGGAGGCGCAGACCTATTTCGTCCAGGGCAACCACGAGTTCCCGGTGGTCGAGGGGGTCAAGGTCGAACCGATCCTCGAGCAGTGGGGCGAGATCAGGACCGACGACGTCAATGCCGCCAAGCTCGGCGAGAACAATCCCGAGGCGGTCAAGCTGATGGACCGGGTCGGCTGGAAGTAGCCGGAAGCGCCACCACGAAGAGGGAGACGGCTGCCATGGTGTGCCGTAGCACGTCCTTCATCACCGCCGCAGCGCTCGCGCTCAGCGTGCTCGCGGCCCCGAGCATCCGTGCCGCCGAACCGCAGGGCGAGGCGGCGGTCCTGGCCACCTACGCGGACATCGCCGAAGCCGCCTACGAGGACGCGTGGCTCACGGCCACGAGCCTGCAGAGCGCGGTCGACGCCTTCCTCGCCGCGCCGGAGGCCGCGACCCACCAGGCGGCCAAGGACGCCTGGCTGGCGGCACGGGTGCCGTATCAGCAGACCGAGGCGTACCGCTTCGGCAACGCGATCGTCGACGACTGGGAGGGCAGGGTCAACGCCTGGCCCCTCGACGAGGGTCTGATCGACTACGTCGCCGCGGCCTACGGCAGCGAATCGGACGAGAACCTCTATTACGTCGCCAACGTCATCGCCCATCCGAAGCTCACCTCGGGCGGCGCGGCGATCGAGGCCGCGACCATCGATGCGGACCTGCTCCGTTCGCTGCACGAGATCGACGCGGTCGAGGCCAACGTCGCGACCGGGTACCACGCGATCGAGTTTCTGCTCTGGGGCCAGGATCTGAACGGCACCGGGCCGGGCGCCGGCATGCGGCCGTGGACCGACTTCGCGATCGCCGCGTGCACCGGCGGCAATTGCGAGCGCCGGCGCGCCTATCTGAAGGCGGTGACCGATCTTTTGGTCTCGGATCTCGCGGAGATGGTCGAGAACTGGCGGGCGGACGGCACGGCGCGTCGGCAGGTCGTCGAGGGCCCGCCGGAGCGCGGGCTCGGGAGCATCGTCGTCGGCCTCGGCAGCCTCTCTTACGGCGAGCTGGCCGGCGAGCGGATGAAGCTCGGGCTGATGCTCCACGACCCCGAGGAGGAGCACGACTGCTTCTCCGACAACACCCACAACTCGCACTACTATGACGCGCTCGGTATCGAGAATGTCTACCTCGGGCGGTACGAGCGGGTCGACGGGTCGATGGTCGAAGGAGCAAGCCTGTCCGATCTGGTGGCCGCGGCGAATCCCGATCTCGACGCCGCGATGCGCGCCCGGCTCGATGCCACCCATGCGGCGATGCAGACGCTCAAGGACACGGCCGACCGGGGCGAGATGGCCTACGATCAGATGATCGGCGAGGACAATCCCAAGGGCAACGCCCTGGTGCAAGGGGCGATCGATGCCTTGCTCGAGCAGACCAGGACGATCGAGAGGATCGTGGTCGCGCTCGATCTCGGCCCCCTGGCGTTCGAGGGCTCGGACAGTCTCGACAGCCCTCAGGCGGTGTTCCAGTAGGTCGGGCGGAGTTGGCGCTCGGGTCGCGGCAACGGATGCGACGCCTCGTGGTCGCGGTGGCCCTGGCGGGCGTGTCGAGCGCGGCGGTGGCCGCGATGTCGCCCGAGCAGCGCGCCGCGATCCTGGCGGCGACCACCGACTTCACCGCCCCGGAGCGCTTCGAGACCCTGTCCGGCGGCTCGGCGACCCATCGCGGCGCCGCGAACCGGAACGCCTTCTCGCAGCCCTCCGCGAACCTGAGCTTCGAGGCGCGCGCCGACTTCTTCGTCGGCAACGGTCTGTTTCGGCGCGCCTGGGTCAGCGCCCCGGCATCGACCCAGGGCGCGGACGGTCTGGGACCGCTCTACAACGCCCGCGCCTGCCAGCGCTGCCATCTCAAGGACGGCCGCGGCCACCCGCCGGCGGGACCGGGCGATTCCGCCGTGTCGATGCTCCTGCGCCTCTCCATCCCGCCGCAGAGCGAGGGCGATCGGGAGCTGCTTGAGGCGCATCGAGCGAACGTCATCGCCGAGCCGACCTACGGCGGCCAGCTGCAGGATCTCGCGATTCCCGGCCACGCGCCCGAGGGGCAGATCGCGATCGACTACGAGGAGATCCCCGTAGCGCTCGCGGACGGCGAGGTCGCGCATCTGCGCAGGCCCGGCTACCGGATCGCGGACCTCGCTTACGGGCCCTTGCATCCCGAGGTCATGCTGAGCCCGCGCGTGGCGCCGCCGATGATCGGGCTCGGTCTGCTCGAGGCGGTCGCCGCCGAGGACATCCTGGCCCATGCCGATCCCGACGACGCCGATGGCGACGGCATCTCCGGGCGGCCGAACCGGGTCTGGAGCGCCGAGCAGGGGCAGGTCGCGCTTGGTCGCTTCGGCTGGAAGGCCGGGGAGCCGACGCTCAATCAGCAGGGCAGCCATGCCATGGCCGGCGACATCGGGATCGCCAATCCGATCGCGCCCGCCGCCTGGGGCGATTGCACCGCGGCGCAGGTGGCGTGTCGCGCGGCGTTGAGCGGCAACAGCCCGCAGAACGACCGCCTCGAGGCACCCGCGGAGGTGATGGACCAGATCCTGTTCTACGCCCGCAATCTGGCCGTGCCGGCGCGGCGCGCCGCGGGCGACCCGAGCGTGCTGCACGGCAAGCAGCTGTTCTACGAGTCGGGCTGCATCGGCTGCCACGTGCCGAAGCTCGCGACCCGGCGCGCCTGGGAGGTTCCGGCGCTCGCCGGCCAGCTGATCTGGCCGTACAGCGACCTCCTCCTGCACGACATGGGCGAGGGCCTCGCCGACCATCGGCCCGAGGGCGTCGCCAGCGGGCGCGAGTGGCGGACGCCGCCTTTGTGGGGCATCGGCCTCACCGAGGAGGTCAACGGCCACACCTACTTCCTCCACGACGGCCGCGCCCGCAACCTGACCGAGGCGATTCTCTGGCACGGCGGCGAAGCCCAGGCCGCGCGCGATGCCTTCGCCGGCATGAGCAAGGCGGACCGGGATGCCATGCTCGCGTTCCTGAACTCGCTCTGAGGTGCTGCGATGCGCGGGCGTCTCTTCGTGCTGCTGTTGGCCGGCCTCGCGGCCGCGATTCCGGCGCGCGCGGCGAGCGTCCTCGAGGACCTCAACCGACAGCTCACCGACGCGGTGATCGTGCCGGGCTACCAGCGCTTCGCCGAAGCCACGGCAGCCCTTGAGGCGGCGGTGTCCGAGTTCTGTGAGGCGCCGACGCCGGACCATCTGGAGCGCGCGCGTTCGGCGTTCGAGCAGGCGATGCTGGCCTGGCAGCACGTGCAGCCGGTCGTGTTCGGACCGGTGGTATCGGGGGCGCGGACCTCGATCATCCAGCTGTTTCCGGACCGGCGCGGCGCCATCTCGCGGCAACTGAGCCAGGTGCTCGCGGCCCGGGACCCCGCGCTCCTCGCACCGGGCGGGCTCGAGGGCAAGAGCGTGGCGCTGACCGGCTTTCCGGCGCTGGAGCAGATCCTGTACGACGACGCCCGGCTGCCGACGCCGGAGGCGTCCGGGGCGGCCACTGGGGCGGATGCCGACTACGCCTGCGGGCTCGCAGCGGCGATCGCGCGCAACCTGGCCGGGCTGGCGGCGGGCATCCTCGACGACTGGCGACGTCCCGGCGGCTTTCGCGAGGCGGTGCTCACGGCCGGGGCCGGCAACGACGCCTATTTCACCGCCGAGGACGCGAGCGGCGACCTGCTCAAGAGCCTGCACACTGCGCTCCAGAGCGTGATCGCGCTGAAGCTGGAAGCGCCGCTCGGCGCGGCGCTCGAGGAGGCCAAGCCCAGACGGGCGGAGAGCTGGCGCAGCGAGCTGTCGCTCGCCAACATCCGTGCCAATCTCGAGACCGCCGAAGCCCTCTACGCCGGCGCCGGCGGCTTCGGCGCCGCGCTGGCCGCGCTCGCCGACGAGGACCAGCTCGACTGGGCGATCCGCCGGGGCTTCGATCGTGCCTTCGCGCAGCTGGACGCGATCGCGCTGCCGCTGCCGGCGGCGGTCGAGGATCCGGCGGCGCGCGCCCGGATCGAGGCGCTGCTCGCCGAGCTCAGGACCCTGCGCCTTCTGGTGGCGCAGGAGCTGGCGCCGGCGCTCGGCCTGCTGGTCGGCTTCAACGCCATGGATGGTGACTGATGGATCGGAAACGGCCGGCGCAACCATCGTCGCAAACGGAGCTCGGCCGCCGCGCCTTCCTGTCGGGCCTGGCCGGCAGCCTGCTCGTCGGTGTGGGGTTCGAGGCGGCGGCGGCGCGGGGCAGCGCCGGGCCGCTCTACGTCGGTTGCCGGGCCGACGACGCCGAACGCCATTTCGCGACCGGATTTCGCGCCGACGGCCGCATGGTCTTCGATGTTCCCCTTGCCGGCCGGGGCCACGGCGCGGCGTTTCGCCCGGCGCCCGCGCATTGCGTGGTGTTCGCCCGCCGTCCGGGCACGTTCGCGGTGGTGATCGACATCGAGCGGGGGGAGGCGCTCTGCCGCATCGACGCCGCCGGAGGGCGCCACTTCTACGGCCACGGCGCCTTCTCGCCGGACGGCCGCCATCTGTTCACCAGCGAGAACGACTTCGAGGCCGGGCGCGGCGTGATCGGCATCCGGGACGCCGGGGACGGCTACCGGCAGATCGGTGAGGTCGCCTCCCATGGCGTCGGCCCCCACGAGGTCACGCTGATGCCCGACGGCGCGACCCTCGCGGTCGCCAACGGCGGCATCCGGACGCACCCGGACATGGATCGCGCGAAGCTCAACCTCGACACCATGCAACCCTCGCTCGCCTATCTCGACCTGGCGAGCGGCCGCCTGCAGGACGCGTTCGGACTGGCGCCGGACCTGCACCGGCTCAGCATCCGCCACCTCACGGTCAACCGCGACGGCCTCGTGGCCATGGCGATGCAGTACGAGGGCAGCAAGCGCGACCGCGTGCCGCTGGTCGGGCTCCACGACGGCGGCGCGATCCGGCTGCTCGAAGCGCCTGCCGCGATCGAGCGGCGCATGCGCCACTACGCCGGGAGCATCGCCTTCGATCAAGGCGGCCGGCTGCTCGCGGTCTCCTGCCCGCGGGGCAGTCTGATCACGTTCTGGGATGCCGAGACGGGTCGCCTGGTCGACGACGTCGAGGTCCCCGACGGGTGCGGGGTGGCCGCCGCCGATGCGCCCGGAAAATTCGTGATCACCGGCGGGCGCGGCGACGTCCTGAGCGTCGAGCCAGGGCGCGGCAAGCGGGCGCCGGTGGTCGTTGCCGGGCAGACCGCCACCGCCTGGGACAATCATCTGGCCCGGGCGCCCGTCCAGCGCGGCCAGCTCGCGTCGAGCCCGCCGTCAACATTTAAGAGTTCCAAGGGTTATCAAGAATTGGAAAAATTATAATGTAATAAACATCAGCGATTGGTCATTGACGTTACTGAGATACATTTGTAAATCAATGGACACACGGAATCATTCTGCCGGGCTCGACTGCGATGGATGCGGGCGACTTCCTGTACCCGAGCAACGTGCTGGACCTGGCCGTGCTCGGGGTCACGAGCGAACGGGCGCGGACCGCGGCCGAGATCATCGCCGTGGTCAAGCGCGTCGGCGGTGCGCGCTTTCAGCCGACCGCCGACGTGATCGCCGGGCGCATCGCCGCGCTCGCCGAGGCCGGACTCCTGACGTCGACGCCGGACACAGCGCCGGCTCGCGCCGCGGGCGAGATCCGGTGGCTGCCTTCGGCGAGCGGGCGCGCCCATGTGCAGCGGCTGCTGATGACGCAAAGCGCGTCGCCCGCAGACACGTTGGCGGCCGTCTGCGCCTGTCTCAAGATCTGCTTTCTGGAGATGCTCGAGCCGGATGCGCGTGACGCGGTGATCGTCGATCTGATGGCGGCGCATCGGCGCGCCCTGGATCAGGCGCAGGCGGCGCTCGCCGGCTGTCCCTGCCGATGCGCCTTCGTCCAGCGCTATCTGGCCCGCGACGTCGAACGTTGGGAGGCGGAGCTGATCTGGCTCGAGGCGCTGGCGGGCGAGGTCGACGCCGCGCGGCCGTGGCGCCTGTGACGATGAGCGGCAGGACGATGGCGGAGCAGCGCGGCCGGAGTTGGCGGAGCGCCGCGGATCTCAATGTCGCCGAGCAGTTCGTGCTTTGGGCGCTGCGTACCCGGCTCGAGGGCGCGGCGAAGCTCGAGCGTCTCGAGGAGGGCTTCCGCCTGGCGCGCGACGGCGCGACGGGCGGCGCCGCGCGCGCGGCCTTCGAGCCGTGGTTCGAGGTCCTGGCCAGCCATTGCTGGCGCGATCTCTACCTTCATCGCACGCCTTGTCCATACCTGAGCAGCGACGAGCGGGCCATGGTGGAGCTGGTGGCGAGCGCCCAGGTCGGCGACGAGGCGCGCCTCCATCGCACCGCCGCGACGTTGGTCCACCCGCGCGCGATCGGTCTTCTGCTGAGCGCCAGTCGAACGTTCGCCGGCGCCTTGTGCCTGCTCGGGCTGCACCTGTCCGGACGCCGGGCGCAGCCGGCGTCGGGCAGAGCGGCCCGGCTCCACTAGGAGCCACGGTCGCAGAAACCTGAGTCATGGGCGTCTCGTCATTGCGAGCGACCGAAGGGAGCGAAGCAATCCAGGGGATGCGGGCTGGTCTGGATCGCCACGACCGCTTCGCGGTTTCGCGATGACGGGGAAGTATGGAGAACGAACTTGTGATTCTGAGCAGGAGCGAAGGATCGGTGGCGGGCACCGTATGCTCCGGGAGACGTCGGGCCTTGGAGCTTTGAGCAAGCCCATGAGCGATCGTCCACGCTTCCTGGAGGCCGGGCTCGACATGGCGGCGCCGACCGCGCCCGGCTCCTCCCTGCCGATGCCGGAAGTCGGGCCACGGCCGGCGCGCAAGCGCCTGAAGATTTGGGAGATCCAGTCGAGCTGGCTGTGCTCGATCGTCGGCACCTGCCTGACGCCCGGCGACGTCGATCGGATCCTCAGACGCGCGGGGGTGAGCTTTCAGGACGGCGCCCAGGCGTACGACATCCATGGCTTCATGGTCGTGCGCGCGAGCGAGCGTGGACGCGTCGGCCGGGAGATGAACAAGACCCTCGACGAGAAATATGCCGCGATCCTGCGCAAGGTCGGCGGCGAGGACCAGGAGCGGCTCGCCGGGCTCTGGAACGATCTCTGCGGGCGGGGCCTGGTCGCGGGCGCGTATTGGGCAATCATGAGCCATGCCCACGTTGCCGAGGATCTCAAAGTGCACGCCTTCGGCGAGGTCCACATGCTGTCCCACTTCATGGGCGGCTACAATCGGCACGCCGCGAAGGAGCTGTGGGCGGCCGAGCGGCGGGTCCAGCAGCTCGAAGGTAGGCTCGTGCGCTCCCGACGCCAGAGCCAGCAGACGGTCGCCGCCCGCGAGCAGAGGATCGGCGAGCTTGAGCAGGAGCTGACCAGCACGCGCTACGAGCTCGCCAAGGCCTACGAGCAACGCGTGCCGCTCGCCAGGCGGGCGTCGCCGAGT
>JBOHKK010000162.1:0-12875 GCA_050729115.1 Geminicoccaceae bacterium | reverse complement strand
CCACCCCAAGGGTACCATCGGTGGGTGGTTGGGAGGGGGAGCGGGCTTGGGGCCGCGGGTCCACCCAAAAGAATAATGCTCTAGAGGGCGGCGAGGATGGCGGCGGCGCTGCTCTTCTCGGCCTGGGTCGGCGCGTCTTCGATTAGCAGCGTCCGCACCGTGCCGTCCTCGACGATCATCGCGTAGCGTTTGGACCGGGTGCCGAGGCCGAAGCCGCTACCGTCGAAGTCGAGGCCGAGGGCGCGGGCGAACTCGGCGTTGCCGTCCGAGAGCATCTCGATTCGGCCCTCCGCGCTCCTGGCCTTCGCCCAGGCGCTCATGACGAAGGGGTCGTTGACCGCGACGCACAGGATGGCATCGACGCCCTTGGCCCTGATCGCCGCGGCGTGCTCCAGAAAGCCGGGCAGGTGCTTCTCCGAGCAGGTCGGCGTGAAGGCGCCGGGCACGGCGAACAGCACCACCTTCTTGCCGTCGGTCAGCTCGGCGATCGCCACGTCCTTGATGCCGTCCGCGGTCAGCCGCTTCAAACTGACCGCCGGCAGCCGGTCCCCAACCTGGATCGCCATGCCGTCCTCCCGCTCCATGATGTCGCCTGGCGCGGCAATCTGGCATGGGGTCACAGACGGCGCAACGCTCGCCGCTAACAATTTTTGAAGCTCCTCTCGGCCACGCTCCAGCGTGCCCTTGCTGCCGGGCGGCAGACGGTCTAAGTCATGATCATGGCGTCTCGAGCTTCCAGTCACGCCTCGCTGAGCGGTCAGCTCCTGGTCGCGATGCCCCAGATGTCGGACCCACGCTTCGCGCGGACTGTGGTCTACCTGTGCGCCCACTCGAGCGACGGCGCCATGGGTCTGGTGGTCAATCGCCTGATCGACAGCCTCACGTTCGGCAGCCTGCTCTCGCAGCTCGGGGTGGAGGCCGAGGGCGGGCCGGCCGACATGCCGGTGCATTTCGGCGGGCCGGTGGAATCGAGCCGGGGCTTCGTACTGCACACCTCCGACTATCTCCAGGATTCCACCCTGGTGATCGACGACGAGATCGCGCTCACCGCCACCATCGACGTGCTCAAGGCGATCGCGCGCGGCGCCGGCCCGCGTCACCGGGTTCTGGCGCTCGGCTATGCCGGCTGGGCGCCGGGGCAGCTCGACGCCGAGATCCAGGCCAATGGCTGGCTGCTCGTCCCGGCCGATCTGGACCTGGTGTTCGGCGACGAGAACGCCGCCAAGTGGGAGCGGGCGATCGCCAAGATCGGGATCGATCTGTCGTTGCTGTCGAGCGAGGCGGGTCACGCCTGAGGCGGCCGCCGGCGCCGGGCGCGCCGCCCGGTGCGGCAATCCCACATCCATTATCTGAGGCGGCCCTCTGGCGCCGGCGCTTAAAAAGCGCCGGCCGACCATCAGTGCGCCGGTCGCGGCCGACCAGCAGGCTGTGGAAAAAATTCCTCTGGCGTGTTACACTTCTGCGGTGGCGAGCAGCAGCTTCCCCCGAAGGGCGGTTCGATGACGAGTGGCAGCGTGGCAGGTCTGCGCGCAGTTGGGTGGTCTGTGGATTTGTGTCGCCGCGTCGGGCGGAGCGGAGGTTGCTCTGCCGTGCGCAAAACCAAACCAACCCAAAGAATAGCGCTTGTTCAGTGGGTTGTATTCGAGGTGGCTGTTCTTCGCGTGGAATTGGATCGCCCCGGGGTGATCGGGCGCGGCGCCGGGCGGGGTGACGGCGGCCGCTTCGGGTCTGCTTGCGAATCCAAACGAACCCGAATAACCGCGGGTGGGTTAGCAACGGTCTTTTGGGCTTCTTGGCCGCGTCGGGACGGGGGCGGCGCGGGTCGAGCATGGCGACGTGATCCGGTCGCTTCCCGAGGAAGCCGCGAACGACAACGGCATGTCCATCGCGCCGCCGATCGCGGGGCGCGGTCTTTCGGTCCCCGCCGTGACCCGTCACGCGCCCGTGGCCGCGGTGTGCGGGCCGGACCCTCAATACCCGGCTCACAAAGGTCGTTCGCGCGGTATCGTACTTTTCTTTTTGGGCGCCCGGCCGACCGACCAACCCCGCGCACGATACCGACCGAAGGTCAGGCCTTCGCAGGGTCGGTATGAGACGGCGCGCTCGACGTCCAGGCAGCGAGATTCTGCGCGATGGTTTGGGCCGCGCGGTCGACCTGGCGCTTCTCGTCGGCCGCGAGCGGCGGGCACACGACCTGCGACCAGCCGCCGGCGTTGACGATCACGGGCACGCCGACGACGGTCTCGAGCCCAAGGACCTCGCCGGCGAGCTGCACCTGGGCGCCGACCACGCTGTCGCGCCCGCGCGAGAGCGCGCGCACCAGATCGAGCGTCGCATTGGCCGTGGCGTTGACGCTGGAGTGCAGGCAGTGCGCCGTGAGAAATGGCTCGATCGCGATCCGCAGATCGGGCGCCAGGGCCTCGACGTGGGCGTAGGCTTCCCGAATGCGGTCGTCCGTGACCAGGGCAAAGGCGCGCTCGCGCGCGGCGGCGATGGTCTGCCCGAGCTCGTCCAGAACATGCGCGCCGCGGATGCGCGCGACCGTCGTGCGCAGCTGATCGGGATCGAGGCCCGCGACCCGAACGTCGCTCCACAGCGGCACGATGGCATCGCCGTGCTCGCCCAGCACCCAGGCGTGGACCCGGTCGCGCGCGACCCCGGCGTCGGCCGCGACGGCCCGCGCGAACCGAAGCGAGTCCTGCTGCGCACCCATGCCGAGGACGCGGTGGCGGTCGAGGCGACGGGCCAGGATCGCGACCGCCAGCTCGACCGGGTTGCTGACCACGACCACGACCTCGCGCCCCGATCCCGATCGGGCGAGCGCGCTGCCGAGCGCCTCGAAGATCGGCCGGTTCGCTTGCGCCAGATCGCGCCGGCTCGGGCGCTCGGGAGACACCGTCGCCCCGGCGGCCATGACGATCACGTCGCCGCGCACGTCTTCGAGGCCGGGCGCGACCGCGATGGGCGGTGCGGTCTCGTCGAACGCATCCAGCAGATCCACCCGGATCGCGAGCAGCATGCGATCGGTCTGCTCGGCGCCGTGCCCGACCAGCTGCAGCTCGTCGGAAGGTCCGAGCAGCCGGCTGCGAAGGAGATGGGCGGTAAGCGTCCGGCCCACCTCGCCTGGCGCACCGACCACCGAGACACGCATCGCCCGGTCCCTCCTCGAGCCTGCGCCCGGCTCGCCGCTCAGTCTTAGTGCGCCTCTGTCCTGCCGCCAATTGGCGAATCAGCGGGCATGATGGCCCGCAAACCCGCTCGATGGCGGAGGTCGAACCAGGGCCGGGCGTCGGCGCCGAGCTGGAGCATGATCATCCGGCAGGAGAGCGAGCTCGCGCAAATCTCGACGATCGACGCCAGATCGTCCCGCCGCCTTGACCGGGTCGGCCCTGGAGCCTGAAGGGCAGGCGGCAGGTTTGGTCGAGTGAAAGAAACCGATTGATCGTTGGTCGGTTCTCGACGAATCTCTTGCCTAGGAGAAAAGCTGGGGGCTTCTCATGGAGGGAGCCGCGGTGGCGGCGCGGCCGGCGGATCTTGCGGCGGCCCGGCCCGCATCCCCGGTCGTGATCGAGGCGACCGGGCTCGGCAAGACCTTCTCCGCCACCGTCGTCGCCCTCGAGAACGCCAGCTTCACGGTGCGCAAAGGCGCCTTCACCTCGATCGTCGGCCCGAGCGGCTGCGGCAAGTCGACCCTGTTGCGCTTGGTCGCCGGCCTGATCCCGCTGAGCTCAGGACGCCTGACGGTGCACGGCCAGGAAGTGGCCGCGCCGCGCAAGGACGTCGGCATGATGTTCCAGAAGGCGACACTGCTCGACTGGCGGACGGCCGTGGAGAACGTGCTCTTGCCGAGCGAGCTCGGTGGCCGCGTCACGCCGGAGGACAAGAGGCGCGCGATCGACCTCCTCGACCTCGTCGGCCTGAAAGGGTTCGAGTTCTCGTTCCCGCGGCAATTGTCGGGCGGCATGCAGCAGCGCGTCGCGCTGGCGCGGCTGCTGCAAACCGGCGCCGACATCCTGCTTCTCGACGAGCCGTTCGGGGCGCTCGACGAATTCACGCGCGAGCGGCTGAACCTCGAGCTGCTTCGGATCGTGGCGGAGGTACGCGCGACGACGCTCTTCGTGACGCACAACATCGCGGAGGCGATCTTCCTCGCCGACCACGTGATGGTGATGACGCCGCGTCCCGGGCGGCTCGCCGCCGTCGTCGACGTCCCCTGCGCGCGCCCGCGCGAGATCGAGCTTCAGCAGACGCCGGAGTTCAACGCGCTGGTCTCCGAGGTACGGGGCATTCTGGGAGGCCACTGATGGCGGTGTCCGCGCCCGCCGCCCCGGCCGCCGTCGCGCCGCGCCGGGAGAACGTCTGGCAGCGGCGGGTGGTCAATCACATCTTGATCTTCGCGGCGCTGATCGCGGCGTGGGAAGCAGGGAGCCGACTCGGCTGGCTGGACCCGCTGACGACGCCGCGCCCGAGCGACATCGCCCGTTCGATCTTCACGATCTACGTCGACCAGAAGAACGTCTACTGGCATTTCTTCGTGACCTTCGTGGAGGCGATGGCCGGCTTCGTGATCGGCGCGGCCGCCGGGGTCGGGCTTGCGATCGTCGCGGGGCTGAACGAGCCGTTCCGGCGCTATATCCAGCCTTACATCCTCGTTCCCCAGGTGACGCCGCGCGTGGCGCTTACGCCTATCCTGATCGCGTGGCTCGGTTTCGGGTGGAGCCCGAAAATCGCCATCGCGGCCCTGATCTGTTTCTTTCCGCCCTTCGTCAACACCGTCACCGGAATGCTCAGCGTGGACGAGGACGCCCGGGAGATGTTCCGGTCGCTGGGCGCGACCAAGAGCCAGGTCTTTTGGAAGCTTCAGCTGCCGAGCTCGATGCCGATCATCATGGCCGGGCTGAAGATCGCGATGTCGCTTGCACTGGCTGGCGCCATCGTCGGCGAGTTCCTGTCGGCGAACCAAGGTATGGCGGTGCTCATCCACCGCTATTCCTATTCTCTGAACATGGCTTCGTCCTTCGCCGTGCTCCTGTCGCTCACGGCGCTCGGCTTCGTTCTCTTCAAGGCCGCCGAGTTCGCTGACAGCCGGATCATCTTCTGGAACCACGACGACCGCATGGCCGCGGTGGGGCGCAAGCGCGCAGCGGCGTGGCAGGCGGGGGAGCGGCGATGAGCGTGACCGCCGAAGCCATGCCGGCCGCCGCGAAGAGCGAAGGCGTCGCCGCGCTCAAGGTCAGACGTATCCTCACGCATCTTGCGATCTTCGTCGTGGTCATCGGCACCTGGGAGCTGCTCGGCGCGATGGGGCAGCTCAACGATCTGATCCTGCCGGCGCCCTCGGCGATCGGCTATGCCATCGTGCAGCTCTATTTCGTCACCGGACGGATCTGGTGGCACTTCTTCGTCACGATGTTCGAGGCGGTCGTGGGCTTCGCCATCGGCGCCGGCATCGGTGTGACGCTCGCGATAGTAGCGGGGCTGAACCCGACATTTCGCCGCTACATCGCCCCCTATGTCGTGGTCGTGCAGGTGACGCCGCTCATTGCGGTGGCCCCGTTGATGATCGCGTGGTTCGGCTTCGGTTGGAGCTCCAAGATCGCCATCGCGGCGCTCGTGTGCTTCTTCGCGCCTTTCGTGAACACGCTGACGGGCCTCCTCAACGTCGACCAGGATGCGGAGGAGATGTTCCGCTCGCTCGGCGCAACGAAGCTGCAGGTCTTCGGGAAGCTGATGCTACCGAGCTCCATCCCGATCATCATGGCGGGGCTGAAGACGGCGATGGCACTGGCGCTGATCGGCGCCGTGGTCGGCGAGTTCATCTCCGCGAGCGAGGGGGTCGGCATCATGATGCAGCGGGCTTCCTTCGCCCTCAATATCGCGGAATCGATCGCCGTGCTCCTATCCATGGCGCTGATGGGAATCATCCTCTACGCCGCGATGGAAATCCTCGACGATCGCATCGTCTTCTGGCGGCGCGACGCGCGCATGCAGGCGGTCAGCCGCAGGCGCGCAGCCGCGTGGCGATGAGCGGCGCGGACCGAGACCCGACGAAACGGATGGAACGATGAACCACAGCGTGATCGACACGAAGGCGCTCGAGCAGGCGAGCAGTCGCTACGGGCCGACGGCGGCGAGAAGCGTCTCGACCGAGCCGATCCGGCTGAAGACGACGACGGTCGATTGCCACGCCCATGTCCTGGTGCCGGAGGCGGCGGCGTATATCGGGGCACACGGCGACATGGCGGCGCTGCCGTTTTTGAAGTTCTCGACGCCGCTCACGCGCGAGACCAATCTCCGCCAGGACCAGGACCGGCGCGTGGCGCTGACCGACCCGGCCGACCGGCTGCGCGTCCTCGACACCCAGCGCATCGACATGCAGGTGGTCGCGCCGGCGCCGAACCAGTCCTATTACGAGGCGCCGAAGGAGCACGCGGCGAAAGTCTCGCGCATGGTGAACGAGGGCGTTGCGGCCTTCGTCGCGCACGAGCCGAAACGCTTCGCCGGGCTTGGCACGATTCCACTCCAGGATCCGCGAACGGCGCTCGCCGAGTTCGAGCACGTGATGAAGAACCTCGGTTTCAAGGGGGTGCAGCTGCTCACCAACGTGAACGGCGCCGAGCTGTCGAGCCCCGAGTTCGAGCCGGTCTGGGCGAAAGCGGCCGAGCTCGACGCCATCGTCATGCTGCACCCGATGGGCTTCACGGAGCCGCGGCGCTTGGCCGACTTCTACTTCACCAACACGATCGGCAATCCGCTCGACACGAGCCTGGCAGTGCATCACCTGATCTTCAGCGGGGTGTTGGAGCGGCACCCGGCGCTCAAGATCTATGCCGTCCATGGCGGTGGTTATGCCGCGGCCTACTCCGGCCGCATGGACCATGCCTGGGGCGCGCGGCGCGATGCCAACGCCGGCCTGCCCAAGCCGCCCACGTCCTATCTGCGCAAGATGTATTTCGATACGACCGTCTTCACGCCGCACCAGCTGGAATATCTGGTCCGCACGTTCGGCGCCGACCATATCGTGCTCGGGACGGACTATGCCTACGACATGGCCGAGTACTACCCGGTCGACCACGTCGTCGGCACTTCGCTCCGCGAGGAGGAGAAGGCGGCGGTGGCGGGCGGCACGGCGATGAAGCTGTTCGGCCTGTCGGGCTGACGCACCGGGGAGGAGCTCAACCATGCGTGTCGGGATCGCCGGGCTCGGCAAGATGGGCAGCGTCTTCGCCGACCGGATCAAGGCGGCCGGGCACGAGCTCGCCGTGTGGAACCGCACGCCGGAGAAGGCGCAGGCCGTTGCCGGGGCCACGGCCGCGGCGAGCCCGGCCGACTTGGCATCGCGCTGCGAAATCGTGCTCACCATCGTTTCCGACGATGCGGCCGTGACCGAGGTCTACCAGGGCGCTGGCGGGCTGCTTTCGGGCGACATTGCGGGGAGGCTCTTCGTCGAGATGAGCACGGTGCGGCCGGCCACGCATGTCCGGATCGGCGAGGCAGTGGAGGCGGCGGGCGGGCGCTTTGTCGAATGCCCGGTCGGCGGCTCGGTCAAGGTGGCGAGCGAGGGCAGGTTGCTCGGCTTCGCCGGCGGCGACGCGTCCGACGTGAACCGGGCGCGGCCCGTGCTCGAAGCGCTTTGCCGCCGCATCGACCCTGCCGGGCCGGTGGGCGCCGGGGCGGCCCTCAAGCTCGCCATCAACCTGCCGCTGATGGTCTACTGGCAGGCGCTCGGCGAGGCGGTGTCGCTCACCGACGGCTATGGCTTCGACCCGAATTGGCTGGTCGAGCTGTTCTCCGAAAGCTCCGGCGGACCGAACGTGCTGAAGGTGCGCGGGCCCAATATCGCCAGGGCGCTTGGCGGCGAGGACGTGCCGCTCTCGGTCGATCTCTCGACCATGCGCAAGGACCTCGGGCTGATGCTGGCGGAGGCCAAGGCGAAGGGGAATGCGAGCCCGCTCGTCGAACAGGTCTTTGCGAGCTTCGGCCGCGCCGAGCAGGCCGGCTTCGCGGGCATCGACTGCTCCGCCTTTCCCGCCTATTGGGCGCGACGGGGCAATAGGCCCGGCTGAGCATGGCGAGGATCGCCCTCGTCACCGCCGCCAGTCAGGACATCGGCGGCGCCACGGCACGGCTGGCGGGCAAGAGGGGCTGCAAAGCCGGCGTGACTTACGACGGGCCCAACGCGCCGCTGCCGGTGCCGGACTCGGTGCGGCTGAAACATCCGGCGTGTGATCGAGAAGAACACGAAGACCGAGTGTTTTGGGGGCGAACGGATGCAAGGCGTCGTCGGCGTCGTCGGGCTCGGGATCATGGGCGGGGCGATGGCCCGCAACCTGACCAAGGCGGGTTGGGAGGTCGTCGGCTTCGACATCATTGCGGAGCGGCGAAGCGAAGCTGAGGCGGCCGGCCTCGCCGGCGCGGACAGCGCCGCTGCCGTCGCCGCGCGCGCGCCGACGATCATCATGAGCCTGCCGAGCGCAGCAGCCGCGCACGCGGTGGCGCGCGAGCTCGCCGGCGCGAAGGAAAGGCGCGTCGTCGTCGAGACGAGCACGCTGGCTTTGGAGGACAAGGAGGAGATCAGGCGCGTTCTCGAGGCGGCGGGCCATGTGGCGCTCGATGCGCCGCTGTCCGGCACTGGCGCGCAGGCGCAGACCGGCGACCTCGTCGTCTTCGCCAGCGGCGATGCCGCCACGATCGCCTCGCTCATGCCGATGTTCGCCGGCTTTTCGCGCGAGGCGCACGATCTCGGCGCCTTCGGCAACGGCAGCCGCATGAAATTCGTCGCCAATTTGCTGGTCGCCATCAACAACGTCGCTTCCGCGGAAGCGATGGTGCTGGCCGAAAAGGCCGGGCTCGACCTCCGGCAGGTCGTGAAGCTCGTGGGTGCGGGCGCGGCGCAGTCCCGCATCTTCGACCTGCGCGCGCCGATGATGGCGGACAACCACTATTTGCCCGCCACGATGCGGTTGTCGACCTGGCAAAAGGACATGGCGGTGATCGGCGCGTTCGCGAGCGCGCTCGGCGCGCCTGCCCCGCTGTTCCGGGCGACCGTTCCGATCTATGACGCTGCCAACGCGATCGGCCTCGGCGACCTCGACGTGGCGGCGGTGCTCAGCGTGCTCGAGACGATGTCCGGTGTGAGGCGGACTTGATGGATCGCGCTGCCAACGGCACCGATCCCTTATACGCGTCTTCGTCAGTTGATGATCACCGCATGCCTGAGTTTCGGGACCAGGTCGTCATCCGCTGCAAGTGAGGGGAGGCAAGAGCCATGACTGTCGTGGCGTGGTTGTTGGATTCCGACCCCTCGATACGTTGGCAGGTGATGCGTGATCTGACCGACGAGCCCGACGACGTCGTCGCCGCCGAGCGCGCGCGGGTCGCCTCCGAAGGCTGGGGTGCCCGGCTGCTCGATTTCCAGGCGCCCGACGGGCAGTGGGGCGAGAGCGGCTATACGCGCTATATCGATACCCCCGACGGCAAGGCCTGCCACGCGCTGATGCTGTTGCGGGACATGGGACTGGAGCCGGCGAGCGGGGAGGCGCGGCGCGCAGTGCGCCGAGTGCGCGACCACATCACCCTCTACGAGGGCGGCCAGCCCTTCTTCGAAGGCGAGGTCGAGCCCTGCATCAACGGGCGGCTGCTGAACTTGGGCGCCTATTTCGGCGAGCCCTGCGAGGCGGTGCTGGAGCGACTGCTTGGCGAGCAGCTCGAAGATGGTGGCTGGAACTGCGAGGCGCCGCCGAGCGTGCGCTCCTCGTTCCACAGCACGATCTGCGTCCTGGAGGGGCTCTTAGAATACGAGCGGGCCAAGGGCGCCACGCCTGCGGTGACGGCGGCCCGCGCCCGCGGCGAGGCCTATCTCCTGGAGCGCCGCATGTTCCGCAAGCTGTCGTCCGGCGAGGTGATCAATCGCGACTGGACCCGGTTCTCGTTCCCTCCCGGGTATCACTACGACGTGCTGCGCGGGCTGGACTATCTGAGAAGCGCCGGAGTCGAACCCGACGATCGGATCGCCGAGGCGATCGAGCTGGTGCAGAAGACGCGGCGCAGCGACGGATGCTGGCTCTCGTACCCCCATGCCGATGTTCTCGATTTCGAAATGGCCGAGCGAGCGGACGAGCCCAGCCGCTGGAACACACTCCGCGCCCTGCGCGTGTTGAACTGGGCCGGTCATGGCGGATGACCGCCCGGCGTGCTCAGGTAGGCACCTCGCGTGGCTCAGTACGGGAGCGGACGCCGCGGGCCGCCTACGCGAGCCCAGAGGTGCGCGCCTGAGGGCGACAAGCGGTCTGAGGGCACCGAGACAGCGGGAAGTCGACAGTAGAGGAGAGGCCTCGGTGTCGCGTCTCCCAACTGGTAGGAGCTTTCGCGCGGGATGCCGGACGGCGGTATGTGGCGGCTGTGTCGGCGAGGGCATCCTGGCGCTTCCGGCACCGCTGCCGCTCCCGCGGAGAAAGCCGGACGACGGTATCGGGATAAGCAGACTACATAGTTTCGGCGGTGCCTGGCCGCTTTCTTAGATTGGCCGGAACGTCTAGGATCGGGGCGGAGCGGCCGTATGAACCAATCAACGCCGATTCCGCTTCGCGGCCGGCAAGCCGCCGCTGATCCGCGGCGAAGAGATGGGAGCAATCCGATGAAGACACTGTCCGGGAGACTTGGAAGACTGCTGGGCTGCGTCGCGACGGTCGCGGCGTTGTCGGTCGCGGCCCCGACGCAGGCGCAGGACAAGAAGACGATCAACGTGCTCCTGCCGAACGAGAACACCACGACGCTGTTCCCTTCCACCGTGGCGCGGGAGCTCGGCTTTTTCGAGGACGAGGGGCTCGACGTCACGCTGCTCGCTTCCGCCACGACGATCCCCTATGTCGCGTTCCTCATGAACAACCAGGCCGACCTCGTGATGCTGGATGCGCCGCAGACGTTCCAGGCAGTGAATGCGAAGCAGCCTGTCGCGGTCGTCTTCGAGGGCATGCAGTACGCCCCCGAAGTGATGATCGTGCGCGAGGACAGCCCGATCCAGTCCGTCGCCGACCTGAGGGGCAAGACCATCGGCCTCGCCAGCGACCGCGACCAGATCACGGCGCAGGTGGCGCTCGACACCGCGGGCATTACGATCGACGAAGTGGAGACCGTCGTCGTCGGCGATTCCGGGCCTTTGCTCGCCCGCTCGGTCCGCGACAATGAGGTCGACGTGGTGGCGGCGGCCGCCAACGACCTCACGGTGCTGCAGGCGAACGACATACCCTCGCGCGACATCACGCCGCCGGAGGTTTCGGAGAACCCGGCCAATTCCTTCGTGATCCATAAGGACAGAATCGAGGAGCTCCGCCCGGCAGTGACGGCATTTCTGCGCGCCTGGGCGAAGGGGGCGGAGGCCGCCAAGATCGACCGCGAAGCCGTCGCGGCCATGACGCGCCACAGCATCCCGGAGGAATGGGAAGTGGAGGCGGGTGGGCAAGCCCTCCTCGACGCTTCGATGAAGATGATCCTTCCCCAAACGCCGAAGCACGGCCAGCCGCAGCCCGAAGTCTGGGCCGGCATCCAGGGCCCGTACATCAAGTTCGGCGTGATCGAGGCAGAGATCGATCCGGCCACCTTCATCGACGCTTCGTTCTACGAGGCCGCCAACGATTTCGACCCGGCCGAAGTGAAGGCGGCGATCGATGAATGGAAGGCGGCGAATCCGGACCTGCTGCAGCCGTAGCGGGCTCCTCGAACCGGAGCGATCTCGGGTGGGCGCCGCCCATCCGGGATTGTTCGCTCGTGCCGGCGCGGAAGCGGGCCAGGCCGGGCGGTGCAAGGCGTGACCGGAGGGATCTCCAGGGCCGCCGAAAGGCCCGTTTTGGGGTTCGCCTTCGCGCCGAACCGACAGTACTAAGATTGCTTGGTCGATCGGTCGGCCGGTGTACGTTGCACCTGAATCGCCGGTTTCCCAAGGCGCGCTCGCCGCATTCGCGAGCCCGATGACCAGAGAAGTGAACCGACGCCAGCTGGCGACGATCTGGCCGAAGCTCACCAGGGTCGAGACCAAGCTCGCGGACATGGACGCGATGGGCATCGACGTCCAGGTGGTCTCGCCCTCGCCGTTCCAATGCGCGTACTGGACCGAGCCGGATCTCGGCCTCAGATCGCCCGGACCGTCAACGACGGCATCGCCGCCATGGTCGACGGCGAGGAGCGCCTGATCCCGTTCGCCGGGGTGCCGCTGCAGGCGCCGGCCGCAGCCGCCGACGAGCTCGCCCGCTGCGTCGAGGAGCTCAAGATGAAGGGCGTGTTCGTGCTGACCAACGTCGCCGGCCGAGCTGTCGCAGGCCGGCCTCGATCCCTTCTTCGCGCGCGCGGTGGACCTCGACGTGCCGGTCTTCATCCATCCCCATGGCTTCACCGAGGCGCGCCGGCTCAGCGAGCACTACTTCAACAACGTCATCGGCAACCCCTTGGACACGACCGTCGCACTCGCGCATCTGATCTTCGATGGCGTCCTCGAGCGCTTTTTCGGTCTCAAGATCTTCGCGGCCCACGGCGGCGGCTATCTCCCGGCCTACTCAGCGCGCATGGATCACGCCTATCACGCGCGCGAGGACTGCCGGCAGAAGATCTCGGCGCCGCCGACGACCTACCTGAAGCGGGTGTACTTTGACACCGTCGTGTTCTCGGCCGATCAGCTCGCGTACCTGATCCGGCAGTACGGCGCCGATCACATCCTGCTCGGCACGGACTATCCCTACGACATGGGTGAGAGCGACCCGGTCGGCCACATCGAGCGCGTGCCCGAGCTGAGCGCCGCCTAGCGCCGCGCAATCTGCCACGACAACGCGGTGCGGCTGCTCAAGCTCGACGGTCAGGCAGCCCCGTAGGTTGGGTGGAGCGGA
>JBOHKK010000161.1:0-12888 GCA_050729115.1 Geminicoccaceae bacterium | reverse complement strand
GTCCGGGGCATCCAGACTGGACCCCCCGGTCAAGCCGGGGGGTGACAAGAAGAGCGGTCGATGGGTCAAGGCTTCGTGGTTCTGGTATGAGCCTGCCGGAATCTCGCCTCCAGGCGCGGGAGGGCGGGCGCCCTCCCGCAGCCTTGCCACGAGGCGGAAGCCGGTCCGATTCGATGACCTCGGCAAGGCGCGCGCTCAGCCGCCGCCCGCCGTCCGAGCTCGTCGGCGGCTGGGAGGTCGGTCTGCTCGCCCTGATGGGGTTGCTCTATCTCGGCGGCGCCTTCGTCAATCCCAACTTCTTCGGCTCCCTCGACGCCTTTCACGCTCTGCTCCGCGACACCGCCCGCTACGCCGTGATGGCGGTCGGCATGACCTTCGTCATCGTCAACAAGGATCTGGATCTTTCCGTCGGCTCGACGTTCGGGTTGATCTCCGTCATCTTCTCCATGGCGTTTGCGCCGACCTTCTACGATCTGAGCCCGCTGCCCGCGATCCTGATCTGCCTGTTCCTCGGCGCCCTGATCGGTCTGATCAACGGCGTGTTGGTCACGATCCTGCGGGTGCCGGCCTTCATCGCCACGCTGACCATGCTGTTCATCGGGCGCGGCATCGTCCTCGGCCTGACCGGCGGCAGATCGATCCTCTATTCGGCGAAGGCGCGCGAGTTCCCGCTCTATTTCGATCTCGGCGAGACCAACGGTCTCGGCTTCAACAACCAGATCCCGATCGCGCTCGTGATCATCGCGCTCGGTGCCTACGCGCTCGGCAAGACGCGCTGGGGCTACGAGACCTTCGCCACCGGCGGCAACGAGCAGGCGGCGATCTACGCCGGCATTCCGACCCGCTGGGTGCGGATCCGCGCCTACCTCTTCTCGTCGTTGTGCGCCACGATCGCCGGTCTGATGGCGATCGCCCAGGACAAGGGCGCCACCTCGCAAGCCGGCCTCGGCGCCGAGCTGATCGTGATCGCGGCGGTGATCATCGGCGGCGCCTCGATCCTCGGCGGGCGCGGCCGGGTGATCGGCAGCTGCCTCGGCGCTTTCGTGACCGTGCTGATCGACAAGGTGCTGCGCGAGGGCGTGCCGATCACCCGCACGATCCTGATCAACGGCCAGGAGGTCGAGGTCAACGCCGTCTCCTCGCTCCCGGTCGGCGCCGTGCCGGTCTTTTTGGGCCTGCTCCTGCTGATCGCCGTGCTGATCGAGCCGTATGTCGTCCGCCGCCGCGTGCCGGCGCGGATCTGGGCGTGGCTGCGCGGCCGGCCGCCGCCGCCCGCCGTCGAGGTGGGCGGCATCGCCCTCGAAGGCGTCCAGACCAAGGGCGCGATGGCCGGCGACGAGGCGCTGACCGGGCACGGGCTTGGAAGGTTCCTCGCCCGGCGCGACGCGCTTGCCATCATCCTGACGGTGGTCTTGTGGCTGGTCGGCCTCTATCTCCGCCCGGACTATTGGTGGCACCTGCCGAACACCTTCGCCATCCTCCTGAACTACACCGAGCTCGCCCTCCTGACGATCGGGCTGACCTACGTCATCGCCTGCGGCGACATCGACCTTTCGGTCGGCGCAGTTCTGGCGTTCGCGGGTGGCACGGCGGCCTATTTCCTCAAGGTGCTCGGCGCCGATCCGGTCACCGCGATCGCGATGGCGCTGCTTGCGGGCACGCTCGCCGGCGCGATCAACGCCCTGGTCACGGTCGGCTTCGGTCTGCCGGCGTTCATTGCCACGCTCGGCATGTTCTATACCGCCCGCGGGGTCGCGGCCTGGCTCGTGGCCGGGCAGCAGCTGACCGGTTGGACCGAGCCGTTCAACCTGCTCGGCCGCAAGGTCGGCGACATCCTGAACTATCTCCATCTGCCGCCACCGCCGGGCTTCCTGGGTGCCGTCGCCGACGTGGTCAGCGTCCAGACCGTGTGGCTGGTCGGCGTGGCGGCGATCGCGGGCATCGTCCTCGGCTACACGACCTTCGGCCAGAAGGTCTACGCGACCGGAGGCAATCGCCGCGCCGCTGCCTATGCCGGCATCAACACCAATCGGGTCCGCGTGATCGCGCTGCTGCTCTCGGCGCTATGCGCGACCATGGCCGGCATCATCAACGTCGCGTTTTTCCGCAGCTTCAACCCGGTCGCCGGCCAGTTTCGCGAGCTCGACGCCATCGCCTCGGTGATCATCGGCGGCGGCTCGATTTTCGGTGGCTACGGGACGATCATCGGATCGCTGGCCGGCGCCGCCGTGATCACGCTGGTGCGCGCCCTTTTGCAGCTCAACATCATCACCTCGACGGGCGAGTCGATCGTCCTGCCGCAGCACTGGGTCAACGTCTTCATCGGCGTGATCCTGATCTTCGCGGTCCTGACTGACATCTGGATCCGCCAGGTCAACATCCTGGGCCGGCTGCGCGCTGCGCGGTCGCGACAACGAAGCATGCCACGGGAGGCCGCCCATTCCTGAGACCACCCCGAGCGCGGCGCCGCCCATCGTCGAGATGCGTCACATCAACAAGTCGTTCGGCGCGGTGAGCGCGCTGGTCGACGCCCACCTCGTCCTCCATCCCGGCGAGATCCTCGGCCTGGTCGGCGACAATTCCGCCGGCAAGTCGACCTTGATGAAGATTCTGACCGGGGCGTATCAGCGTGATTCCGGCGATGTCCTGGTCGCCGGCGCCAAGGTGCACTTCCGCAGCCCGCACGAAAGCCGCGAGTTCGGCATCGAGATGATCTACCAGGACTTCGCGCTCTGCGGGAACATGGATGTCGGCCAGAACATCTTTCTCGGCCGCTGGCCGCGCAAAGGCCTCTTCGTCGACCGCAAGAAGATGTACCGCGAGGCCGACCAGGTGCTGAAGCGGCTCAAGGTCGACGTCAATTCGGTCTACCAGAAGGTTGAGAGCCTCTCCGGCGGGCGTCAGCAGTCGGTCGCGATCGCCCGCGCGATCTCCTTCGAGCCCAAGGTGATCGTCCTCGACGAGCCGACCGCGAATCTGTCGGTCATGGCGACCGAGCGGCTGCTCGAGACCATGCAGGAGCTGAAACGGCACAACGTCGCCCAGATCATCATCAGCCACCGGCTCCAGGACATCTTCGAGGTCGGGGACCGGGTCATGGTCCTCAAGCGCGGCCGCCACGTCGGCGAGCGCTACGTTCGCGAGACCACCGAGCACGAGGTGCTCACCTTGATCGTCCAGGGCGATGCGGGTCTGGACGAGCCGGGCTGAGACATGCGGCATGAGGAGCCGACCATGAGCCAATACGCCACCTATCCGAGCCTCGAGGCCCGCTCGGCGTTCATCACCGGCGGCGGCAGCGGCATCGGCGCCTCGCTGGTCCGCCATTTCGCCGGGCAGGGCTCCAAAGTGGCGTTCGTCGACGTCGCCGTGGCGCCGAGCCGGCAACTGGTCGACGAGATCGCCGCGACCGGCGACCCGAAGCCCTTGTTCATCGAATGCGACCTGCGCGACATCGAGGCGCTGCGCCAGGCGATCCGGCAGGCGGCGGATGCCCACGGCCCGATCACGGTGCTGGTCAACAACGCCGCCCACGACGAGCGGCACAAGGTGGCGGAGACCACGGTCGCGTATTGGGACGATCGCATGGCGGTCAATCTGCGGCACCAGTTCTTCGCCGCCCAGGCGGTGCATCCGATGATGAAGGCCGCCGGCGGCGGCTCGATCATCAACTTCGGCTCGGTCAGCTGGATGATCGGCCAGGGCGGGATGCCCGGCTACACCACCGCCAAGAGCGCGGTCATGGGGCTGACCCGGGGGCTCGCCCGGGACTTCGGGCCGGACAACATCCGGGTCAACTCGATCGCGCCCGGCTGGATCATGACCGAGCGTCAGATCTCCCTGTGGTTGGACGAGGAGGGCGAACGCGAGCTGATGAAGCGGCAGTGCCTCAAGCGCAAGCTGTATCCGGACGACATGGCGCGCATCGCGCTGTTCCTCGCCGCCGACGACAGCAGCGCCATGACCAACCAGACCTACGTGTGCGACGGCGGCTGGGTCTAGAAAGAAACTTGGACGCCACGCTCGGCACCGTCATGGCGAGGAGCGCAGCGACGAAGCAATCCAGACCCGGCTCCTGGATCGCCACGGGCGCTTTTGCGCCCTCGCGATGACGCTGCGACGGCGCGTGGCGGTTCGGTGCCCGGGTTCATGCGCCGCGCTCGGCCCCGCCGGTGGCAACTCGTACCGGGCGCACAAAGTTCTTTCGCCCGGGATCATTCTCCTTTTTGGGGGTGCGCGGCCGACCAGCCAACCCCGCGCGCTGTTTGGGCGCGCGGCCGCATGCCTGGCTCCCCATGGCCGGCTCAAAAGGGGCGACCGCGGTGGCTCGCTGGACCGGACCGGTCTTAGTGATCGGTCCGAAGTCTCAAGCGAGCCCGGAGCCCCCCCGACCTCGGTGGTCGGTGCGGAGCGGCACGCCAACCCCGCGCGCGCTACCGCCCGCGAAGATCAGGACCTCGCGGGGCCGGTCTGAGCTGCCGATGGTGGCGCCACGGCACGTCCGCGGCCGCGGGCTGTGACGCGGATGGCTGCGCGAGGCCGGCGGGGACCACTCTAGCCTGTTGTAGAATGGCGGCCCTGCGCCTATGATGCCGTGAGGCAACGACCCGACCGCAAGGCGGTGACCCCCACATGTCCCCGTGGCCGGGTTGCTGCGGTTGCGTGGGAGGAACGACATGTACGTCGTCATCGGCGGCGGGTTGCTCGCGGGTGGCCTGCTCATCGTCGTGCTTTTGACATCTCTGTTCCACCGCGCGCGGGGCCCGCGCTGGCTGAACGCCGAGCTGACGGCCATGTTGTTGTGCCTCCCGCCGGCCGGCATGCTCGGGCTCGGCGCTGCCTACGTTCTGACCGGCCTGGCGGGTGACCACCGTCCGATCGATCTCGTGGCGCTGATCGGGTGGCTGGCCATCGGCTTCGGTCTGCTCTGGCTGCTGCGGCGGCGGCGTGCGGCGCTCGCCGGCGCGGCGGAGGGCGGACCAGAGGTGTTGTCGTTCGAGCCGCCGACCCCGCCCAAACCGAAGTCGCCGGGCCGGCCGCACCGAGCCGCCTGACGCCGATCAGCCCCTGACCGCCGCCTCGGGCAGCCCTGCCAGCCGCTCGCGGCAGCGCTCGAGGTAGATCTGGGCCGGCCGGTCGTCAGGGGCCAGCGCCAGGACCTGCTCGAACGCCGCCTTGGCCGCGGGCCACTGCTCGCGCCGGTAGGCGGCGAGGCCGGCTGCGAACCGCTCGAGCCGCAGCGCCTCGCCAGCCGGCAATGGCAGCGTGCCCAGGACCTCGAACACGCGAACGGGCCGGGCCATGCCGCGGAAGGTCACCACGTCCAGCTCGCGGGCGGCGATCTCGTCCCGGACCCGGCGCCAGGTCGCCTCGCTGATCAGGATTCGCGTCCGGAAATCCTTGTTCGCGGCCTCGAGCCGCGCGCCGAGGTTCGCCTCGTCGCCGATCACGGTGTAGCTGAAGCGCTCCTTCGAGCCCATGTTGCCGATGATCATCGATCCGGTGTTGATGCCGACGCCGAGGTCGAGCGGCGGCAGGTCCGGGCGCGACCACCTTTCCTGCACGGGCGCCAGCTCACGAAGCATCGCGAGCGCCGCCCGGCACGCGCGCACGGCATGATCCGGCTGGGGCAAAGGCGCGCCGAACACCGCCACCAGCCCGTCACCGGTGAACTTGTCGAGCATGCCGTCGTGCGCGAACAGCACGCGGGTCATGGTCTCCATGACCTCGTTGAGGAGCTCGACGAACGCCGCCGGCGGCAACTTGGCCCCGAGCCGGGTCGAGTCGCGGACGTCGGCGAACAGCACGGTGAGCTCCTTCTGCTCGCCGCCGAGCTGCAGCAGCGCCGGGTCGCGCGCGACCTGCTCGACCAGGGTGGGGCTCAGATAGTGCTTGAAGGCGGCCCGAATGCGCCGTTCCTGACGCTCGCCGACGAAGTATTTGTATAACATCACGACGGTGTAGATCGCCACGACGCTCACGAGCGGCAGGAACAGGTTGAGCCAGCTGCCGAGCTCGAGAAATGCCCAGAGATTGGTCGCGAGCACCGCCGCCAGGATCGCGGCCAGCCCAAGGCTCGGGGCGAGCAGCCCGCCGCGCTGGCCGAGCCAGCCGACGAGCAGCCCCCCGAACAGCACGAAGCCCAGATCGAGCGACGTGGTGGTGACGTGCCGGCGGACCACGAAGTCCTGGTCGAGGATGCCGTCGATCACCGTGGCGCGCCATTCGACCCCCGGCATGTACGCGGTGAATGGCGTGGCAAACGTCTCGGCGATGCCGGCCGCGCTGCCGCCGATCAGCACCACCTTGCCCTCGACGTCCGCAGCCGCCACGTCGCCGGCCAGGATCTCGGCAAAGCTCACGGTGCGAAAACGATCGGGCTGGCGGTAGTTGACCACCAGGCGCGTGAGATCGTCGGTCGGGACCAGGCGATCGCGCAGCCAGACACCGCGGCCGAGCTCGAGTCGAACCTCCTCGCGCGCCACCCCGAGATGACGGCGGGCGACCTCGAGCGCAAACGACGGATAAATGTTGGCCCCATAGGCCACGGCCGGGAATGCCAAGCGCGCGGCGCCGTCGCGGTCGAGGACGAGGTTGGTGTGCCCGAGGCTGACCGCCGCCTCGGCCAACTCGGGGATCGGGGCGAGCAGATCGGTCGGGGTTAGAGGCAAAATCGAGCGGGGGTCGCCCGGGCCATGCACGACCCGAAAAGCGGTCGTCGCCACGCCGGGCGGGAGCTGGGGCGGCTCGGCATCGGATGGCCCGTCAAAGCGAAAAGAGAACGGCAGCACGACATTGCCGGCAGCTCGGATCTCGGCGGCGAGCTCGGCATCGCCGGACCGGTCGTCGAGCAAGCGGGCCAGGATCTGCTCGAGTTCGACGCCGGCAGCGGCCTGGTCCTCGAGCTGACCCAAGGCTTCTCGAACGCGCTCGAGCGAGGCCGCCGGTACCGCCCCCACCTCGGGCTCGGCCAACAGCAGATCGATGCCGATGGTGCGCGCGCCGGCCGCAGCCAGCCACGCGACCGCATCCGCCATGAGCGCGCGGCTCCACGGCCAACGGCCGATCTCGCGGATGCTCGGGTCGTCGATCAGCACCAGCACGATGTCGTCGGATGGGGGCGCCGGCGGCCGCAGCCGGAAGCGCCGATCGAGCAGCTGCGCCTCGATCTGCTGCACCGCCGCCGTGCGGTTGAGCGGAACGTAGGCGAGGCATAGGCCAAGTGTCGCGAGCAGGGCGACGCGAATCGGCGACAGCTTCGTCGCAAAGCGCCAGCAGCCGGACAGCAGCGCGCGGATCAGGGCACCGTCGTCCGCGCGATGAACGCGTTGCGGCGGGCGTCGCCCCAGACCGTGGGCGCCGGGGGTGGCGCCCCGGGCTCGACCGTCACGCCCTCGCCCGGCCCGAGCGTCACGGCGCCGGGCACGGCGGGATCGACGTTCTGCACCGCCACCGCGCCGTCCAGGGCCACGATCGCCGTGGCCGCGCGCTGCGCCTCGGCGATCCATTCCGTGCCACGCGCCGAGATCACGGCGGTGTTGGTGTGCATCTCGAGGGCCGCGGGCGACGCCAGCAACTCGACGACGGCCCGGACGATGCCGAAGGACACGCGCAGCAGGAAAATCCGGCTGTCCTGCTCAGGCGCATACAGAGCCCGGTCCAGGGTCAGACCGGTCGCTTCGCCACACGTCAGGACCGAGCCGTCACGCAGCGTGAGCCGGAGCCGCGCGCCCACCTCGGTGCGAATCCGATCGCCCTCGAACAGCTCCGCGCCGACCGTAAGCGGCCCGGCCAGGCCGGTCTCGCGCCGGGTGACCACGGCCGTCCCGACCAGCGCTTCGACCGTGCCGACCGCAGGCGCCTGCGCTCCGGCAGGCGCGATCTGTCCCAGCGTGGCCACAGCCAAGGCTGCAAGCACCAGCAGCAGGGGGCCCGACTTGAGCATGCTCGGCATGGTTCCTTCCAATGCATCAGCGGTGCGGCGTTTTCCCCTGTAGTATAAGGACAACCGTCCGATGCTGCCATCCCGTACCCGTCGATCGGGCGGGCCTCAGGCGAGGCCCATGGCCCGGCGGGCCAGAGCCCGCTGCAGCGATGCGCTCCGGTCGATGACCTGCGCGAACATCTGGTCGCGCAGGAAGCGGCCGAGCGGATGGCGCACGGTCACCAGACGGGTGAGCGCGCGGGTCTGCCGGATCACGCGCGCGCCGACCGGATGCCGCTCGGCCGCATAGGTCTCGCGCCCGCCCTTTGCCAGCTTGCGGGCGAGGACGGTGCCGTCCTCGATGCCGAGGTTCATGCCGCGGGCGCCGATCGGCGAGTGCACGTGCGCGGCATCGCCGGCGAGGAGAACCCGGCCGACCCGATAGTCGTCCACCTGGCGGTAGCTGATGCGAAAGGCGGAGCGCCAGACCTCCTCGTGCACGACCGACCCGGGCGGCAGCAGGTCGAGCGGCTCGGGCCCGTTGCTGACCAGGCGAAAGAGGCCGGGCTCGATGGGAATCACGGCCAGGACGGCGGCGGGCCGGGCGAAGACATCCACCTCCGCCGCACCGAGCGGCCAGTCCATGCGGACATCGACCAGCCACCATTCGACCGGATCGGTCTCGCCCCGAAACGGCAGACCGAGCGCGTGACGGACGGCGCTGTGCGCGCCGTCGGCGCCGATCAGGTAGTCGGCCTCGACCGCCTGCTCCGCGCCGCCTCCGACCAGCTGCGCCCGGACCCGATCCTGGGCCGCTTCCAGGCCCGTGAGCTCGGTCGACCACTCGACCCGGATGCCGTGCTCGGCCAGGCGCTGCTCGAGGATCCCCTCCGTCTCCGCCTGGAGCAGCGCCAGAATGAAGTTGTAGCGGTGCGCCACCCGCTCGAGCCGGATCGTGGCGAGGCGGCGCTCGGCGTTGCGGAAGTTGAGGGCTCGGATGCGCAGGCCGGTCGCAAGCAGCCGCTCGGTCGCGCCCGAAGCCTCCAGCAGCTCGAGGGTGCGCGCGTTGACGCCGATCGCCTTGGAGTGCGGCGAGCGGGTCGGGTTCTGGTCGACGATGCGCACCGGCCGGCCCAGGCGCGCCAGCTCGAGCGCGGCGGCAAGCCCGGTCGGCCCGGCGCCGATCACCAATGTCGGTCGCGTGTCGGATCGGGGCATGCGCGGAACCTTGGGGCCAGGGTAAGCGTTCTTCGTGGCGCGCCGAGGGGACGGTCGAAGGAGCAAAACGATGCCCTATGATCGCAATGCCGATCTTCCGGATTCGGTCCGCGACAATCTACCCGAGCACGCGCAGACGATCTATCGCGAAGCGTTCAACAGCGCCTTTGAGGAGTACAGATCCGCGACCGACCGGCGCGCCGGCGCGTCGCGCGAGGAGACGGCGCACAAGGTCGCCTGGAGCGCGGTCAAGCAGAAGTACGAGAAGCGAGGCGAGCGCTGGCAGGCCAAAGACTGACCCGGCACGAGCGCCCGTCGCGCCTGGAGGCTCAGACGATCCGAAACCGGATCGTGCCCGCGAGGCGCGCCCCCGGCGCCAGCACGCGAACGCCCGTGCCCGGGACGCCCCGATTGAACAGATTGAAGCCGTCGTTGACGTTGGACACCGGCTCCACGCAGAAGAAGTCCTCGCCCGGCGGCACGTAGACGACGAGGTGACCGAACAGCGGCTCCGCCTCGATCCGAAGCGTGAGGTCGAGTTCGGGCCAGGCGAGCTCGGCGCGGCCGTCCCAGCCATCGAAGCAGTTGTCCAGCTCGAGGGCGGCGACCCGCGGCGCCTTCGCGAGATCCCACCCGGGCGGCACGGGCACGCGTCGTTCGGGAATCTTGCGAGCATCCGCAAGCCAGACGTGGCCGAGCCTGGCCCGCAGCGTCACCGTATCGGTCCGCATGAAGTAGGCATGCTGGCCGACCCCCGCGGGCATCGGCCCGCCGCCGGCGTTGGTGACCTCGACCCTGACGGCGAGGCCATCGTCCTCGAGCGCGAAGACCTGGCGGGCGCGGTAGTCGAGCGGCGTGCCCGCCACCGCGTGGCGGAAGGCGAGTTCGGCGCGGCCGGCGCCGACATGGCCGACTTCCCAAGGATTTTGCCAGCCCTGGCCGTGGATCGCATGGGGTTCCGGCGGGAAGTTTCGCGGCAGCCGATAGGTCCGGCCCTGGAAGCGGAACCGGGCGTCGGCGATCCGGTTGGAGAACGGCACCAGCGGAAAGCAGCTGGCGGAGCCCGGATCGCCGCCCGCGAGCATGGGCGCGCCCGCTGGCCGCAGCAGGTCCCTGCCGGCGTGGCGAAACCGCGTGATCGCGCCGCCGAAGCTCGGGCACAGGCCCAGCTCGAACGCGCCGCGGCGCAACTCGATCAGCTTCCGATCAGCCATCGACGAACCGAACCTCACGCGGCGTGGATGGCACCGGTGATCAGCCCGGTCACCTCCTCGGGCGAGCTGTCGGCGATCGCCTTCTCGGCGACCTTGCGGCCGCGGCGCAGGACCGCGATCCGGTCGCACACCGCGAACACGTCGGGCATGCGGTGGCTGATCAGGAGCACGGCGATCGCCTGATCGCGCAGGCGCCGGATCAGATCCAGCACCTCGGCCACCTGGCGCACGCTGATCGCCGCGGTCGGCTCGTCCATCAGCACGATCTTGGCCTCGGACAGCCGGGTGCGCGCGATCGCCACGGCCTGGCGCTGGCCGCCCGACATCTGCTTGACCAGATCACGCGGCCGGGTCTCCGACTTGAGCTCGGCGAACAGCAGCGCGGCGCGCTCGTACATGGCCTTGTAATCGAGGATCCGGAGCGGCCCCAGCTTCCTCCTGGTCTCGCGGCCGAGGAACACGTTGGCGGCGGCGGTCAGGTTGTCGCACAGCGCGAGGTCCTGGTAGACCACCTCGATGCCCTCGGCGCGCGCGTCCACCGGCTTGTGGAAGTGGCAGGTCCTGCCACCCAGGCGAATCGCGCCCTCGCTCGGGGGAAAATTGCCGGCGATGATCTTGACCAGCGTCGACTTGCCGGCGCCGTTGTCGCCCATCAGCCCCAGCACCTCGCCGGGCTCGAGATCGAGATCGACGCCCTTCAAGGCTTCGATCGCGCCGAAGTGCTTGGCGATGCTGCGCAGCTCCAAAAGCGCCATGACGCCTCCCAGACTCTCCTCTTCGTGCGGGCTTAGCGCGGTCGCCCCGGCGCTGCAAGCGCGCGTCCATGCGCCGGGGTGGGGGGAAGGCGCAGGGTATCCGCGTGACAGCGGGCGTGCACGGCATGGCCGATCGCGGTTCCTCGCTGGAGTTGAATGGTCGAGATCTTGACAACCTTGAGTTAACGGATTAGTGGTATATAGGAATTCGGACCTAGATCAAGCGTGGCAAGCCGGGCTCATGCCGGATTCCGACGATTCCGCGACCTGCCGGCCGGTCGACGGGCCCACCCGGCTGCAGCGCGTCGCGCGCCGCGGCTGCGCCGGCTTGGCTTATGCCATCGTGCTGGTGCCCGTGGTGCTCGTGATCTGGTTCTTCTCGACCATACCGCGTGGCTGGGAGCAGTTCGGTGATCTGGTGTCGAAAATCGTGTTGGAGGGGCCACCCGGCGCCCACACTGAAATCGTCGTGCTGAACATCTCGGGTCACGACGTGCAGATAGATATGATCCGGTTTGCCTAGCATAGCGATCACTTTACGCGGCCCCTGGAAGCCGAGCGCGAGAATGACCCGGACCAGAACATCGTCCACTATCAGGAGATCTATTTTCGCGACATCAGACCTCAAACTTTCCCTGTGGAGATCCGATACACGGAACTCGACACCGGAGTCGAACGTCACGCAGCGTTCGTGGCCGACCGGACGTCCCGTGAAGAATGCAAATTCGTGGTCTTCATAGAGCCGGACGGAGCGCGACTTTTTGAATGTCGCCGTTCGGATCTCGAGGATTTTGATTCACCGTAAGCCTGTGTTTAGAGAACAAATTTCGATACAGGCTACGAGCAAACAAGGAACACAAATCACAGGACATCGATCCTGGAACCGTCGATTCTGATCCATGTCACGTAAGGAGACTGATCATGCCTCACCTGGTTGCCATGCTCCAGACGGCCTGGAATGTTACGGACAAGCTGATCGAGGACTGGTTCGCCATCAAGGCTGCTGCGGACGAAGCGGTCGAATCACAACTTCCGGGGCGCGAGAATGGCCCAGCGGACGCCTACCGTCACCTGCTCTGGGGGGGCTGAGCTGACCCGACGCTTTGGCGAAAACGCCGCCCGGAGAATCCTGGAAGGCCACGAGATCCAGAGCACTCTGTCTGCCATGATCGGGCGCGACGGACAAACGCCTGAAGCCGCAGCCATGGACCGCGGCAACAACGAGCTGTCGATCGCGCTCGGCAAACGGGCGCGCACCTGGGAGGAAGTCAAGCAAGGTGCCCAGGAAATCATCGACCGTAGTGATCGGTCCGGCAATGGTGCAGATGGCGGCGCCGTCTGGTTGCCCGAGCCCGAATGGTCGAATCACCCGAAGGACAGGATCACAGGTGAGCTGCCGCCCGAGGGCTGGAACTGGCCCAACATTGACTGGATCAACGGCCGGGTGCCCAATCCCGTGCCCTACGAGTATCCCTATGGCGGCGAGGAGCATCGCCATGACCCGGCAATCGACGACGAGCTGCCGCTGGACCCCGAAGACGCGGCGCAGATGAGCCCGCTGTCGCGGCCGGTCGCGAGCTGGAGCGAGGACGACCTGCGCCGGGTCATGGCCTCACGCGTCTATTGGCAGCCCGGCCATCCCGGGCGCGGGCGCACGCGAAGGTGCGCGAGTGGTTCGAGCGGGCCGAGACCATCGCGCCTGGCCGGGTCGATGCGACCGGCCGCCGCGTTCACGAGCCGAGCGCGGCCGCGGCGCCGGCCGGCGGCGCCTGCGAGG
>JBOHKK010000160.1:0-12890 GCA_050729115.1 Geminicoccaceae bacterium | reverse complement strand
CTCCCCCTCCCAACCACCCCAAGGGTACCATCGCTGGGTGGTTGGGAGGGGGAGCGGGCCGGGGCCGCGGGTCCACCCAAAAGGAAAATGGTCTAGAGCGGCAAATCGCGCATCCTCACGGCCGACGTGGTCCCCTTGCCGGGTGCCCGCTGCGCGCGCCCCGGGCGCTGCTGCTCCGAAGAGCGCCGGCGCGACGGGCGAAGACGGCAGACGATGGCGGTGCGTCGTGTTGAACCGGCGCGTCGACCACCGCGCGCGGCACGTTCTCATCAGTGAGAAACCGCACCGATCAGGCCGGCAACGGGTAGACTCTCTCCTCGCCAAGCGCTTCAACCGCATAAGCACATGGGGGCGCGAATCACTGCACGCTCGAGGTTCAGGGCGCATCCGCGGCGCGCGCTCCCGCGCCCGTCGGTCGGCTCCATCGGCCCCCCGCACACATCGCTTCAGCGCGGTACCGTAAGGTCCGAGACGGCGAACATCTTCCAACCGTCGGCGGTCTTGGTCCACGCATAGAACGCAAAGACATCCTCGATCGGGCTGCCGTCCCGGCGCACCCGGGTGCCGCGCTTGAGCACCAGATGCGCCTTGGTCTCGCTCACGCCAATCACCTCGAACGCCATGTCGACGCTCGTGTGCCACGCCTTCGCCGCCATCAGAGCCGATGGCTTGATCGGAAACTCGTCGAGCATGCTGACCTTGCCGTCGCCGATGTAGGCGAGCGGGTACTGGACCAGCGCGTCGATCGTAGCGATGTCGTCGGCCAGGAACGCCTGCAGGTAGCGCTCGTAGGCCTGGATGACTTCGGCCTTGCTCATCGCGATCCTCGTGGTCGTTTGCCTCTTTAGAACGCGCGCGCCAACGCTGGGTCGGCGACCCGAGCAAGACCACGCTCAGTCTCTGCTCGATGCTTTCCTCGACCTTCACAAGAGAGCCGATTGTCGGCAGCCGATTGCAGCAAGCGCCTGCTCAGACGGCCTCTCCTGAACGTAGGCCGCCAGCACTCACGTTTCCGCGGACGGGGAATAGGTGTGCTCCGGCAGGCCGAACGTCCATGCGACGGCTTCCCGCGCGGTTGCCACGTGCGGCGGCACGCATAGCCAATGCTCCGGTCGGCTGCCATGAGGTTTCGGACTCGCATCTTCGACCCTGACGTAGGCGAGCGGATCGCGATCCGGGCCGATCAAGTACAGCGCGCCGGTCCGGTCAGTATGGACCGGTGCGATTTGGGCAGCGCCAATGAAGCGACCGACGCCCATCGCCTGGATGAGCGCCTGCCGAAGAACGCTGTCCTCCACACGAGCGACATGACGAGCCAGGAGATGGTCCGCGAGGCCTTCCGACCATGCCAGGTCAATCAGCCGACAGAGGAAAAAGCCATCTCCGAGCACGGCGACCACATCGCAATAGGGCGGGTGTGCTGATCGCAGGCGAAGGCCCAGGAAGCGATGGCGCGGCGCCGCCGCTTCGATCGGAGACCCACTTGGCAGCACGACGGCCACGTCTTCGAGGAGTGTCACTGCATCGACCGCAGCATCCAGGGCGATGGCCGCCTGAAGCACCGCGGGGAGATCGTCCGGATCGGCAACCCGGCGCGCAACACGCTCCAACGAGAGCCGACCGCTCGAGCTTGCGCCGCTGCCCAGCAGTGGGCGGAGATGGTGCCACCTGTAGTCGGTCAAGCGGTGACCCTCGGCCTCGAGGCGTGCCGCCACCTGCGGCCGCTCCTCGCGGTGGAACGGCGGCCGCGCGTCTCGCTCGCGGCGCGCGGACGGCGTCTCGGGTGTGTTCCGTGCCGCCACGTCCAGCCGCGACCGCACGACGTCGTGGATCGGGCGGCTACCGCGCACGGCCACCGTGACGCCGGAACGGACCCGGAGCGCGATGCGCCGGCGAATCGGTAGCGAGAGCGCCGCGAGGACTTGCAACAACGCGGTCAGCGCGCCGCCCATCGTCGCCCCTACGACGGCGATCCGCCATTGACCACCGAACAGAGTCGCCGTCAGAGCGCCGCCGACAGCACCGAGAGCGTAGCCCACGACCACGGCCAGAAGCGACCTGCGCGGCCACGCCAGGCGCGCCAAGAACCAACCGGTGAGCGCGACCGCCATGACACCCGTATAGACAACGAGGCCGAGGTCCACGTCCCGCAGCGTGGCCTCATCTCGGCTCCACTTGTTGAGCTCGACAGCGGCGAGCACCAGCGGCACGCATGGCAGCGCGAGCAGGGCTGCGGCAACGAAAGCACCTGTCTCTCGGACACGTGCAACGGTGGCGACCGCGCGTGCGAAGTCGACCGCGCTCTCTGGCGTCACGATGAGCGGCGGCCGCAAATGACAGTGCCGATAGAGAGCCTCGACCGCGGCAACGGGCAGAAAGTGGAATTCTGAGCGCGCTGTCGCCACCGTCCCGGTATCCCGTTTCGATGCTTCAGTCGGCCACCGGCAGCCCGCCACTTCGCGTCGGATCATACTGGCGTTGCGTGACGATCCGGTATCTCCCGGCCCGGATCCGCAGAGCGCGATGCTCTTCATGGTGCAGCTTGACGCTCGCAATCGCCACCTCGAGAAAGCCGCCCGAATCGCCAGCCCCGCCCTCGTCCCGAAATAAGGTGATGCCCGGCTCCGCGGGCAGCGTGTGCGCATGGCCGGTTCGTTCGCCGTGAGCGACCACGAGGCACCGCCGGCCACCATGCTCGACTGCTGGCACCCGCACCGCGCGCCGCGGGACCTCATCAACGGGAATGAGCAACACGTCGCCTTGTCGAAGCAAGGTCACTGCGCCTCTCCGTTCAGGTCCAGTCGCCCCGGAAAGGCTCCTCTCGGCTCCTGATTGATCCAGCTACGCCGAGCGATCGTTTCAGGGGGCAATTGGCGGCAGCTTACCTCGCTGCGGCTGGCCCTATCCAGCGATTCCCGTCTGGCGCAGGATGCCGCGGTAGATCTCGTCGTCGCCGATCACCCCGACCAGCCTGCCGTCCTCGACCATGGCGAGCGGATTGCCGGTCCTGTGGCGGATCTCGAGCGCGGTCCGGAGCTTGATGTCAGGCGGCGCCATCACCACCGCGCTGCGGTCGAGGCGCGCAGGATCGAAACCGTCGACGTAGGCAATCACGCGCCCGGGCTGGTCGACGATCGTCACCGCACCGGGGCTGCCGTCGGCGCCGAGCGTCATCACGACCCGCTGCTCGCGGTCCAGCAGGACCTCGGCGCCGCGGCGTGCGATCGCGTGCACGGGGGTCATCAGCGAGGCGCCGCTCAGCACGTTCAAGGGGTTCATGTGCGCGACGAAGTCGGCGACGTAAGTGCTCGCCGGATTGAGCACGATGTCCTCGGGCTCGCCGTACTGTACGATCCGGCCGCCCTCCATGATCGCGATGTGGTTGCCGAGCTTCATCGCCTCGTCCAGGTCGTGCGAGACGAAGATGATGGTTTTCCTCAGCGCGCGCTGCAGCTCCAGGAGCTCGTCCTGGAGCCGGGTGCGGATCAGCGGATCGAGGGCGGAGAACGGCTCGTCCATCAGCAGAATGTCGGCGTCGGTGGCGAACGCGCGGGCGAGGCCGACCCGCTGCTGCATGCCCCCGGACAGCTCGTGGGCATGCTTGTCCCGCCACTGCTCGAGCCCGACCAGCTTCAGCTTGTCGATGACCACCCGGTCCCGCTCGGCTTTGGCCATGCCGCGCAGCTCGAGACCGAAGCCGACGTTCTCCGCGACGGTGCGCCAGGGGAGCAGGGCGAACTGCTGGAACACCATGGCGATCCGATGGGTGCGCAGGCGCCGCAGGGTCGCAAGATCGCACCGGGTGACGTCGATCGGGCCGTTCGGATCGTCGACCAGGACCTCGCCGCGGGTCGCCTTGTTGAGGCCGTTGATGCAGCGCAAGAGGGTCGACTTGCCCGAGCCGGACAGGCCCATGAGCACGCAGATCTCGCCTTCCTCGATCGCGAGCGTGGCATCGGCGACGCCGATCACGTGGCCGGTCTGCTCGAGGATCGCCTCGCGGCCCAGGCCCCGGTCCAAAAGCTCGAGCGCCGTCGTCGGGCTTCGCCCGAAGACGATGTCGACGTGGCGAAAATCGACCTCGGGCACACTTCAGCTCCGGGCGCGCGCGGCGCCCCGTTGCTTGCACACGCGATCGAGCAGAATCGCGAGGAGCACGATCGCGAGGCCGGCCTCGAAGCCCTGGGCGATGTTGACCGTGTTGAGCGCGCGCACCACCGGCTTGCCGAGACCGCCGGCGCCGACCAAGGCGGCGATCACGACCATCGACAAGGACAGCATGATGCACTGGGTGAGGCCGGCCATGATGGTCGGCATGGCGTGCGGCAGCTCGACCTTCCAGAGCAGCTGCCGGCCGGTCGCGCCGAAGGCCTCGCCGGCCTCGAGCAACGGCTTGGGCGCCGAGGCGACGCCGAGGTAGGTGAGCCGGACCGGGGCCGGGATGGCGAAGATGATGGTCGAGATCAGGCCGGGCACGACCCCGAGGCCGAACAGGATCAGCGCCGGGATCAGGTAGACGAAGGTCGGGATCGTCTGCATCAGATCGAGGATCGGCCGGATCGCGGTGTACAGCCAGGGCCGGTGCGCCGCCGCGATGCCGACCGGCACCCCGATCAGCATGCACAGGCCCGTGGCGAAGATCACGAGCGCCAGCGTCTCGACGGTCTCGGCCCAGTAGCCGAGGTTCATGATCAGGAGCAGGGAGAGCACGATCAACGCGACCAGCCCGACCGAACGGTGCAGCCAGTAGGCGAGCGCCGCGAACAGGGCGACCAGAACGAGAGCCGGCGTCGCCTGCATGAGCTCGATCAGGCCGTCGATCAGAAAGCCCAACCCGTCCGAGGTGGCGTTGAACGCGAAGGCCGCGTGCTCGTTCAGGAAGTCGACGAAGCCGCTGATCCATGCGCCGAGCGGGATCTTGTAGGCCGTGAGCCAGTCGTCCATAGCCACCTCCTCCCGGCACACGCAAACCGGTCGCGACCGTGCCGTTGCCGAAGCGCCCTCAGGGCATGGGCCGGGCTTGGCCGGCGCAATCAATGATGATATTGACCTGCCGAATGGCTGACGGCAACAACCATGGCCAGCATCACGATTCGCAACCTCGACGATAAGCTGAAGGAGCATCTGCGGATGCGCGCGGCGAAGCACGGCCGGTCCATGGAGGACGAGGCGCGCGACATCCTGCGGGTCGCCCTGGCCGCGGACCGCGCCGCGCCGCAGGATCTTGGCCTGGCCATACGTCGCCGGCTCGCCCCCTTCGGCGGCGTGGAGCTGCCGACCGCGAGGCGTGAGTGGGTGCGCGACCCGCCGAATCTCGATCCGTGATCGTCCTCGATACCAACGTGCTCTCGGAAATGATGCGGCCCGCACCGGATTCGACGGTCGCGGCGTGGATTTCGGCGCGCCCCGCGAGCAGCCTGTTCACGACCACGGTGACCCAGGCCGAGATTCTCTACGGCCTCGGGTTGCTGCCCTCGGGCAAGCGGCGGGCCGGCCTCGAGGCAGCCGTCGGCGAGATGTTCGCGACCGACTTTGCCGGGCGTGTTCTGCCATTCGATCAGGCGGCGGCGCAGGCCTACGCCGAAATCGCTCTCGCCCGACGCCGCGCCGGCCGGCCGATCACTCAGTTCGACGCCCAGATTGCGGCGATTGCCCGCTCCCGAGACGCCGGCGTGGCGACCCGAAACGTCGCGGATTTCGAGGGCTGCGGCATCGGCGTCATCGATCCCTGGCAGGCGTGAGGTTTCACGCGCGCGGGCTTGCCCGGGCGCGGCGGCCCCCGGCACCCGCGCCCGCGGCTACGAGATGCCGAGATGCGCCTTGACCGCGGGCAGGCCGGGCTCGCCTTCGAAGGTGGTGACGCCGTCGAGCCAGGTCTCGACCACGTCGGGGTGGTCCTTCAGCCAGGCGGCGGCCGCCGCCTCGGGCGTCTCACCCTCGTCCAGGATCGCGCCCATGATCTCGTTCTCCATCGGCAGCGTGAACTTCAGGTTCTGGAGCAGCTGACCGACGTTCGGGCATTCCTCGAGATAGCCCGCGCGCACGTTGGTGTACACGGTGGCGCCGCCGTAGTTCGGGCCGAACACCTCGTCGCCGCCTGCGAGATAGGTGAGGTCGAAGTTGGCGTTCATCGGGTGCGGCTCCCAGCCGAGGAACACGATCGGCTCCTCGCTCCGGGTCGCCCGGGCGACCTGCGCGAGCATGCCCTGCTCGGAGCTCTCGACCAGCTCGAAGCCCTCGAGCCCGAAGGCGTTCTCCTCGATCATCTCGAGGATCAGCCGATTGCCGTCGTTGCCGGGCTCGATGCCGTAGATCTCGCCGTCCAGCTGCTCCCGGAACGCGGCGATGTCGGCGAAGTCCTCGAGCCCCTGCTCGGCGAGGTAGCTGGGCACGGCGAGCGTGTACTTGGCGCCCTCGAGGTTGACCCCGATCGATTCCACCGAGCCGTCCTCGAGATAGGGGCGCACGTCCGCCTCCATGGTCGGCATCCAGTTGCCCAGGAACACGTCGATGTCCTGGTTCTTGAGGCTCGCGTAAGTGACGGGTACGGGAAGAATTTCGGTCTCCGGCTGGTAGCCGAGGCCGGCGAGCACCGCGGCCGTCGCCGCGGTGGTGGCGGTGATGTCGGTCCAGCCGACGTCGGAGAACCGGACCGTCCGGCAGCTCTCCGGATCGGCGGCCTGGGCGGCGCCGCCCGCGAGCAGAAGCGCCGCGCCAAGCGGCAGAAGCTTGATCGCACCCATTCGTGAGACCTCCCTCGATTGTCGCGCCTTCGCACGCCGAGCCCCCTCGGCGCTCTTGCTCGAGCCTAGCCGGAATCCGCGTCCGGCAAAAGATGGCGAGGGGCGCGCACCCCGTCGCTTGGCTCCCGCCCGGGCGAGCGCGGCGCCCCCGTTCCGGGCGACGGGCGTACCGGCTGGCCGACGGGTCATCCAGCCTGACGCCCCACACCAGAGCGTGACCCTCCTGCGATGCGCGCTCGAAGGGAAGGGATCGCGCTCTCGTACGTTAGTACCAGCGGGAGCTGTCGCTTGGCGCCCGGCGGCCTAATGCGATGGAGGGGGGACACGCTGTGGCTTCTCAGATCTGGGCCGCATTCCGACCCACCGCCTCGATGATCAATGCCCTGCAAGGACGCCTCGAGTACCGCCCCGTGACGCTCTCGGAGGTCGTCGAAACGGCAAAAGTCAGCTCGACCCGCCCTGCTAATGCGTTTATACCTAGGCACGGTGTTCTACTTGAAGTCGACGCCGCTTCTTTTTGCTGGCACTTGCCCTCTCGGGTGGATCTCCCGTACTCTGTTATCGGAGGTCGAGGTCCCACACATCCAGTCTACCACGATGCGGTGTGCTTTTCCTGCCAAGACAGTGAGTTTCGGTGAAAGGCCTCAGAGATTCGGCCTAGTTCGGGTCCTCAGAATGCCCCGCAGCAGAAGGGTTCTCAGGCCGTGACTACGACTGTGAGCACAATATCGGTCCGCCACGAAAGCAGAACTTTTTCCTTTATAGATTTGTCCGAACGCTATGCTCTCCTGCGCGAGATGAAGAAAACCGGGCTCTTTTACGAGCAGGAGATGCTCGACGACATTCGACGCCGGGTACGTCCGGCGGAGCTGATTGCTGATGTAGGCGCATGCGTGGGGACGCATACGATTTTCCTTGCGGGGCTGTGCGAGTGCAGGGTTCTGGCATTCGAGCCATACCCCCCTAACCTTGAGCTGCTCCGCGAGAATGTCGAGCTGAACGCTCTTGGCGACAGGGTCCAGATCTTCCCGTTCGCCCTCGGCGCCGCCCGCGCCAAGGGGGCCGCGCGCGTGCGCGGGCCGCGGTCCCTGAGCACCGCCGCGATCGAACCGACGCCGGACGGCTCCCTTGAGGTCCTTCCCCTCGACAGTCTGGCGCTGCCCGACCGCATCAGCCTACTCAAGATCGATGTCGAGGGCATGGAATTCGACGTGCTGCGCGGCTCCGAGGCGGTGATTCGCCGCGATGGGCCGCTCATCTATCTGGAGTCCTTCGACCAACAGGCCCTGGATGCAGTGCACGGGTTCCTCGAGCCGCTTCGGTATGCGCTCGTGGACTGCTTCAACGCAACCCCCACGTTCCTCTTCGCCAGGCGCGATTCAAATCGCGTTTCCGAGTCGGACTGGGCGTTGGATCGAAAGTTCAGCCACAGGTGCGTCGACGAGCTGACTGCGCACCGGCGCCGCTGGCGGGAGAAGGAGGTCCACGACCGCACCGTCGCTCGTCAGCCCGAGGAGGCTTCGGCCGAGCATCGCGAAAGGGTCTGCCTCGAGCAGGCCCTGCGGGAAGCACAGGACGATCTCCAGCGCGCGCGCGCCAATCTCAAGGGGACACAAGCCGATATTCAGCGTGCGCAAGCCGATCTTGAGCGCACACGGAGCGAACTCCGGGAGGCGCAATCCCGGCTGCAACACGTGGAGGGCGAGCTTGCGCAGGAGAGGGAGCGAGGTGGTGAGGCCGCCAGGCGCTCGGCCGATGAAAGGCTCGCGGAGCTGAGAAAGCGGGCACGGCTGGAGAGGGATCTCGGTCAAGCCCAGGCCAAGCTGAGAGCCGCCGAGCAGCACGTCGCTCGTCTCCGGGAGAGTCTCGAGGCGGGCCCACTCTATCGAGTCGCACAGGCTTTCGACCCTCTCGTGCGTGCCCGGACCGACCCACAGTCCCGTGCAGACCTGCGTCAGGCATGGGCGTTCGATCTGCGCGCGCGGCGGCGCCCGTTCGGACACCGCATCCTGCCTCGTCAAGGGGACCGCGCTGAGATCGAGCGACTTGCCGCTGCGTGCCGTCGTAAGGCGGAAGCCGCGCCTCCGGACGTAGTGGTGAGCGTCGTTTGTTACGTGCGCAATGATGCAGGCACGCTGCGACGGGCGCTCCGCTCGATCCTCGACCAATCACTTTCGAAGATAGAAGTCGTCGCGGTCGACGACGCCAGCGAGGACGATAGCTTTGACGTTTTGGATACGCTCTTGCGCGAAGACGGTCGCCTCAGAGTGGTCCGCTTGGCGAACCAGAAGGGCCTCGCGTGGGCGATGAACTATGGCATGACCCAGGCCCGCGGCGCCTTCATCGCCTTCCATGAAGGCCACCGCGCTGCCGCGCCGCATCGGCTCCTCTGGCAATTGGGGCGTATGATCGAGAATGGCGCCTCCGCGCAAATGGCGAGAGCCCCGTCGGGGCAGTTCGTCGACGGTTTGTCGGACCTGATGCTCGCATTCGACCCCGCGGTGATCGAGGTCGGCTTCTTCGACGATGTTCAGGTCGGATTTGCCCCAGAGTATCGCCGACGCTTGAAGGCCGCGCTGCCGCGCCGGCATCTCAGCTTTCTCGAAGAGCCTTGCTTGCGAGCATTCGACATACCACTGATCAAGAAACGCAAGCGCCCAAAGATCAACAGGGCAGTGCGGTTGGAATACCTAAAGTCCGCGGAAGCCTGGCATCGTAGGGCTAAAGGTCAAGGCGACGCACTGTTCCGACCCTTTCCTGAGATCGAGCGCCCCTTTGAAGCTCCGGATTCTGTGTTGGCAGGCCATAGGCGCCTTACGACGCGGCGGATCGCCAACCTGCTTTACCAACCCCGGAGGCATGAACACCTGCTTCGCGAAATTGGAAATCTGCTGCCGAATGTCGACCGCATCCATGTTTACTCCCGTCTACCTATCGAGCGGAGTGCTCTACCGAGCAACCCCAAAATTCGCTACTATTGCGGCCATGCCTTGGCATCATCGAAAGAAGCCCCGGGAGTCTCCTATTTCGTCGAGGTGGAACCGGGGCTAAATTGGATGGATCCCTCATTGTCTCGGGAAGAGGAGGTCGCCCACCGGATCGTCGGCTTGTCACGTCTACCTGCCGACCAGCTTCGAGAGGATATTGAGGCCACCGACAAGTTCTCGCTCATTATGACGGCATACAACTGCGCTAGCACGATCGATCGTGCCATCGATTCGATATGCGATCAGAGCTACGAGAACTGGGAACTGATCATAGTGGACGACGGTAGCGACGACGGAACCCCTGATATAGCAAGATTCAAGGCGCGCGAAGACGATCGCATCCGCGTGATCGGGCTTGACGAGAACCGGGGCCCCTTCTGGTGCCGCAACGTTGGCATCCAACACGCGACCGGGCAGTACATTGGCTTCCAAGATGCTGATGATCGTTCGCTGGCTCATCGCCTTGAGATGACGGCGGCGGCGCTGGGAAGGAACTCGCGCATCGTCGCGGTCTGGAGTACCATGCACCGGCGGGATGAACTCGGCCGGTACCAGATCTTTAACGGTCGCGTCTTCAGGCTGGGTATAATCACGCTCACGTTGCGATTGGATTTTTTGCGAAGCAAACTTGGGTATTTCGATGCGGTCCGGTATTCTGGCGCTGACAGCGAGCTATTCGAACGCGTTCGGTGCGTTGCTGCTGCCGACGAGCTCGAGTTTCTTCCCCTAACCCTGTACGAAGCTCTTCAGTCTCGCCGGTCGCAGACTTCTCATCCGATCCTGGGGTTCTCAGGGAGCCGCTTCGCCAGGAGCCTCCGCCGTCCCTTCACTCGTGAGGCTTATGTCGAAGGCTACCGCGCCTGGCATCAGCGAGTTCGCGATGGGAAAGCCAGCGGTTACCTTGAGTTCCCGCCCGCTTCGCGGCCCTTCCCCGCACCACGGGAACTCCTGCCCGGCCCTCCGGCGGCCCCCACGGGTTCCGGTGCTCTGCCACGTGGGGCTGAGCTCTCGCCCGTCCCGCTGCCGCGATTCGTCACGGAGAGCCTAGAACTTTACAGACAGCGTACCGGGCCTTTCCTGATGGTATCCTCGTTGTCGCCCGCAGGCGCTAGACTTGATCCACGAGCACCTCTGGTCACTGTCATTTTGGCAACCAACCGCCCGAGCCAACTACAATGGTCACTATGTAATTTCTTGCGACAATCGTACCCTAACAAGGAACTGATTATCGTTCTAAACTCTAACAGTTTCGATGTAACCGCGATCAAAGGGCAGACGAGACTCTTTGATAATATCGATATTCTATCTGTTGATGAACAACACAATGTTGGATTCTGTCTTAACACAGCCTTTAAAACAGCGCGGGGCGACATCGTTGCCAAATTTGACGATGATGACTACTATGGTGCATCGTACTTGGCGGAGCAGGTGACAGCGGTACAGCGGACAGGTGCCTGGCTGGTCGGCAAGGCCTCCTGTATGTACTATTTGAAAAAACTCGACAGGAAGATTCTGCGCCCGCCAGACCGGGATAATCGTTGGGCTAGACACGTCTCAGGCGCGACGTTTGTGATCCGGCGCGAGCTGTGCGAGCAGATTCGATTTCGCGAGGACATCGTTGGAACGGTAGACACCGCTTATCTGGCTGAAGTTCAGGAGAATGGTTACCGTTTGTATTCTTCAAGCATTTTCAATTTCTGCGTAATTAGGGGAGCGCATTCGGCGCATAACTGGGTCATAGAAGATGAGAAGATTATCAATAAGAGCCATTACATATGTGACGGTTTCCAGACGGCGGTAATCGATGGTTTGATAGATCCCAGCAGTGGGCTCCTGTCGCCATGCGATGTGGGGCCAGTGGCCGGCGCCGCGTAGCCTGTCCGATACCGACCGACGTCTTAGATTCCATTGCGGCGCTCGTCGCCGGGCGCCGTTGCCGGAGGAGGTCCGCTTGAGAGCCTGGCTTGCCTATGTGTGGTATCAGCTCACCGCCGGGCTGTGGGTGGTGCCGGCGTTGATGAGCGCCTCGGCCGTGGCCCTGGCCATCGTCACGCTGAGCCTCGATCACCATTTCCGCCTCCAGCGGCTCGGTCAGTTCGAGCGCGCCTTCGCGGTCGGCCCCGGCGGCGCCCGGGCGTTGCTGTCCACCATCGCCGGCTCGATGATCACCGTGGCGAGCCTGGTGTTCTCGATGACCCTGGTGACGCTGCAGCTCGCCTCCTCGCAGCTCGGCCCGCGCCTGATCAGCCGCTTCATGCGCGACCGCATCAATCAGGTGGTGCTCGGCACCTTCATCGCCACCTTCCTCTACGCGCTCTTGGTGCTGCAGACGGTGACCGAGGGCGGGGCCGAGCCGTTCGTGCCGCACATCTCGGTGACCGCCGCTCTGGTCCTCACGCTCGTCAGCCTCGGCTGGCTGGTCTACTTCATCCATCACGTCGCCGACTCGATCCAGGCGGATACCGTGATCGCGGGGGTCTATGCCGACCTCAACCACGCGCTCGATCACAGGTATCCCCGGCTCGCCGCCCACGAGCCCGCCGCGCCCGCGACCAAGCCGGTGCCCGCCGACCTGCTGGCCCAGGCGCCCGCGCCCATCCCGGCGCCCAAGGGGGGCTACGTTCAGGCGATCGGTACCCATGCCCTGCTCAGCCTGGCGCGCGCGCACGACCTGGTCATCCGGATCGAGCGCCGACCCGGCCACTTCGTGATCGCACAGCGGCCGCTGATGCACGCCTGGCCGCAGGCGCGGGTCAGCGAGCAGGTGGTCGCAGCCGCCGCGGAGGAGGTGGTCCTGGGCCCGAAGCGGACCCCGACCCAGGACGTCGAGTTCTCGATCGACGCCCTGGTCGAGATCGCGGTGCGCGCCCTGTCGCCCGGGATCAACGATCCGCGCACCGCCATGACCTGCATCGACCGGCTGGCGGCCGCGCTCGCGCATCTCATGCGCTCCGGGGAGGGGTCGCCGCTGATCCACGACAAGGACGGGACGCTGCGCCTGATCACCGACCGCCCCACCTTCGAGGACCTGATCGACGCCGCCTGCAACCAGATCCGGCAGGCGGCGACCGGCCATGTCAGCGTCCTGATCCGGCTGATCGAGGGCCTTATCGAGCTCGCGAAGATCGCGGCGACGGACCCGCAGCGCGCCGCCCTGGCC
>JBOHKK010000159.1:0-12931 GCA_050729115.1 Geminicoccaceae bacterium | reverse complement strand
GGGTACCATCGGTGGGTGGTTGGGAGGGGGAGCGGGCCGGGGCCGCGGGTCCACCCAAGGGGAAAATGGTCTAGCCCAGGTCAGGTGAAGAAAGCGCCGAGGACCGAAGCGGTTACTGCGCGGCGACGCGCAGCGCCTCGCGCTCCTCCTTGAGCGCCTCGGCGATCAGGAACGCGAGCTCCAGGCTCTGCGAGGCATTGAGCCGCGGGTCGCAGTGGGTGTGATAGCGATCCGACAGCCCCTCGTCGGTGATCGCCTGGGCGCCGCCGGTGCACTCGGTGACCTCCTGACCGGTCATCTCGACGTGCACGCCGCCGGCATGGGTGCCTTCCGCCTTGTGCACCGCAAAGAAGCCGCGCACCTCGGCCAGGATCCGATCGAACGGCCGCGTCTTGTAGCCGATGCTCGACTTGATGGTGTTGCCGTGCATCGGATCGCAGGCCCAGACCACCTTGCGGCCTTCGCGCTCGGCCGCGCGGATCAGCGGCGGCAGGCGGCGCTCGACCTGGTCGTGGCCCATGCGCGCGATGGCGGTGAGCCGGCCCGGCTCGTTCGCCGGATTGAGGATGTCGCAAAGCCTGAGCAGTTCGTCCGGCGTGGTCTTCGGCCCGACCTTGACCCCGAGCGGATTCGCGAGACCCCGACAGAACTCGACGTGCGCGCCGTCCGGCTGCCGCGTGCGCTCGCCGACCCAGACCAGATGCGCCGAGCAGTCGTACCACAGCCCGGAGGTCGAATCGATCCGGGTCATCGCCTGCTCGAAGCCCAGCAGCAGAGCCTCGTGACAGGTGTAGAGCGTGGTCCGACGGATCTCCGGCGTGGTCAGGTCGGTGACGCCGCAGGCCTCCATGAACGCGAGCGCCTCGGTGATCCGGTCCGCGAGGTCGCGATAGCGCGCGCCCTGGGGCGAGCGGTCGACGAAGCCGAGCATCCAGCTGTGCACCCGGGTGAGCGCGGCGTAGCCGCCGTCGGTGAACGCGCGCAGCAGATTGAGGGTCGCCGCCGCCTGGGCGTAGGCCTGGATCTGGCGGGCCGGATCGGGCACGCGCGCGCCGGCGTGGAAATCCAGCCCGTTCACGATGTCGCCGCGGTAGCTCGGCAGCTCGATGCCGTTTTGCGTCTCGACCGGCGCCGAGCGCGGCTTGGCGAACTGCCCGGCCATCCGGCCGACCTTCACCACCGGCATCGCCGCGCCGTAGGTCAGGACCACCGCCATCTGGAGCAGGACGCGCAGGGTGTCGCGAATGTTGTCGGCACGGAACTCGGCGAAGGACTCGGCGCAGTCGCCGCCCTGGAGCAGGAACGCCTTGCCCGCGCACACCTGGCCGAGCAGCTCCTTCAGCCGCCTGGCCTCGCCGGCGAACACCAGCGGCGGATACCTGGACAGCTGCGCCTCGACCTGCGCGAGCGCCTCGGCATCCGGGTAGTCCGGCATCTGCGAGGCCGGCCTGGAGCGCCAGCCGGCAGGGTTCCAATCTGTCGCCATGACGGCGTCCTCTTGTGCTTGGGCGTCGATTACGCCGTGGCCTGATACATCGTGACGAACTCCTCGGCGACGCTCGGGTGCAGGCCGACGGTCTCGTCGAACTGGGCCTTGGTGGCGCCGGCGGTCAGCGCAATCGCCAGGCCCTGGATGATCTCGCCCGCCTCCTCGCCCACCATGTGGCACCCCAGCACGCGATCACTCGCCCGGTCGACCACGAGCTTCATCATGACCTCGACCGGCGCGCCCGTCAAAGTGTGCAAGAGCGGCCGGAAGCTGGTCTTGTAGGTGACCACGTCGCGCCCGAGTTCGCGCGCCCGCTCCTCGGTCAGACCGACCATGCCGATCTCGGGTAGGCCGAACACCGCGGTCGGGATGGTGTCGTAGTTGACCAGGTGCGGGTTGGCGTTGAACAGAGTCTCGGCGATCACCCGGCCTTCGGCGATCGCGACCGGGGTGAGATCGAAGCTGCCGGAGTCCAGCCCCGCCCCGGCATGATCGCTGCAGTCGCCGACCGCGTAGATGCTGGGCACGTTGCTCTGGTAGGTCGGATCGACACAGATCGCGCCGGCCCTGTTCATGCGCACGCCCTGCTCCTCGAGCCCGATGTCGCGGGTGTTGGGGATCGGATCCCGGCCGGTCGCGTACAGCACCGCATCCGCCGGGATCGGCCCTGCGGTCGTGTGCAGGACGAGGCGGCCGCCGGCGCGCTCGAGATGGTCGACGGTGGTGCTCGAGCGGATGTCGAGGCCGCGCCGCCTCATCGCCGCGGTCGCGGCCGCGCGCACGTCGCGGTCGAAACCGCGGAGCGGCTCGGTCCGGCGGATCACCAGCGTGGTCCTGACGCCGAGCGCGTGGCAGATGGTCGCGAGCTCGACCCCGATGTAGCCGCCGCCCACCACGATCAGGTGGTCGGGCCGGTCCGCCAGGTTCTCGAGGGCGTCGTCCGAGGTGATCGCGAGGTCGACTCCGGGAAGGGGGGGCAGGCTCGGCCGGGCGCCGACGGCGAGGAGGATGCGCTCGGCCGTGTGGGTCTCGCCGTTGACCTCGACGGCATCGGGTCCGACGATCCGGCCGCGGCCGTCGAGCACGCGGACCCCGGCTTTGTCCAGCATGCGGATGTAGACGCCGTTCAGGCGCGCTATCTCGGCGTCGCGGGCAGCGATCAGCGCGCGCCAGTCGTGCTCGGGCGGCCCGATGCGCCAGCCGTAGGCCGGCGCCGCCTCGAAATGATCGGCGAAGGCGGCGCCGTAGCGCATCAGCTTCTTCGGGATGCAGCCGCGGACCACGCAGGTGCCGCCGATGCGCGAGGATTCGCACAAGGCCACCTTGGCGCCGTAGGCGCCGGCCCGGCGTGCGCAGGCCACGGCGCCGGAGCCGCCGCCGATCACGAACAGGCCGAAATGCGCCAAGGCCGATCATCCCAAGTGGCGTTGCCAGGCGTGGCAACACCGCCGGGCTTAGCCCCGCCGCCCGCGGAATTCAACCGATTCGCTCGCCCGGACCCGGCCGAGCGGATGGCTCAGCGGATCGGTTTCAGGCCGATCTGTTGCAGCGCCTGGCGGAGCTGGTCCAGGCCGGCGTCGTAGTCGTGCGCCATGCAGGCCTGATCGCCCTGCTTGGCCAGATCGGTTGCCGACTTCTTGGCGGCGTCGTCGGCCTTGGCGGTCTTGACCGCATCGCCGAACTGCTGCGACAGCGTCACGCACTGGACGCCCTTTTGGATATCGGCCTCCTGCGCCTGGGCGGGGACACTCAAGCCCGCCGCCGCCACGACGCTCACCCAAAGACGCCTCATCGCAAGCCTCCCTTGGCTGCGTTGCCCGATTAGAAATGTGCCCCAGCAGCAGGAAGCGGGCAAGATGCTCACGCCAGTGGTCGCCCAGGACGCCCCGAGCCTTGAGCAGCGTTGCAGACCGTGGTCGCCCTTCGGGTAAGGCGAAAGGTGGGGCCGAGCCGGCCATGTGAAGATCGGCGGGACTGCCTGATCGCTTGTGGTGTTCGCCAGCTAACCGGTGCCCGAATCCTCGCGCAGAACGAGCAGTTGTCGTGGCGTGACGATCCGGATGCCCTCGTAGGCGCCAGGGGAAAGCAGGTCCTTGTCACGAGTGACGATGTAATCCGCCCGCGTCTTGAGCGCGCAGGCGATGACCATGTCGTCGTTGGGATCTCTGTCGACGACGCGCACCCTGGGAAGATCGGTGATCAGGCGGAAACCTGCCTCGAGATCACGGCAGTGCTGGTGCACCCGCTCGTCGGCATATTCGTAGCTCTTCCGTATCTTGCGCCGGTGCAGCTGCCTGCTCCGCAGCTCCTCTATGATCTCGGGAGAGAGGCAGAGCGTGAAGCCTGCGGCTCGTGCCTGCTCGACGAGCTTCGCTGAGACGCCCTCCGGTGTGATGAAGGCGCTGATCAGCACCGTCGTGTCAAGGACGAGGCTTGGCGCGCTCTTCCAGGCGCGCGGCCTTTATCTGCTCCGCCAGCCACTCCTCCTCCTCCTCGGGGCTCGGCCGCGGCTCGGGGCCGATGTAGCGAACCGACTTTGGCGCCTCGACCACTCGCTGCCACGCCTTCTCCTGCTCGACGTCCGAGACCGGCTTCAGCAGCACGCCGTTGTCGACCACCTCGGCCTCGAGATAGTCGCCCTGGGCGAGCTTCAGCTTCTGCCGGACCGCGGCCGGCAGCGTGACCTGGCCGCCACGCAGCACCCGCACGAGTGCCAGGGCTTTCTCCTCATTGGCACTATGCGACAATATAGATCGGCATCCCTGCACGCGAGGGCGCAGTGCCATGGGCCCGGCTGTGCCGCCGGCATGCTTTCGTCTTGCGGTTCGTCGGAGACCTGGACTGGGACGCCATGCCATGAAGCGGATGGCCGGGCGCGGGGCCCGGCCATCCGGCGGCTCGACGTCTGATGGAGCCTGGGCGACCCGGCGCTACTGGACGCCGCCGAGGTTGACGTACTTGATCTCCAGGTACTCGTCGATGCCGTACTTCGAGCCCTCGCGGCCGATGCCCGAGTGCTTGAAGCCGCCGAACGGCGCCACCTCGGTCGAGAAGATGCCCTCGTTGATGCTGACGATCCCGGCCTCGAGCGCCTCGGCGACCCGGAACACCCGGCCGACGTCGCGCGCGAAGAAGTAGCTGGCGAGCCCGTACTCGGTCTTGTTGGCGAGCCCGATCACCTCGGCCTCGTCCTTGAACTTGTACAAGGGCGCGACCGGGCCGAAGGTCTCCTCGCGGGTGATCACCATGTCCTCGGTGCACTCCGACAGCACCGTCGGCTCGAAGAACCGGCCGCCCAGCGCATGGCGCTTGCCGCCGGCGAGCACCTTGGCGCCCTTGCCGCGAGCGTCCTCGATGTGGCGCTCGACCTTGTCGAGGGCGGCGGGCTCGATCAGCGGCCCCTGCTCGACCCCCGATTCGAGGCCCACGCCGACCTTGAGGCCCTTCACCGCCGCGGTGAAGGCGGCGGCGAAGGCGTCGTAGATCCTCTCCTGCACGTAGATGCGGTTGGTGCAGACGCAGGTCTGGCCGCTGTTGCGGAACTTGCACGCGATCGCGCCCTTGACCGCAGCCTCGATGTCGGCGTCGTCGAAGATGATCAGCGGCGCGTGGCCGCCGAGCTCCATGCTCACTTTCTTGACCGTGTCGGCGCACTGCTTGAGCAGGATCTTGCCGACCTCGGTCGAGCCGGTGAACGACAGCTTGCGCACCGCATCGTTGCCGGTGAGCTCGCCGCCGACGGTGCGGGCATCGCCGGTGACCACGTTGAACACGCCCTTCGGCACGCCCGCGCGCTCGGCCAGCTCGGCCAGCGCCAGTGCCGAGTACGGCGTGAAGCTCGCGGGCTTCGCCACGACCGTGCAGCCGGCCGCGAGCGCCGGCGCGCATTTGCGCGTGATCATGGCGTTCGGGAAGTTCCAGGGCGTGATCGCGGCGCACACGCCGACCGGCTGCTTGAGCACCATCAGCCGGCGACTGTCGGCGATGGTCGGGATGATGTCGCCGTAGACCCGCTTGGCCTCCTCGGCGTACCACTCGACGAACGCCGCGCCGTACGCGATCTCGCCGCGCGACTCGGCAAGCGGCTTGCCCTGCTCCCGGGTCATCAGGATCGCCAGATCCTCCTGGTTCGCCATCATCAGATCGAACCACTTGCGGAGGATCTTCGCCCGCTCCTTGGCGGTGGTCCTGCTCCAGCTCTTGAACGCGCGATCCGCGGCCTCGATCGCCCGCCTTGTCTCGGCGCCGCCCATCTTGGGCACGGTGCCGATCACCTCGCCCGATGCCGGATCGTCGACCTCGATCGTCGCGCGGTCATCGGCGTCGGCCCAAGCGCCGTCGATGTAGCACTGCTCGCGGAACAGGCTCGGATCGGAGAGCTGAATGCGAAAGTCCTTGAGCGCCGTTGCCATGCTGGACCCCTCCTGTTGGCAAACGACGAGAGGGCGCTGGGCCACTGTCCCGCCGTGCTTGTTCTCCTGGAATTCGGCGCCGGCAGTATAGTCGTGGGCGGGCGCGCCACAAGCGCATCCCCGCGTGCTCCGCCGGGCCCATGACCTCGACATGGAGCGGCGCGGGCGCTAATCAACCGAAGGATTGTCGCAGGGAGGTCACGTCGCCATGGAGCCCAAGCTGCGCACACCCGCGCTCGACCCGGAGACCGTGCCGGTGCGCCGGGGCTCGAGCTACCCGGCGCCGTTCCGGGCCGAGGTCGAAGCCCGGCAGAAGCGTCCGCTCGGCGACGCCCTCGGTCTCGGCCAGTTCGGCGTCAACCTGGCCCTGCTGCCGCCCGGCTGCTGGTCCTCGCAGCGCCACTGGCACACGCACGAGGACGAGTTCGTGTACGTCCTCGAAGGCGAGCTCACGCTGGTGACCGATGCCGGCGAGCAGATCCTGCGCGCGGGCATGGCGGCGGGTTTTGCCGCCGGCAAGCCGGACGGCCATCACCTGATCAACCGCACCGACCGGCCGGCTGTCTATCTCGAGGTCGGCACGCGCCACGACGACGTCGACGAGTGCGACTATTCCGACATCGACATGGCGGTCCGGCACCGGGACGGCGCCCAGGTCTTCGTCAGGAAGAACGGCGAGCCGTACGGACCAGCCACCCTGCCGCACCAGACAGCGCCCCGCAGGGAGGAAACCACATGAGCGCGATCGCGAGCCGAGGGCGAGTCGCAACTGGCGATAGCTTCACATATCCGGGGCCGCGAGCCAGCTGAAGCGACCTCGTATGCCTCGGATAAACCCCGAAATACTGGTCTGGGCCCGTGAGACGGCAAGCCTCACCCCCGAAGAGGCGGTGAGAAAGCTTGGCATTCGTGACGCTCGCGGCGTCGCGGCCGTCGACCGTCTCGCCGCGCTGGAAGCTGGCAGTACTCAGCCAACCCGGCCGCTGCTTTTGAAGATGGCGAAACAATATCGTCGCCCGCTAGTGACCTTCTACATGTCCGCGCCGCCGCGGAAGGGCGAAAGAGGCCGGGACTTCCGGACCCTTCCTGAGGGACACTCGGATGCTGCGGAGGCCCTGCTCGACGCTCTGATTCGCGATGTCCGCGCACGCCAGAGCATGGTTCGGGCGCTCTTGGAAGACGAGGAGGAGGCTGAGCCGCTCCCATTTGTGGGCTCCATGAGGATGACCGATGGCGCTCCGGCGTTGCTGGCATCCATCCGGAAGACGTTGCGCATCAGCCTCGACGCCTTCCGGTCCGCAAACTCGTCGGAAGAAGCTTTCACCCTGCTCCGCGCGAGGGCTGAAGCAGCGGGCGTCTTTGTTCTGCTAATCGGCAACCTCGGCAGCCATCATACAGCCATCGACCTCGAGACATTCCGGGGCTTTGCGCTTGCTGACAAGATCGCACCGTTTGTGATCATCAACGATCAGGATGCACAGGCGGCTTGGTCCTTCACGCTGCTGCACGAACTGACGCATCTCTGGCTCGGCGAGACGGGAGTGAGCGGCGCTTTCGCCGAGGCCGCGATAGAACAGTTCTGTAATAGGGTGGCCAGTGAGTTCCTTCTACCATCAGAAGAGCTCACGGACCTTCAGGTCGACGACGCTACGGATTTCGAAACGACGCAAGCTCGTATCACAAGTTTCGCGGAGGACAGGCATCTCAGCAGATCTATGGTCGCCTACAGGCTCTTCCAGACGGGAAGGATCGAGAAGGACGCTTGGAGCCGTCTGGGCACTTTCTTCAGGCAGAAGTGGCTGCAGACCCGTGCGGAACGCCGAGAGCGGGCCCGCGAGAAGGAAGGCGGGCCGAGCTACTACGTGGTGCGGCGTCACCGCGTTGGGACAGCCCTGATCGAGCTGGTTCGGCGCACGATGGCCGATGGAGCGCTCGTCCCATCCAAGGCCGGCAAAATTCTTGGCGTGAAACCGGCGAACGTTCAAACGATGGTGAATCCCGCAGGGCCTCTGGCCCTGGGGCCGATGCCCCGGGAGCCCATGGCCGGCGCATAGGAACGCTTCTGTGCTATACCTGCTGGATGCCAATGTGCTGATCACCGCCCATAACTCCTACTATCCTATCGATCGGGTGCCCGAGTTCTGGGGATGGTTGTGGAAAAAAGGTGTCAGGAAAAAAGGTGTCAGGAACCTTTTTGCTTCCAGGGGGGCCCGGTTGTGGAAAAAAGGTGTCAGGAACCTTTTTGCTTCCAGGGGGGGCCCGACACCAGCAATGAATGGGGCTGGCATCCCGGCGATCAGAAAAAAGGTGTCAGAGTAAAAAGGTGTCAAGTAAAAAAGGTGTCAGGAACCTTTTTGCTTCCAGGGGGGCCCGACACCAGCAATGAATGGGGCTGGCATCCCGGCGGGGTCAGGGCTTTGGTGCGCGTGCGGTGCCGGCGAAGGCGAGGCCGGCGATGAGGTACAGCGCGGCCGCGAGGAACACGACGGCGCTCGTGCCGAAGGTCATGGCGAGCAGGGTGGCAAGGATCGCGGCGAGCACCGAGGCGCAGCCGTTGATCGCCCAGGCCCAGGGCACGAGCTGCGGCGCGCTCGCCCTGAGGCGGGCAAGCGCCAGGGGGAACGGCATGCCCATGAAGAACGCGAGCGGCGCGATCAGGACGAGCGACAGCAGGATCTTGGCGAGATCGGGCAGCCCGACCAGGGCACCGAACAGAGGCGGCAGGGCCAGGATGTAAACGATCGCGAGCGCGACGATCGCGGCGAGCGCGAGCGCGAGCGCCTCGATCCGGCGGCCGGCAAGACGCCGCTCGAGGGCCGGGGCGACGCCGCTCCCGAGCCCGGCGAACGTCAGAAACCCGGCCAGCACCACGCCGATCGCGTAGAGCGGGTGGGCGAGAAACAACGTGAAGCGCTGGATCGAGGCGATCTCGACGAACAGGAAGGCAAGGCCGATCGCGCCGAAGTACAGGGCGATGCGCCACAGACCAGCGCCCGGCCTCGTCTTTATGCCGAGCCAAAGCGGCAGCAGCACCAGGACGACGCTCAAGAAGGCCGCCTGCACGAGCGTGGCGGCGAGGATCAGATAGCCCCAGTCGAGGAGCGCGCCGCCCGACTGCGCTGCGACCGTCCACAGCTCGGGCAGCGCCCGCCACCTGAAGAAGTCGAAGAAGTACGGCCGGTCGTCGGTCGCGGGGCGCAGGTCGAACTTGTAGCGCGCGAGAAAGCCGTCGGGGTCCTCGATCAGCCCCTTTGCCGCCGCGAAGAAGTACGGCTCCTGCAGCAGGTTGTAGCGGTTGGCCTCGCTCGCGGCGATCCCGGGGTACCAGGCGAGATCGAACGAGCGCGCGTCGGCGAAGGCGCGGATCTTTGCGATGTCCGTGGGCGTGAGCGGGCCGTTCTTGACCAAAAGCGTCGTGGTCTCCCAACTGCGGATCAGCGCGAGCTGGCGGGCGGGCGCCTCGACGCCCCGGCGCTCGAGCGCGCGGAGCGCGGTCAGGAACAGCTTGGCGCTGTCGCGCGGCGGCAGCTTCAGCCAGCGCGTGATCGCGAGATAGCCGCCCGGCGCCAGATGCTCGAGGTAGGTCTCGAACGCCTCGATCGTGTAAACGAAGCTCGCATTCAGGCTGACCGTGCCGGCGGCCGCGGCGGCGAACGCATCGAGGAGCGGCACCTGGATCAGGTCGTAGCGGTCCTCGCTCGCCGCGACGAAGCCGCGCGCCTCGCCGATGTGAAGGCGGACCTCGGGCCGCGCGTACAGATGGCCGGCAAACTCGGCGTAGCGGTCCCGGACGAGATCGACCAGCTGCGAGTTCAGCTCGACGGCGTCGATTCGGCGCGCGTCGTGGTGCAGCGCAAGCAGCACGTCGGCGCCGCCGCCGGCGCCGAGGACCAGGACCGCGGGACGGTCAAGGAGGTGATAGGGCAGCGCCGCGGTGGTGAAATCCAGGTACGCGAGCGGCTCGAGATCGCCGTCGAACGCGGTGATCGGGCTCAAGCCCTCGCCATCGGTGAACACCCCGATCTGCGCCGCCGGCTCGAGCAGGTTGTTGAGGCTGAGGCCAGGGGCGTGGCGAAACGGGATCTTGGGGCTGCGCACCGCGCTCAGCAGGCCGAGCGGGCTCGAGCGTTCGGCCTCGACCACGGCACCGGGCACGCGGAGCGCCTGGCTCAGGCCCTTGTACGGCGACAGCTGCAGCGCGGTCCACGCCGATGGCAGCGCGAAAAGCATGGCCGCGGCGCCGGCAATATAGAGCAGCGCCCGCAGGCGGCCGTGCCGGCCCGCCTCGCCGAGACTGACCAGAGCCGCCGCGAGCAGGCCGAGCGCACCGACCAGCTCCAGCGCCCGGCTCGGCATCACGAGGAACAGAACCCCCAAGATGCCGAGCGCGCCGAGGCCGGCACCGAGCAGATCGGCGCGGTAGATCCGGCCGACCGGCTCGGCGAAACAGGCGAGCGCCAGGCCGATGCACACCGCACCGCAGAAGAACGGCACGATCAGGATCGCGTACAGCGCCCCCAGATAGAGCAGCTGGCGCGGGTCCCAGATCAGCTCGAGCGCATTGAACGGCAGCCGCTCGCCGAGAACGAAGCACGCCACGGCGCTGACGCCGAACAGCGCCGCGAACGCGGCGAATGCCGCGGGTGCGCGCGCCTGGAGCCGACCCTGCACGAGGGCCAAAAACGTGCCGCTCGCGCCGTAGCCCAACAGCGCGATGCTGATCACCATGTAGGCGAAGTGATACCACTGGATGATCGAGAACAGGCGCGCGAGCAGCACCTCGTAAGCGAGGACGCCGGCCGAGACCAAGCCGACCGCGATCAGCCGCATGAGCTACTCGGCCGGCAGACGCTTGGGCACCGTGGTGGCGGGGCTCGACCCGGCGACCCAGCCAGTCTGGCTGCCCGGGCCAAGACCACGACCGTTCGGTTCCGCGTCGTCAAAATCGGGCTGCATGTCAGCGGCCTGGCGACGTTCGGCGGGAATGAGGCGCGTCGAGACATTAACCGAAGGTTAACCTTTGCATGGTCAACTCTTCTTCGGAGGGTCCATGCGACCGTGGGAATCCGCGCCGCCGGTTTGGGCGAGGGCGCACGGACTGCCAGGGTCGCATGGACCAGCGAATAGAGACACGGTAGAGGCCAATGATGAACGAAAGGTTAACGGGACAGCATCGGGCCAAGCCCGGGCATGACAGGGGATGGGAGCGTCGCCACCAGATCCATGGCATTACGGCCCGCGGGTCAGCGGCACGAATCGCACCGGCAGCGTCTGGCGCGTGCGCACGCGGCCGTCGGCATCCTTCTCGACCAGCATCAGGTGCTGCAGGGCGAAGCCGCCACCGACCGGGATCACCATGCGGCCGCCCGGCTCGAGCTGCTGGATCAAGGGGGGCGGCACCTGGTTCGCGGCGGCGGTGACCACGATGGCGTCGAACGGCGCGGCCTCCCGTCGGCCGTAATAGCCGTCGCCCGTGTAAGTCCGGACGTCGTCGTAGCCCAGACGCCCGAGCCGCTCCTCGGCGGCGCCGGCGAGTGCCGGAATGATCTCGATGGTGTGCACGTCCTGCACCAGGTGGGCGAGCACCGCGGCCTGATAGCCCGAGCCGGTGCCGACCTCGAGGACGACGTCGTCCGGGCCGACCTCGAGCATGTCGGTCATCAGCGCGACGATGAACGGCTGCGAGATGGTCTGGCCGTGGCCGATCGGCAGCGGCCGGTCGTCGTAGGCATCGTCCCGGTGCCAGGCGGAGACGAACTCGTGCCGCGGCACCTCGTTCATGACCGCGAGCACCCTGGGATCGATGTAGTCGCGGCCCAGCGCGCCGGTCGCGCTTTGTGCGTGCGTCTCGATGGTCTGGATCATGCGCGCGCGATCCTCGGCGTGCCGGTCGTCGTCGGCAGCCGCGGCTACCGCAACGCATGCGGCGAGCGCGACCGCACACGGCACCGCTCGCTCGAGAGCTGTCAGCAGCTGGATCGCTCATCCTCCCGGGTTGCCGCGTCTATGCCCCGGTCCAGGGGGCTGATAGACAGATAGATGAACGACGGAGCCTGTGCAGGGGAGGAGACGATGGATTGGCGCCGCCACAGCGCGGATGAGATCGAGGTCCAGTTCAATCCGCGCGCCTCGGTGCCGACCTTCGAGGTCGATCAGGCCCGGCATGCCGCATGGAGTGCGGTGGCGCGCGCGGAGCTCGACGGGCATCTGGACGTGGCTTACGGGGACGGAGCGCTGCACAAGGTCGACGTGTTCCCGGCACCGGGGGTGAAGGACGCGCCGGTGCACGTGTACTTTCACGGCGGCTACTGGCGCGCCCAGGACAAGGCGAACTTCGCGCACGTCGCCAGGACCCTGGTCGGCGAGGGCATCTGTACCGTGATCGCCAACTACGACCTGTGCCCGGCTGTCACCCTCGACGGCACGGTCGAGTCGGCGCTGCGCGCGCTTGCCTGGACCTGGCGCCACGCCCGCGCGTACGGCGGCGATCCTGACCGGCTGACCGTCTCCGGCCATTCCGCCGGCGCCCATCTATGCGCCATGGCGCTCGCGCACGACTGGGCCGCCTGGGGAGGCCCTGCGGATCTGATCAAGGGCGCCGTGCCGAGCAGCGGCATCTACGATCCGGAGCCGGCGATGCACACCACGGTCAACGCCGAGATCCGGCTCACCCTGGAGATCGCGCGGCGCAACGACGCGCTGCGGCTGGCGCCGCGGGCCCGCTGCCCGGTCAGGCTGTTCGTAGGCGGCGATGAGACCGCGGGATGGATCCGCCAGACGGAACTGTACGCGGAACATCTCCGCCGCCACGGCTTGGCGTCCGAGCTGAGCGTGGTCCCGGGCGCCCACCACTTCGACATCATTGACCGATACGTCGATGCCGCGAGCCCGATCGTCCGCGCGATCGTGACGCTCGCCCGGTCGGGAGGGTGAGGTCCAGAGCGCTGCGGAGTCGCGCCGATCACCGGCGGCGCGGCCGGAATCGCCCGGGCGCGCTGGCCAGCGCCGGCATCGGCGACCTCGATCGGGC
>JBOHKK010000158.1:0-12976 GCA_050729115.1 Geminicoccaceae bacterium | reverse complement strand
GGGTTGGCTGGTCGGCCGCACGCCGAGCGCGCGGGGTTGGCTGGTCGGCCGCACGCCGAGCGCGCGGGGTTGGCTGGTCGGCCGCGCGCCCAAAGAGAAGATGATGCCGGGCGAACGAACTTGGTGAGCCGGGTATCAGTCGATGTTCTCGCGCAGCACGAGCCGCGGGGGTTGCTGCACGAACAGCTTCGGATCCTGGTTGCCGGCGCGGTGCCGCCGCAGCTGCTCGAAGCACCAGCGCATCTCGCTCACGGTGTCGTGGTCGATCACGGCGTGCATGCGGTCCTCGAGCAGGAGCTGGCGCGAGTTGGGGTTGAGCTCGTGGCCGATGAAGATCGGCGGCGCGTCGAGCTCCAGCTCCGCGAGCGCCCGGGCGATCCCGAGGTTGCCGCCGCTGACCGCATAGATGCCGAGCGGGTGCGGTTTGGTGGCGAACGCCTTCTTGATGGCGTGGAAGGCGACGTCCGGGTCGTTGCGCACATCCACGATCTCGCGCACCGCGAGCCCGGGGCAACGCTCGCGCAGGTACCACCTGAAGCCCATCTCGCGCTCGGCCTGGCAACGAAAGGTGTTGCCGACCGAGATGACGACGTCGCCCTCAGGGCGGCCGAGGATCATCGCCATGAGGTGCGCGGCGCTGCGCCCGGCGTGGAGCTGGTTGATGCCGACGTAGCCGAGCCGCTGGGTCGCCGGCAGGTCGGTGGTGACGCACACGACCGGCACGCCGCCCGCGACCACCTCGTCCACGGCGCCGTGGACGAGCGGGTCCTCGAAGCTGACCACGACGAGGCCTTGGGCAGCCGCCGCGGCATCGCGGATGGTGCCGGCGATCCGCTGCGCATCGGGCTCGGCCACCGCGTGCAGCTCGGCGTGCAGTCGGGCGCCCGCCAGCTCCTTCGCCGCAGTCGCGGCCGAGTCCATCATGGTTTGCAGGAATGAGCGCCCGGAATGTGCGACCAGGGCGACGCGCATGCTGCTCGAATGAGGGTCGACCATGCGCCGGTCCCGCTCGCCGTTCAGGTGCTCGATCGCCTTGCGGACGCGATCGACCTTTTCGGGCCTGACGTTGGGGCGACCGTGGATGACCCGATCCACCGTCGCGACACCGACCCCGGCGCGATGCGCGATCTCCTTGATCGTGGCTTCTCGTTTGATCGTCACGCGTTCCACCTTTTTGAGGCACTGTGGATCGAACCGCCGCTCAACCCGAATCTACGACAGGGCGAGGAGGTTTGCCAGCCCTGCCCCACCACCGGGAGATACATCAAAATCGATCAAACGTCAAAAACCCGTTGATGTGTTTGAGGCGAGAGGTTATTCCAAAGGCCGAGAGGCTCGGGGGCGGCACAGCAAACGACGGCTCCGCGAGCCGCCAACCGTGATCCTCGGGAGGCTGACATGCAGCGTTTGAAGACTGCCCTTGCGGTGGGCGCCATCATTGCCGGCTATGGCGTGACCATGGACACTGCCGACGCGCAGGACAAGAAGTACCGGTTCGTCATGGTCTCCCACATGGGACCGAACGATTCCAACTCGAAATGGTTCGAGCTCTCGCTTCCGGTCTTCGAGGAGAAGTTTCCCGACGTCGAGACCGAGTACCTTTCGACCAGCGAGTACAACACGCAGAAGTACATCCAGCTGATCGAGCAGGCGGTCGCCAGCAATCCCGACGGCCTCGCCGTCGCGATCACCGAGCCGGCGGCGCTCGAGGGCGCGATCAACAAGGCGATCGAGCAGGGCATCCCGGTGGTCGCCTTCAACGTCTCGGATCCTCGGCCGCAGCCCGAGAAGATCGACTACCTGACCTATGTCGGCGGCGACGAGTACCAGACCGGCCTGCAGGCGGGCGAGCATGCCTTGAGCCAGGCCGAGGCAGGCACCGTGCCGCAGCCGACCAGGGTGCTCTGCGCCAATCCCGATCCCGCGCACACCGGGCTCGCCGCCCGTTGCGCCGGCATGACCGACGCGATGAAGGCGGCCGGGATCGAGACCGAGACGCTCGCCACCGATGCCGACCCGGCGCGCGCGTCCAACATCCTCTCCGCCTATCTGCAGAGCAACGAGGACGTGAACTACGTCTACGCCGTGACCGGCGATTCCGGCCCGACGGTCTGGCGGGTCGCGGACGAGCTCGGCCGCAGCCCCGACGTCGATACCGAGGGCATGACCATCATCGGGGTCGACGCCAACCCGATCTCGCTCACCGGCGTCCAGGAGGGCTATTTGCTCTCGACCCACAGCCAGGGGTTCTGGCTCCAGGGCTTCGAGCCGATGGCGTGGCTCTACTGGAATAAGGAGTTCGGCTACAAACCCGCCGGCGACATCCTGACCGGGCCGGTGATCGTCGACGCCTCCACGGCCGAGCAGTGGATCGGTTTCATCAAGGGCGTGTTCGGCGAGGAGGCCTGGGAGCAGCAGGCCGCCGCCTGGTAGTCTCTACGCGGAACTTCCCGGGACCGCGGTCCCGGGAAGCCCGGCTCCCGACTTCCTCCCATTCCGGCTACGGGCGGGTTGCCATGTCCGGCGCTTCCATCCTCGCAGCTTTCCGCAAGCGCTCCGATCTGGGGGCGATCCTGATCGCGACCGTCCTGCTCATCGTCTACGTGCTGGCCGATCGCGAGGGCTTCCTCACCTGGTTCACGATCAACAACATCATCCACTTCTCGGCGATCCTGGCCTTCGTCGCGATCGGTCAGACGCTGCTCCTGATCGCGCGGGAGGTCGATCTCTCGGTCGGCTCGGTCTACGGCCTCGCCGGCATCGGCTTCATCCTGCTCGAGCGCGAGGTGGGGGTCGTTCCGGCGGTCGTGCTGGCTCTCCTCGGCGCCGCGGCGATCGGGCTCCTGCACGCGCTCCTGGTGCTGCGCGGCCGCCTGCCGTCGATGATCGTGACGCTGTGTGGCCTCTTCTTCTATCGCGGTGTGATCTATCTCTGGTCCGGCGGCTCGATTCCCTCGTTGGCGCGCGACGCCCGCTCCAACTGGCTGGTCCAGACCTTCGGCGGCCAGTGGCTCGGGCTCGAGAACGGCGTCGTGCTGCTCGTCATCACGGCCGTCGTGTTCCATTGGGCGCTCACGCGCACGCCGTTCGGCAACCGCCTCTATGCCGTCGGCAACGACGAGCCGAGCGCCTTGTCGCGCGGCGTCGACACCGTGCGGGTGAAGACCCGCGCCTTCGTGCTCTGCTCGATGCTCGCCGCGTTCGCCGGCATTTTGACCATCGCCGACAAGCCGAACACCTACGTCACGATGGGCTTCCAGTACGAGCTCGAGGCGATCGCGGCGGCGGTGGTCGGCGGCTGCGCGCTGACCGGCGGTCGCGGCACCGTGCTCGGCGCCGTGCTCGGCGCGCTGATCATCGTCTCGGTGCGCTACGAGCTGATCAGCATCGGCGCGCCGTCCTCCTGGTTCATCACCTTCGTCGGCATCCTCCTGATCGCGGCCGTTCTCTTCAACCGCTTGGTCGAGAACTGGATCAGGGGCGTGCGTCCGGCCGCTGCCTGAACCCCCTCGAAACGGCTGACCTCATGTCGACCACCACCGACACCATCAGCACAGCGCCGGCCGCGAAGAAGCGGAGCCTGGCGCTGCTCTTTTCGCGCCATCCCGAGACCGGCGCCCTGATCGTCGCCCTCGCCCTCATCGTCATCTTCGCCGCGACCTCGGGCGGGGTGTGGCTGAATGCGGGCAACCTCCAGTCGATCCTGCAGGTGACCGCGATCCTGGCGCTGCTCGCCGCGGGGGAGGCGCTGGTCATCTGCTCCGGCGAGATCGACATCTCGATCGGCTCGATCCTGGGCATGGGCGCCTTCGTCTTTCTCGGGACCGCGCCGCTGGTCGGCGTCCTGCCCGCGGTCGTCCTGGCGATCGCGGCCGGCTGCACGATCGGCGCGTTCAACGGCTACATCGCGTCCTACCTCGACGTCTCCTCGCTGATCGTGACGCTCGGCACGCTGTTCATCTTCCGCGGCCTCGCCTACATGCTGAGCGAAGGCTGGCCGTTCCAGATCGACACGGCGACCCGCGAGAGCCTGGCGCTGTACGACTGGTTCGGCAGCGGCACGATCTTCGGCTATCAGAACTCGATTCTGTGGATGCTCCTGGTCCTCGCGGCGCTGCATCTGACCATGTTCTACACGCCGTTCGGCAATCAGCTTCTGGCGATCGGCGGCCACAAGGAGAGCGCGCTGTCCCGTGGGGTGCGCGTGCGCTTCGTGCGCTTCCTCGCTTTCGTCCTCGCGGGGGCCTGCGCGGCGTTCGCGGGCGTGCTGGCGGCGAACAGGATCGGCTTCGCCGACGGCACCACCGGGCGGATGATGGAGCTCGAGGCGATCGCGGCCTGCGTCGTCGGCGGCTGTCTGCTCGCCGGCGGCCGCATCAGCATCATCGGCGCGCTCGCCGGCGCCTTCATCCTTTCCGGCATCCAGAGCTATCTCGTGATCATGAGCGTGAGCCCGCAGTTCTATCTCATGGTGCTGGCCGGGTTGGTCATCGCGGCCCTGCTCGGCGACAATCAGTTGCGCGCCTGGGCCGTGCGCCGGCGCTAGCTATCCAGGGAGGCAACCCATGGCATCCGCGACCCGCCCGCTGATCGAGATGAAGAGCATCGAGCTCTACTTCGGCAGCTTCCACGCGCTCAAGAACGTCAGCGTCGACTTCGACGCCGGCGAGCTGGTCGGGCTGGTCGGCGACAACGGCGCCGGCAAGACCACGCTGATCCGCGTGCTCTCGGGCATCCATGCCCCGACCTCGGGCGAGGTGTTCTTCGACGGCCAGCAGATCACGCGCTTCCACCCGAAGCTCGCGATCGAGCTCGGCATCGAGACCATCCAGCAGGCGGTGGGCTTGTGCGACAACCTCACGATCGCCCGCAACTTCTATCTGGGGCGCGAGCCGACGCGGAAGCTCCTCGGCATTCCCTTCCTCGACTTCGCCAAGATGAACGAGGCGAGCACCAAGGTGATCCGCGCCTTCGGCCTGCGCAGCAACGTCTCGGTCGAGGACGAGGTGGCGCTGCTCTCGGGCGGCGAGCGCCAGTCGGTCAAGATCGGGCGCGCGGTCGAGTTCAAGAACCGCGTGATCATCATGGACGAGCCGACCAACCACCTCTCGGTGCGCGAGCGCGAGCACGTCAACGAGATCGCCCAGCAGCTGCGCGAGCAGGGCCTGCTGGTCATCTACATCACCCACGACATTTTTCAGGTGCACCGCATTGCCGATCGGGTCGTGATCATGGAGAACGGCGAGAAGGTCGCCGATGTCCAAAAGCACGAGATGACCGCCGAGGAGCTGGAGCACATCATCCGCGACGGCGGCCGTCAGGTCGGCGAGGCCGCGGCCTGAGTATGAACTCCGGGAGCAACCGACGTGAGCCATCTGCTGAGCTTCGCCATCAACCACATGGTGGTGCCACGCAAGACCTTCGCCGAGCTGGTCGAGCTGACCACCTCGCTCGGGCTCGACCAGGTCGAGATCCGCAACGATCTCCCGGGCGTTGCCATCGCGGACGGCACCGACCCCGCCCGCATCCGGGACGAGGCAGCGGCCGGCGGCGTGCGCATCCGCGCGATCAACGCGCTGCAGCGCTTCAACGACTGGAACGATCAGCGCGCCAGCGAGGCGATCGCGCTCGCCCGCTATGCCCGCGACTGCGGCGCTGAGGCGGTGGTGCTCTGCCCGGTGGGCGACGCGAGCTATCGCCCTTCGGAGAGCGAGCGGCAGCGCAACCTGCGGCACGCGCTGCGCGCGCTTGCGCCGATTCTCGCCGAGGCCGGCATCGTCGGCATGATCGAGCCGCTCGGCTTCGCAGAGAGCTCGCTGCGCCTGAAGGCGGATGCCGTCGAGGCGATCGAGGAGCAGGGGCTCGCCGAGCGCTTCCGGATCGTCCACGACACGTTCCACCACTATCTGACCGCCGAGGCGCGCATGTTCCCGGAATGGACCGGGCTCGTGCACCTCTCGGGAGTCGACGAGAATCTGCCGCTCGAGCGCCTCCGCGACGAGCACCGGGAACTGGTCGGCGCGGACGACATCCTCGGCAACATCGGCCAGATCGTCGCGCTGATGGAGGACTACGACGGGCCCTACGCGTTCGAGGCGTTCGCCCCGAGCGTCCATGCGACGGGCGACATCGGCGCTGCGCTCGAGAGCAGCATGCACTGGATCGACCGCGAGATCGCCAGGCTTCCGGTCTGACCCGACGTCCTGCGAGGACCCTGATGGCCAAGTCGCTCGACGTCGTCTGCATCGGCCGCTCCTCGGTCGATCTCTACGGCCAGCAGGTCGGCGGCCGGCTCGAGGAGGTGGCGAGCTTCGCCAAGTACGTCGGCGGCTGCCCGACCAACATCGCGGTCGGCGCCGCCCGGCTCGGGCTCAGATCCGGCCTGATCACCGCGGTCGGCGACGAGCACATGGGCCGCTTCATAAAGGAGCAGGTGAGCGCCGAGGGGGTCGACGTCCGGGGCATCAAGACCGACCCTGAGCGGCTGACCTCGCTGGTGATTCTCGGCATCCGCGACGAGCACAACTTCCCCCTGATCTTCTACCGCGACAATTGCGCCGATGCCTGGCTCACCGAGGACGACGTCGACGAGGCCTACGTCGCGTCGGCGGGCGCGGTGCTGGTCTCGGGCACGCACTTCTCCAAGGCGCACCTCGATGCGATGAGCCGGAAGGCGATGCGGGTCGCCAGGGCGCACGGCGGCCGGGTGATCCTGGATGTCGACTACCGGCCGGTGCTCTGGGGGCTGACCGGCCACGGTCTCGGCGAGGAGCGCTTCGTCGCCTCGAACAGCGTCTCGGCGCATCTCCAGAGCCTCCTGCCCGCGTGCGACGTGATCGTCGGCACCGAGGAGGAGGTGCACATCGCCGGCGGCTCGACCGACACGCTCGCGGCCTGCCGCAGGATCCGCGAGCTGGCGCCGGAAGCGCTGCTCGTGCTCAAGCGCGGGCCGATGGGCTGTGTCGTATTCGATCGCGCCATTCCCGAGGACCTCGAGCAGGGCATCAAGGGCCCCGCCTTCCCGGTCGAGGCGTTCAACGTGCTCGGCGCCGGCGACGCCTTCATGAGCGGCTTTTTGCGCGGCTACCTGCGGGACGAGCCGATCGAGACCTGCTGCAAGTACGCCAACGCCTGCGGCGCGTTCGCGGTCTCCCGGCACGGCTGCGCGCCCGCGATCCCGTCCTGGACCGAGCTCTCCTGGTTCCTCGAGCATGGCGCCAGCACCAGGGAGCTCAGGAAGGACGCGAGGCTCGAGCAGATCCACTGGTCGACCACCCGGACGTGCGCCTGGCCGCAGGTCCTCGCGATGGCGTTCGACCATCGCGCCCAGCTCGAGGCGATGGCCGATGCCGCCGGGATCACGGCCGAGCACATCCCGTATTTCAAGAAGCTGTGCCTGAAGGCGGCGCGCCGAGCCGCCGCGGGTCGCCCGGACTTCGGCATCCTGCTGGATGGCCGGCTCGGCCCGGAGGCGCTCGATGATGCCACCGGCGATGGCATGTGGATCGGCCGCCCGATCGAGCTGCCGGGCGCCATCCCGCTTCGCTTCGAGGGCGGGGCGGACGTCGGCTGCACGCTTCGCGAATGGCCGACGGCGCATTGCGTCAAGTGCCTGGTGTTCTACCACCCGCACGATCCGGAGGCGCTGAGGGAGGCGCAGGAGGCGCAGGTGCTCCGCCTGTTCGATGCCGCCCGCCAGACCAGCCACGAGCTCCTGCTCGAGATCATCCCGAGCCGCTCCGAGGCGCCGGTCGACGATACGACGCTCGCCCGCGCGCAGGGCCGGTTCTATGCGCTTGGCATCTTTCCCGACTGGTGGAAGCTGCCCGATCCGGGAAGCCAAAGAGCCTGGGACGCGATCGCCGCGACCATGGAGCGCCATGATCCGTACTGCCGCGGCGTGCTGCTGTTGGGTCTGGATGCCCCGCAGGCCGAGCTCGAGGCGAGCTTCGCGCTGGCCGCACGCCAGAGCGTCTGCAAGGGCTTCGCGATCGGCCGCACCATCTTCGGCGAGCCGGCGCGCGCGTGGATGCGGGGCGAGATCGACGACGAGACCGCGACGGCGCGCATGGCCAGGGCCTACGCGAGCCTGATCGAGGCCTGGGAGCGCGCCCGCTCGGGCGGCGGCTCTTCGAGCACCCAAGCGACCGCGCCCGCGGTCCCCAGCGAGTAGCCTCAGATGGTCAAATTCGCCGTTCTCGGCTGCGGCCGCATCGGCCACATGCACGCGCTCAATCTCGCGCGCCACCCGCGGGCAGATCTGGCGTATGTCTACGATGTCGTCGCCGGCGCCGCAGCCACCGCCGCCGATGCCACGGGCGCCCGCCGGGCGAGCGAGGTCGACGAGGTCCTGGCGGCCAAGGACGTCGAGGCGGTGCTGATCGCGTCCTCCACCGACACCCATCTCGATCTGCTGGTGCGCGCGGTCGAGGCCGGCAAGGCGGTGCTCTGCGAGAAGCCGATCGACCTCGATCTCGCCAAGGTCGATGCCTCCTGGGCGCGCATCGAGGACCGCAACGCCACCATCATGATCGGCTTCAACCGGCGCTTCGACCCCTCCTTCAGGGCGCTGCGCGGCCGCATCCAGACCGGGGAGATCGGCAAGCTCGAGCAGGTCATCATCACCAGCCGCGACCCCGGCCCGCCGCCGGTTGCCTACATCGCGACCTCGGGCGGCCTGTTCCGCGACATGACCATCCACGACTTCGACATGGCCCGCTATCTCATGGGCGACATCGAGGCGGTGCACGCCACCGGGGCCAACCTGGTCGACCCGGCGATCGCGGCGGCCGGCGACATCGATGCCGCGATGATCACGCTGGTCGCGAAAAGCGGCGCGCTCTGCCAGATCAGCAACAGCCGGCGCAGCGCGTACGGCTACGACCAGCGGCTCGAGGCGTTCGGCGAGGGCGGCATGCTCCAGGCCGGCAATCAGCGCCCGACCACGATCTCGTTCTGGGGCGCTGCCGCCACCGAGGCGCGCGATCCCGTCCTCAACTTCTTCATCGAGCGCTACACGCCGGCCTACCTCGCCGAGATCGACCACTTCGTCGACTGCGTCGAGGGAGGCACCGCACCGCTTGCCGGCTACCGCGACGGCCGCGAGGCGCTGCGCCTCGCCGATGCCGCGCTCGAGAGCATGGCCACCGGCCAGACGGTCCGGTTGGATTGAGGACGAGACGGGCGCGGCCAGAAGTTGCGAGCCCTATGTTGTCCGGAGCACGCGATATAAGACGGCCAAGTTGGCCACTTCGGCTACCAACGGTGCTCGGCCATTCAGAAGCCCGAGCGCTCGTCCTTGCCATCGTTGATGTTTCGAATGTATTTGCCGGCGATCGGCCCCACATTCGGCAACCTGATCTTGGCACAACCAACGTGACGTATGGGGGGGTGGCCCGCTAACATGTGTCCGCAAGGAAGGAGAAAGAGGATATATGCCCATCAACGCTCAAGACCGATCTCTACCAGATTGGTTCACCCGAATCAGAACCCGTCAAACCGTGCTTCCGCGCTTTCAGAGATTCGAGGCATGGAGCCATGCGAACGTGACCCAGTTGTTCAATACGATCTTGCAGGGCTTGCCAATCGGCGCGGTCCTCGTCCTCGAGATCGGTAACGACGAGCCCTTCATATGGCGCCCCCTCGTCGGCGCACCGAAAGACGGTGAGCGCATTACAGAGCATTTGCTTGACGGCCAGCAACGACTCACAGCTTTGTGGCGTGGACTTCATAATAACTATGAAGATCGTACGTACTTCTTCTTTCTCTCCCCTGACGATGAAACTGGTATTGCCTATTATGTAGATTCAATTGCTCGCTGGCGGAAAGATGCTGACACAGAGCGACGGCCGTTCTGGGCCAACTATCCTAAGGAGCAGTGGCTCCGTCGCATGATCCCGTTGGATCTGTGCGCACCCGGTGATGACGCTCTAGCTCGGTATAGAGAATGGGCGAGAGAAGCCATTCAAGATGGCGACGAGCGGGAACTGGTTTCGGAAGAAGCCTGGAAAATACGCCAGATATTGGCGACGTTCAACTTACCTTTCCTCTCTCTGCCGGTGGCGACAAAGAAAGAAACTGCCTTGGATGTGTTTATAAAGATGAACACATCTGCGGCACCATTGTCTACTTATGACATTGTGGTCGCCCAAGTTGAAGCTGGCATGGGGAAATCCCTTCATGACTTAGTTGCGGAGACTAAGGATATTTGCCCGGCCATAGCGGAATACTATCCTCCGGATGAACTGACCCTTGCCGCCAGCGCCCTGCTTCAGGGCCGGTCGCCAACGAATACGAGTTACATGTCGAGGGAGTTTGGGGCACAGATCATTGGTAATTGGCAAAGGTATGACAAGGGTGTGGTGCGGGCTGCGGCGTTCCTTGAAGAAGAACGGATATTCGATGCCGGGCGTCTTCCGACGGATGTCGTTGTCCCGATGCTGGTGGCGCTTTGGGCGGACGCGCCTGATGGTCTCGACGCGGAGGGTCGCGCCCGGTCGATCCTGAGAAGGTACCTGTGGCGGGCCTTTTTCACAAAGCGCTATGAGAGGGCCACGGCCACCCGATCCCTTGCCGATTATAATGAGCTAAGAGCGTATCTGGCTGATTCCACAGCGTCGCGGCCGGCCATTCTCGACGACACGCAATATGCCCTTCCGGAGATCAGCGAACTTATCGCGGCTGGATGGCCGAAAAAGAAAGACCGCTTGGCCCGTGCCATTCTTGCTTTGTCCCTTAGGGAGGGCGGATCCGACTTGGCGGACGGCAGCACCGTAAGCCGCGCCAACCTAGCGCGGCGGGAATATCACCACCTTTTTCCCGCGGCACATCTGAGGCGAATCGAAGTCTCAGATTCGGAAATCTACCGCGCGCTCAACTGCGCCCTGGTAACGTGGCGTACGAATCGGAACATTTCTGACAAGGACCCGGAACGCTACCTCGCCGAACGACGCACAGGCGACGACCCTGATGAGGTGGAAATCCGGACCCGGCTCGCAAGCCACCTCATCCCCCACGACGAGATGGTTGCTGGTGACTACGCCACGTTCCTCAAAAAACGGGCAGAGCTTGCCGAGATGGCTATGAAAAGACTTTGCTTGGGAGGAGATAGCAACAAATAACGCAAAGGCCGACCGCGAGGAACTCATAGCTCGTGGACGGCCTGTCCTCGGTGCCCGAAGAGGTCCGACGAGGCGGCCTAAGAGGAAAGACGCCGGCGGCAATGCGCGTCATGGAAGACCTTGGCCGACGCCAAACCACGTCCATAGGGAGACACCCGATGGTCGATCTGCTGCTCAAGAACCATGCGCCCGACGCGCGGGGGCTGGTCCACCGGGTGACGCCCGAGAGCGCCGGTTGGGGGCACGTCGGCTTCGAGCTGTACCGGCTGCTGGCCGGCCAGAACCTGGAGGCGGCGACCGGCGAGCGCGAAGCCTGCCTGGTCCTGGTCGGCGGCAGGGCGCGCCTGCGCGCGGGCGGGCGCGACTTCGGCGAGATCGGCGATCGCATGGGCCCGTTCGAGGGCAGGAAGCCGGTTGCGGTCTACGTCCCCTGGCACAGCGGCTACGAGGCCCTGGCGACCACCGATCTCGAGCTCGGGATCTGCTCGGCGCCGGGCGGCGGCGATCATGCCGCGCGGATCATCGGCCCCGATCAGGTGGCCTATTCGGTGCGCGGCGCGGGCGCCAACACGCGCCACGTCTACGACATCCTGCCCGAGACCGAGCCGGCGCATTCGCTGCTCGTGGTCGAGGTGATCACGCCCGCGGGCGGCTGGTCGTCCTATCCCAGCCACAAGCACGACACCGACAATCTGCCGGACGAATCGGAGCTCCAGGAGACCTACTACCACCGGCTCAATCCGCCGCAGGGCTTCGCGCTCCAGCGCGTCTACACCGACGAACGCACGCTCGATCAGAGCATGGCCGTGGAGGACGGCGACGTCGTGCTCGTGCCCCGAGGCTACCACCCCTGCGGCACCGCGCACGGCTACGAGCTGTACTACCTGAACGTCATGGCCGGGCCGAAGCGCATCTGGCGCTTCAACACCGAGCCCTGCCACCGCTGGCTGCTCGATCAACGCAAGGCGTGAGCCCCGTCCGCCCGACGGCCGCGCCACCCGTGATGCGCTACCTCGCCGCTTATACCGACCCCATGAAGTCGCGACCGATGGGTCGGGGGCGTCTTTTCTGTCATGCCCCGGCTTGACCGGGGCATCCAGACTGGACCCCCGGGTCGAGCCCCGGGGGTGACAAGAAGAGCGGTCGATGGGTCAAGACTTCGTGTTCCTGGTATTAGAGCAATTCCCGATGAGGCGAACCCGCTGCGGATCACGACATCTTCCGCTCATCGGGAGAAAATTGCTCTATCTCATACCGGGCTCACAAAGTTCGAACCTTTGTTCGCCCGGCATCATCCTTCGCCTCGGGCGCGCGGCCGGCCAACCAACCCCGCGCGCAGTACCGATCCCGTGGATCAAGACTTCGTGGGATCGGTATCAGTTGATTAGAGCAGCTTTATCCGGACGATGATCGCCAGTCGGCGATCTCGTCAATTCGGATGCTGCTCTAGCTCCCGCTGGCAGGACCGCGCCGCAGCGCCGCTGTTCGCCGGCGTCCGCGGCCGCCGCTCACCTCCGGCACCGGCAGCTCCCGCAGCCCCGGTGTTTCGCTCCTCATGGGATGGCGTTATATCGGCACCCGATCCGGTATCGATCGGCCAGTGGAAGGTAGCCGTGCTCTCTCGCGTCCGTCCGCGTCGCAGCGTGCTGTACATGCCGGGGTCCAATGCGCGGGCCCTGGACAAGGCCAGGAGCTTGCCCGCCGACGGCTTGATCTTCGACCTCGAGGACGCGGTGGCGCCCGATGCCAAGGCGAGCGCGCGCGAGCAGGTGTGCAAGGCGGTCCAGGCAGGCGGCTACGGCCCGCGCGAGACGATCATCCGGGTGAACGCCCTCGCGACGCCCTGGGGCCACGCC
>JBOHKK010000157.1:0-13095 GCA_050729115.1 Geminicoccaceae bacterium | reverse complement strand
ACCGGCCCGAAGGCGCTCGCCATCTGCGAGCCCTGCTGGCTCAGCACCAGGAAGGGACTGACACCAGCCTGCAACTGGACCGCGATGTCCTGAACTTGAAACCCAACCTGCGATAGTCGGCCGCGCAGCAGCGCCATCCGCCCCGCCGCAGCCGTCGCCTGAGTGCCGGCAGCCACCAAGCCACGGCCGAGGCCAGCGGCGCCCCGCTCCGCCTGGTCGAGCGCCGTGTCAAGCCGCCTCGCCCCACGCTCGGCGCGGGTGATCCCCTGGGTGAACCGCCGGTCGTCGGTCCGGAGCTCCAGTAGCGCGTCGCCGAGGCGCTCAGGCACGAGCCGTCTCCCCGGCGACGGTCCGCAGCCGTGTCCGCAGCATCAGCGCGCTGAAGCTATCCAGGACCTGCAGCCGATGCGCATCGGCCAGCCGGCCGCGGACGTCAGCTGGGACATGGCGCAGCAGAACATCCGAGGCCTCGGTAACCGCGACGCCGAGCTCGACCTGCTCGGACGTCTCGAGCCTGTCCCTGGCCATCAGCGCCTCAATCCGGCGGCCCCTGGACGCGAGGCGCTGGTGATCGGTGATCGACAGCTCGGTCGGCGCGACCAACTCGTACACCTCGCCGTCGATCTCGATTTTCGGCCGCTCGACTGCGCCGGTCGTGATCATCAGCATCATCAGCAACTCCCCTGCGCCGGCGGTAGCCCGCTGTCCGGCAGCGCCAGCCACCAAGTCACAATCCGCCCCAACTCCTCGGTCGAGAAGTCCCCCAGCCGCTCCCGCGGCAGCCCCGTCGCCAGCATCGCCACCGTCGCCTCGAGAATGCGCCGGCCACGGTCATCGTCGAGCCGCTGAGCGGCGTCGATCAGCGCCTCGCCCGCTCGCCGCAGCGCCTCAAAGCCCGCCGCCGGCAACTCATCCCTCGCGAGAAGCGCGAAGCTGTAGCCCGGCGTCCGAACCACCGGGCGCTCGACTTCGATTATCCGGGTAGCGGTGGCCACGGTCGCAGCGCCTCACGGGATCATCACCGCGACCACCTCGGCCTTGCCCTCGGTGACCAGCCGCTCGACCATCTCGCGCAGCGCCTCGTCGCCCGAAGCCTCGCCGACGACGTGCGTCACGTGCGCCCGGTAGTGCTTCGAGCGCTGCCCGAAAGCAACCTGGACATCCATCGGCCAGAGAACGTCAAACGCCTCCTCGGACCGAAACACGAACCTGCGCGGTAGACTGTCGGACATCATCGGATCGTACTCCCCCGTTATAGCGGCTGACTGTCGTCGCCGCTCCCCGTCGCCTCCAAGCGCGCGCGCCAGTTCTGCGCTGTCACCCGCGCCGACGTCTCGCCGCCCTTGAACGCCGGCTGCGGCATCCGCGCCCGCGCCCTCGTCGTGAACAGATTGCGCAGCCGAGCGCGCGCCCGCCACGCCTCCTCTTGGATACCGCGCGCCTCGTCGAAATCCGCCTCGGCCCGGCGCAGCTCGCCCGCCGGCCCCTTCATCCGGTCCGGGCGCGGACCTGGCTCACCGCCAATCACCACCGGCTCGCCCGGCTCCGGCTCGCCGAGTGCCCGATAACTCGCCTGCTCTGCCCGCGCCAGCCGCGCCCCCGCCCGATCCAACGCCGCCTGCCGCCGCCCTGCCAACCGATCCGCCGCCGCGCGCTCGAGCTCGGCGTGATCGAGCTCGGCCCGCTCGTCGTCAGTGAAGTAGTCCGCCGGCCGTGGCTCGCGCTCTGGCTCTATCAGCGAATTCAGCGAGTTGAATTCCGCGTGCGTCAACGGCTGGCCGTCGCCAAAGTACTTGAACCGGCCATCCGGAAGCTTGACCACCACAAAGTCAGGCCGGCCCTGCAGCGGTTGTTCGACCCTGACTTCATTTCGGTTCGTCATTGTCGTCGTCCTCTCCACAACTCTCATCAACCGCCCACCAGCGACCACCAGCCCGTCGCCGAGATACATGCTCACGTCGCACCCGTTCATGGCGCCGCCCACGCCGCCACATGCCGCCCAAAGGCCTCGGCGGCATGCTCGCTGCCCTGAATGCCACGACGCCCGCAATAGTGATGGAAAATCTCGTGCCCAAGCGTCACGACCTGCTCGTGCCGCGGTAGATCATCGCGAATGAAAATGTCGCGGAAGAAATGCCGATAGCACCCAGAGCAGTCCGGCAAGACCAAATCGTGCCGCTCTCTCGACCGCGCCGGTCGAAACATCTTGATCGCGGGCGCGTAGACCTCGAGCCCCGAGGCTATCCTGTCGGCAAGATCCATGATCCAGCCCGGCGCCGCCCACGTCTTGGCCGGTATCTCGCCCCCGCGCTCGATCGCCAGCCGCTCGCCCACGCCGCTCAGGTAGGCCGCCGCGGCAGCCTCGGTCTCGTCGTCGTCGATCGTGTCAGCAAACATCGGCGCCCGCAGCTTGCGCTCCACCGGCGCGTGCTCCGCTCGCCGGCGTACCACCGAGAACCCCGGCGCCAACAGCCGTCCGCTCTCGTCCGGCGCAAGCAGCGCACCGCATGAGCACCGGTGCCCCCCACCAGACAGCCGGCTGATCACGTGTCCAGGGCTCGCCGCGCCGCGCAGCACGCTCTCATGAAGCATCGCGAGCAGCAACGCCCCGCCCACCGTCAGCCCCACGGCCGCCGGCCGGCATCCATCGGCGTCCAGATCGCCGGCAGGCCGGTATCGCCCTCGACGACCTCGCAGCCCGGCGGCAGCCTGCCGCTACGCTCGAGTTCGCGCGCCATCGCCCAGAGCTCCTCGCGGCTCGGCGTCGGCGACTCGATCTCGGCGAAATCAACCCCGCGCTCCCGAAACCATGCCCGGCCCTGCTGACGCCACCATGACTGGAAACGCCGAACCGCAGTCTCAACCAAGTCGACCATCGGGCCCGTGATCGGCGTCGAGGCCGCGACCGGGACCAAGCTCCGATCCGCCGCCAGCGGCACCGCTGGGTCCGCCACAGCAAGCGATCCGGCATCGGCCGGGGCCAGAGACTGGCCTGCCGCCGCCGCTCGCTCGTGAGCCGCTATCTCGGCCTCAAGCTCCCGGCGCATCGCGGACAGCGACGAGTCCAGCCCGGCGCCCTCGCCCGCCTCCGGCGTCCGGACCCTGAAGACCCTGCGCTCGAGCTCAACTCGCCGCTCAAGCTCGCGCTCCAGGAGATGTGCGTCCGCCACCCCGCCGCGCTGCAAGACTTGCGCCATGAACTTCGAGCGCAATCGCCCGCTCGCCAGCGCGAAAGCGTCGCGTGCGGCCTCGAGCAGCTCGGGATCGGATCGAACGTCGTCAAGAGACACACCCGCGGTATCGACCGCCACCTCGATCGTCGCGCCACAGCGCAACTCGCGTAGCAGCGTCTCGCGCGCCTCGGGCGTGATCATCGGGAGTCGCCCATGAGCTCGCCTAGCGACGGCGCGCGCCGCTCGCCGCCGCCGCTGCCTAAGCCGAGTTGCCGCAGCGTGTGCCGCAGCGAGCCATTGATACTGATCAGACGGTCCTCGTCAGCAGCGCCACCCCGGTTGCCGGAAGCGATCTCGGCAGACAGCCGCTCGGCGGCCAGCTGCAGATCGGCCGCGCTGCGCAGCAACGCCGACTCGGCCGGGCGCGGCTCGTGACCAAGTTGCCGGCTAAAGGCGAGCAGCAGATCACGCCAGCGGCGGCCCGACCGCGTCCGCATGTCGGGACCACCGTGTACCGGACGCACGTGGTGCCGCACCCCGTTGGTGATCTTGCTTCGATTCGTGGCAGAGATCTGAGCGTCCATGTCGCGGCCATATCGCCATAGGATCGCGAGCATATGTTGGACGGGATGTTGGGTAGCGTCAAGTGCCGACCCGAAACCCAAGGCCAGCCGCGCCTTTTGGCGGATATACCGTCCGCCATGCCGCCTCAGACCCGGGCAAAGGCGTTGATTCAGTCAACGCCTTTTTTCCGGTCATGAGTAGCGATCGCGGTCATCGCGCGGTCCGGCGCAGGATAGTGACGACCTCGGCGCGTGTGAGTCCGAGCAGCCTGGAGACCTGCCCGGGCATCTTGCCTTCGTCGGCGAGGTCCTCGACCACGGTGACGACATCGGGACGGTCGATCCAGCGGGGGCGTTTCGTCGGCCTGTCGAAAAATGGCGGTGTGCCCGTCTGAGGGTTCGCAGGATTCGCCGGGAACGAAAAAACTCTTTCGATTCTCTGCTCTCTCTCTCTGTTTTTCTCGCGCCCCGGAAAACCTGCGAGCCCTGCGAACCCTCGGGACGGCTGGAGCGTGAGCCAGCGGTCGAGAATACTCATGAGCGGGCCTCCTGGCGGAACCTACCCGCGGCGGCGCCCTGGTCGCGGCAGACACTCACTTGGTAGCGCATCATCTCGCAGGCAGAGCCATTCGGTTTGACGGCCTCAAGCCCAATTTCGCCGATGTGGTACACCTCGGCCCTGGTGATCTTGACGAGCCCGTGATAGCCGGACAACAAGCAGTTGGTTTTCACCCGGGCGAACTTTCCGACGAGGGCTTGGCTTTGCTTCTGAAGCGCAAGCCAGCTGATGTTGCGGTGTGGCATCACTTTGGTTCCCTGAGCGCGGGGTTGAGGGCGAGGCTCCGGGCGTTGTTGCCCCGCTGCTCGACCCGGGCGAGGTTATGTTCGGCGAGCACCGTGACGGCGGCATCGCGGGTCTCTTTGTTGCGCAGGCGGTAGGGCCCGAGCCGCAAGACATCGCCGAGCGCCGGCGGCGCATCGAGGTCCTGGAGCCAGTCGAGCAGGAGTTGCGCGTCGTCGATTTCGCTGTAGCGGGCGAGGCGGGGGAGAACGCGGCGGGCCTCATGGAGATGCCACAGCCCCACCTTGGCGCCGGCCAGCATCTCGGCGGCGCCGATCTCGCCTGTGGGGCCATGCTCGACGACGTGCATGACGCACGCGAGGCGGGCGGCCTGTTCGGCGACCTTGGCGCCGAAGTCCGAGACATCGCCGAACTCACCACGGCGACCGAGCTCGCGCTCGACATCGTCGTGGAACTCGCGCCAGAACGCGAAGGCATCGCCGGACAGGCGGAGCTTGGGCGGCTCGAGGGCGCCATCCTTGAGCGGCAACGGCAGATCGAGCAGGGCCCGGAGTCGGGCATCGTAGGCGGCGAGCGCGGGGCTGTTGAGGTCACCTTCCGCGTAGGGACGTGCGCCCATAGTGCTCTCCGGCCACGCGATCAGGTACCTCGCGAGCGCGCCGACGTTGCGGGCAACGCCATCGCCGACGGTCGTAAGGGTGTCGAGCACATGCGGCTGCATCATGAGGCTGCAGGTGAAACGACGGCTGCGCAGGTGCACGCTCTCTCGCGTGACGCGCTCGCGCTTGAAGTCGCCGCCGTCCCACAGCCGATTGAGCAGGGACAGGAAGCGCATCGCGACGTCTTTGGTCATGGCGTGCGAGCCGATCACGAGCCCGGCCTCGTCGCTCCACAGCGAGGCAGACGGCCAGCCTTTGGCGAGGATGATCGCGAGTTGCTCGGGGGACGTTTCCTCGTGGAACAGCGCGACCTCGGGCGGGACATCCGGCTCTTCTTGCTCGAGCGCGAGCAACTTGCTTTCGAGTTGCTGGACCTCGATCTCGTGATCGGACTTGGTCGAGTAGGCGATCCGCTTGATCCGGCCGAGCATGGCTTCGCACTTGGCCTGCCAGGCGGCATGGCGGCGCCGGGCGGCCTTGAGCAGCGGCGCCTGCTCATCGAGTGTCTCGCGTCCCCAGCCCGTAAGGGCGCGCCGCATCCGCTTATCGCAGGCGCTCTTGCGCTCGCCCGATTTCGCGACGATCACGAATGAGAGCGAGCACGGGCCGACGAGGTTGCCGCCGTCGCGGTCGACGTCACCCAGCCCCTGAATGGCCAGCGCAGCCGCGGCGAGCGCCGAGCAGGCGACGAGTTCGACCGGCTGTTGACCGAAGGCCTGATAGCTCAGCACGGCATTGCGGATGATCGGCGGCAGGGCGTCGATCGGGTACGGGGCGGGCTTTTCGTGCTCAGCAACGAGCGGCTCGGGCTCGGGCCACGAGGGCTGCGGATCATCCGGCGCGAAGTCGGTGTCGTCGTCATTGTTGTCTTCGGCGTAGGCGCGCGCGATCGTGCGCTCGATGTAGTCGCGGCGGAACCGCTTGTTGTCGGTGCGCACGCTGATGATGAGCCGCCATGCCGCGGCGGGCCTCTTGCCCAGGCGCCGGGCGAGGGCCACGAGCGCCATGTCGCGCCGGGACTCGTCGTTGTCGAGGCGGGCGAGGTCGAAGGCCGCGGGGTACTTCGCCTGGAGCTCCCGCAGGCGCCCGGCGTCGAGCGGCTCAGGCGGTTCCTCGGGCAACTCGAGGTCCGCGGCACCGGTGCCGCCTGTATCCCGCTGGCGCTTGATCGGGCGGGCATGCTGCGGCGGCTCAGTCTCCAGTGCCGCGGCGAGGTTCTCGAGGGCGTGCCAGGTGTAGCGCGTGTTGCTGTCGTGCAGGAGCCGCGCTTGCGTCTCGGTCCGGCCCTGCTGGCGCTTCTTTGCGTTCGGAAAGTTGGCGGTGCCGGGGCACCGCAGCAGGCGGTCGACGTTGTGGGTTCCCTGAGCACCGAGAGCGCGCTCGATCCGGCCACAGAGCTGCTCGGCGGCCTCGCGGTACTCTGGCGTCGCCTCTACCGGTTCGCCCAGCATCCAGATCGGCTGGATGCCATTGCCGGAGTCGACGATGAAAGTCGGCGGGCGGCTCAGCGCCGCGAGCTCATCCGCGAGGGTGAGAAGGCGCTCACGTTCCGCAAGCCACTCGCCACGAGTGCCGTCCTGGGGATCGATGTCCGCCCAGACGGCCTCGATCCGGATGATGTCCGCCTTGGTCGGCTTCTTCCGCAGCCCGGTCGGTGTCGGGTTGGCGGTGAAGTAAATCCCGCGGGCTTTGTTCTGCGTGGTGATCCATTTCGCGGCTTCTGCGGTATCGGCACCGTTGAAGGTCGCGGCCACGGTGGTGCCGTCAGGAACGATGCCGATGAAGGTCGTGTGGCCGTCCGGGCGATAGCCGTGCAGGAACGCCTCGAGGTCGTTGCTGCTCATGCCGTCCCCCCCGGGACGGTGCTGAGCAGGATCGGGAGCTTCGGCGCCGTCTTCTGGATGAGATCGAGCCAAGGGATCTCCTGCTCGATCCGGGTCTCTACAATGACGACGTGCTGGCGGCTCAAGGCGACCTGCGCGGCCATGGTGCGGTACACTAGCGGCTCCGGCGCCCCACTCACGACCGCCACGCCGACGGCAGCTCGGAACAGGCGGCGGAGGCTCGGGAGATGGAACGCCGACGGGCCCAGCGCCTGCGCGAGATCGTCGCCGATCGTCGTGATCGTCGGCTTGAGGCGCGGCTTGCGTGGCAGTCGGAACGCCCCGGCGTGCTGCATGACGATCATGTGGCCGCACCCGCAGCGCAGCGCCTCGGCGATCGGCTCGAGCCAGGGCGCGTTGGCGCGGCAATCGGCCGCGAAGTCGTCAATCTGGTGGCGCATGAGCGTGTAGTGGGGGGGCTCGAGCGCGGCCGTCATGGCATCTCGTCCTTGGCGTCGAGCCGGGCGATCGTGCGCTTGGCCAGCTTCTTGCCCGCGAGCGACATTGGCCTGGTCCAACTCTCTCGTCGCTCGCCGGGGCGCTCGAGGTAGCGACGGGTGACCTCGGAGGTGCGGTGCGGGTTGCGCCACTCGATCCGGTCGAGGATCTCTTTGGTGCGCTCGTCGATCCGGGCGCGCTCGAGCAGCTCCTCCGTGATCACGCCTCGCGCGGCGCTGACGCGCTGCGTGTGCAGCACAAACTCGGGCGGGATCACCTTCCGGGGCGGGTACTGCTCGATCTTCCCGGTCATCCAGGCGATCCGGTCGCCGGGCAGCATCGCGTTGAGCTCGATCCGGTAGGACTGCAGCCAGCCCGCCCAGGAATCACAGTCGCGGGCGGCGAGCCACGACCGCCACTCGCCATCATGCTCGGCCACGTAGGGCGCGACCGGGCGGTTTCGGTCAGTGCCCTCGACCTCCTCGATCTCCAGCCCCAACGCGACGCCCTCCCAGGGCTCGAGACCGAGGTTGACGACCTCGATCTTGCGAGCGCCCCGGGCTTTCGTCTCGTTGATGAGGGTGTGATAGATCATTGTGCCGGCCGCGTCGGCGTCGTGGGCGCAGAACACCGTCACGGGCTCGCTCGAGGTCGCGAGCAGGTCGAACAGGTCCTTGACCGCGCGGGTCGTGTAGCCGCCGGTGTTCGCGATCGCGCAGTCGTGTTCCTCCGGCCAGCCGGTCTCGATCAGGTTCTTTTGGGTGCCGGCCTTCTCGATGTAGACGATCTTGTTGAACGTCCAGAACGGCCGGCGATAGGCCGCGACACTCTCGGTGCTGAGCGGGATCGTTTGGCGCAGGTGCGGGTGGTAGAGACTGCCGCGCGGCTCGCGCAGCAAGCCGGCGATCTCGCCCTGCTCGGCCTCGATATCTGTGAGCAGCGCCTTGAAGTAGCTGTACTTGATCGGCTTGTCATGCTCCTGCTGCACCAGCGGGCGCACCGCATAGAACAAATCCCGCTGCGTGAAGCTGAGCCGTCCGTCGTCACTGACTTGCGGGATCACCCTCGGCAAGTATCGCAGCACGAGGTCTTTGAGCGATACCTCGCGGACCTGCTGGCGCTGCATCCTTTCGAGGCGATTACGCGCGAGCTTTGTGTTTCTGATCTCGGACTTGCGTTGCTTCGACCAGGCGGCGGTGACGGTCGCGACCGCCTCCCTGATCGAGGTGAAGCCCGGCGAATGCCAGGCGAGGCTACTCTTGCCACGATCTCGGAATTCGGGACGCGGGCAGATCAGGTGGGCGAGCACAACCACGGGCTCAGAGTCGTAGCAGTAGTTCTCCGAGAGCTGAGCGCCGAGCCCGAACGGGTCGTCCTGTGTGCGAAGTGCCGGCGACCAGTTGATGCCGCACAGCAGCGCCCGCCTGTTGCTGTCTGGCGGACGGTAAGCGAACGCCGCCTCGGCGAGCCACGGCACGCCAGCGCCGACGCCCTTCAGGACCTTGTACGAGAACGTCGAGAGGTCGGCGCCGTAGCGCTCGAAGCTGAGCCGCACGTTCGCCTCGCCGAGCGGGCCGAGGGCGCCCGGCTTGACGGGGCGCGCCGTGGCCTGCATCGCGGCCAGCAGGCGTTCGACCAGATCGCGATCGAACTCGGAGCTGCCATCCAGGAGAAGGCGCTCGAGGGGCGCACGCTGGAGCCCCACAGCGTCCAGGATCACCTTACGCTTGGCGGTGCCGGCGAGCCCGTGGAACTCGGCGAGGAAGTCGCGCAGCAGACGGACGCTCTTGTGCTGCCGGTCGTGGGTCAGGAAGGCGCCGATCAGCCGCTCGAGCTCGGCGCGGCGATACCAGTGCGGACAGGTCGGCGACGCCGGCGTCCACTTCGTGTAGTCCGGCGCCGTGGCTCTGCGGGTCAGCCGTTCGTGCTGATCGAATCGATCCCTGTCAGCCCAGGTCGCATACATGGTGAGGTGCGGGTTGAGATGCGCGAACCGCTCGACCATCGGTAAGAAGTGACGCCCCACGTCCTCCAGGTCTGACCAGGATGACTCGGGCCAGTGCACCGTCACGGTGGTGCCGGATCTTACCGAAGTGCCCTCCAGGCGATGCCGTTGGTGATCGATCACCGGCTCCTGGGCGATCCGGTCGACCGTGAAGGTGATCTCGTGCCGGATACCGCGCGCCACGATCTCGACGCGCCCTTCCTCGCCGCTGAGCGCGAACGGCATCGCCACGATGGTCTTACCCGCGTTCCCCTGGCGCCCTCGGTCGGGTGCCACATAGGCCTCGCGGCTCGAGGTCCGGGTCGTGAAGTCCAGGATGGAGGCGACCGTCTCGGGCGGGATGCCCGGGCCGTTGTCCCGCACTCGGATCTTGCCGCGCGCGACCGTGACGTGGATCACCGGAGCGACGCCGGCTTCCTCGCAGGCGTCCAGCGCGTTATCAACGAGCTCCTTGATGATCACGAGCGGCCAGTCGTCGGGCTCGTGTCCCGTCTGCGCGGTCAGTTCCTTACTCGAACAAAACTCGAGCAGCCTCGATGTCGTGAAGGTGGTCCGGTTGAGCCCGGCGGACGCGCTCATGGCCGCCTCCCGGCCCGGCAGGCGGCCATGAGCTGGGTTTGCCAGCCATTGAGCCGGGCGACGCTGACGACGGCCGGCCAGTTTAGTTCGAGGGCTTGCGGCGCGGCAGGCTGGGCGCTATCTTGCACCTGACCCATCGAGTGCTGCTCGCCCGCGGTTGCCGCCGCGGGCGGCTTCACATCCGGGCCCCCTGATCAGCGTTGGCGCCGGCGTATTCGGGCACTCGGCAGCCCTGCTCGAACCGCTCGAGCGCACCAGGCTTGAACCGGACATTGCGCGAGTTGATGTAGATCGGCGCCTCGAGGCGGCCGTCGCGGACCATCGCCCAGATGGTCTTGGGCGTGACGCCGATCCAATCGGCGACCTGCCGGATAGTCAGAAACCCGTCGGGGGGACGCTTCGCTGGCTTGGTGGTGCCCGTCTCACGGGCTGGCGAGTGTTCAAGAGACACGAAAGCCGGCTCCTTGCTGAGGCACCGGCGTCCAGGAGGATGGCCCCCACATGGATCCGCCGGCGCATTGCTGCACCGATCGGAGACCCATGCGGGACACCCGCCTTGGTCTCTATTAGCGGTTGCGACACGCAACCGCAGCTACGGCTATACTTATCGTTGCCACGCGAGTAGTCAAGCGTTCCGGAACGTCAAGACCTTGCCGCGCTCTTCCTTGATGGCCGCGGTGGTGCAGTACCTGCCCCAATCGGCCATCAGCTTGCGGCGCTTGTTGAGAAGATCTCCGCGTCGATACGCTTTGATCACCTGCTCGGAGATCGTGTGCGCGAGCGCCATCTCGGAGACGATATCCGGATGCGAGGTCGTCTCGCTTGCCCAGTCCTTGGCCGACGATCGGAATCCGTGCGGCACGGCCGGCACCTTCATGCGCCGGAGGACCGCGGTCAGGGCCATGTCGCTCAGCTCGCCGCCCTTCGGCGCCGGGAACACGAGATCGGACGTCTGCGGCAGCAACTTGAGCAGCTCGATCGCGGGATCACTGAGCGGCACGGTATGCGGCTTCCCGCTGCCCCTGCGCCCCTTGTTGCGCTCGGCCGGGATCGTCCACGTCCTGGCTTGTTGCCAGTCGATCTCGGCCCAACGGGCGCCGCGGGCCGCTCCGCTCCTTGCCCAGGTCAGGAGCGTGAACTCAAGGCAGCGCGCCGCTATCCCATTGCGCGCCCGAAGATCGGCCATGAAGACCGGGATGTCGGCATGCGGGAGCGCCTCATGATGCTCGACCGGTGCCACGTTGGTCTTGCCCGGCAGCATCTTGTCGAGGTGCCCCTTCCAGCGGGCCGGGTTTGCGCGATCGTCGCCGTTGCCGTAGCGCACCCGGGCCCAGTCCAGGACGTTCTCGATCCGGCCCCGCACTCGGGATGCGGTTTCGGTCCTCTGCGTCCAGATCGGCTCGAGGACCTGAAGAACGTGTGGCGTCTCGATCTCGTTCCACGCGAGATCGCCGATCACCGGATAGGCGTAGTCCCGCAGGGTGTTCCGCCATTGCTCCGGATGCTTTAGATTCTTCCAGCTGGCCTGGTGGGCCTCGATGTACCCCTCGGCGCACTTGCGGAATGACTTCTTCGCAGCCTGCTCGGCGATCAGCGCGGCGCGGCGTTGACGACGCTCCTCGCGCGGGTCCTTGCCCGCGACGATCTCGTCAAGCTTCTTGCGGGCCCGGTCGCGCGCCATGCCGACCGTGACCGTCGGGTAGCTGCCGAGCCCGATGTCGATCCTCTTGTCGCCCCAGACGGTGCGCAGTAGCCAGGAGCGCCGCAGCTGCTCAGTCGTCTTGCTGACGGTGACCTGGAGCAGCACGCCCGCGACACCGCCGACGGCGTGCTTGCCCGGCCGGTCCATCAGGCGCCGAATTGCGGCAGGCGAGAGCTCGGGAGCGATCTTGGGCATGGCCGGTACCCCACATCTGATTACCCATCTTCATACCCACCATAAGAAGCGTAATGAAGCGTTTGTCAAGAGTTATGACGCGTTATCGTCCGATCGGCGCTTTTGTAGGGTACGCGCGGCATGCGGGCCGAAAAGCCCAATGAAATCAACGCTCCGAGGCGGACACCCCATCCGCCATTCGATCCGCAAGAGCGCGGGGTGCCAGAATGAGCCGCGCGGGGGTCTGCTTGACTTTCCGCGTTGGCGCCCATACCCAGGCGGCCGATGGTTGCTGCGGGCAAGGCACCGATGACCATGGCCGACTTTTCGCTTAGACCGACGCGGGTGCTGGTGACCGGGGGCGCCGGTTTTCTGGGTAGCCATCTGTGCGAGCGCCTGGTGGCCGCGGGCAGCGAGGTGGTGTGCGTCGACAACTACTTCACCGGCACGCGGCGCAACATCGGCGGCCTCCTGGGGCACGCCAGCTTCGAGACGCTGCGCCACGACGTCACCTTCCCGCTCTACGTGGAGGTCGACGAGATCTACAACCTGGCGTGCCCGGCCTCGCCGATCCACTACCAGCACGACCCGGTGCAGACGACCAAGACCAGCGTGCACGGCGCGATCAACATGCTGGGTCTGGCCAAGCGCCTTGGGGCCCGGATCCTGCAGGCGTCGACCAGCGAAATCTACGGCGATCCGCACGAGCACCCGCAGCGCGAGGAGTACTGGGGCCACGTCAACGCGATCGGGCCGCGCTCGTGCTACGACGAGGGCAAGCGCTGCGCCGAGACCCTGTTCTTCGACTATCGCCGGCAGCACGACCTGACGATCAAGGTGGCGCGGATCTTCAACACCTATGGTCCGCGGATGCACCCGAACGACGGCCGGGTGGTGTCGAACTTCATCGTCCAGGCGCTGACGGACGGCGACATCACGGTCTATGGCGACGGCCAGCAGACCCGCTCGTTCTGCTACTGCGACGACCTCATCGACGGGCTGGTCCGGCTGATGGCCACGGCCGCCGAGGTCACCGGGCCGATCAACCTCGGCAACCCGGCCGAGATCACCATCCGCGAGCTGGCCGAGACGATCGTGGCCATGACCGGGTCGCGCT
>JBOHKK010000156.1:0-13107 GCA_050729115.1 Geminicoccaceae bacterium | reverse complement strand
GCCGTCCTCGGCCGCGGCGGGGCTCGCGCCGCCTGCAGCCAAGGCGCCCGCGGCCAGGGCCACGGCGCCGGCCGCCAGGAGCCGGAGGCGTCCCCGGCACGCCCCACTCTGCTGTCCCACATCGCGCGTCATGACGGTACCCTCCTTTGGTTCGTTACGCGCCAACCACCGTGCGAGCGCCCCACGCGCGACGCCCGGTCACAGCCCTCGAAAGGCGACCCGGCTGCGCCGCTCCAACGCGCCCGCGAGCAGCGCCAGCGGATAGGTGAGGACGAAGTAGAGGATCGCGACCAGGGTCAGGACCTCGAGCGGGCGGAAGTTCTGCGTCGAGAGAATCTGGCCCCGGTTCATGAGTTCCGGCACCGCGATCAGCGCCGCGAGCGAGGAATCCTTGAGCAGGCTGACCGTGGCGTTGGCCGACGGCGCCATGATGAGGCGGATCGCCTGGGGCAGAACAATGTCCCAGAGCCGCTGCCAGGCACTCAAGCCCAGCACCATGCCGGCCTCGCGCTGCCCCTGCGGCACCGCCTGGATGCCAGCGCGGAAGATCTCCGCCATCTGCGCGCTGGTGTTGGCGGCGAGCGCCAGGACTACGACCGTGAGCGCGGACAGGCGGAGCCCGAACATCACCGGCAGCACGTAGTAAGCCCAGATGATGTGGATCAGCGGCGGCGTCGTGCGGAAGAACTCGATCCAAGCCACCACGACGGCGGTGACGATCGGCACTCGCGCTATCCGGATGACCGCCATGGGCAACGCGCTGACCGTGCCGAGCAGGAAGGCGCCTGCCGTGATCGCCAGCGTCAGCGGAATGCCCATCAGCAGGAAGGGCAGATCCGGCAGGACGGTTTCAATCTCGAGCATCGTCGATCCGGCTTGTGCACGGCATGGATGGCGCTTCGCCCTCAGGTCGCGACGGCGGTGATCCGCAGGGCCTTGCGACCCTCGTCGCGGATGCGGCGGCTGGCATCGAAGAATTCTCGGAAGGGCTCGACGAAGCGGCCGAAGACGTTGGGATAGACCGGCAGCATCGCCCCCGGCATGGTAGGCCGGCAGTACCGGTCATAGGCCCAGTAGATCTCGCTCAGCGGGTCGGGATAGCCGTGCCGGGTCAGCGCGTCGTAGTGGGTGAACATCAGATCGCCGGTCTGAACCAGCGTCGTCGCGTTCTCCATCGGGATGACGATCGCGGGGTCGATGTAGAGAGCACAAGTGGTGCCGGAGAAGATGGCATGCCCGGCCTTGCCCTCGAAGGGCGCGTGCTGCCACAGCGTCCGGACCGTCTGCGGCGCGTCGCTCTCGAGCAGGAGCGCGCGCGCGGTGATGGCTTCGTCGAGCAACGTGAACTCGAAATACTTCGCCATGCCTCCCGGCATCCCTTCGTTGTGAGCGGCGCCGTCGCTCAACCGGCAGCCGCCCTGGGCCGCCGTCGCCGGCCCCTGGCCCTGCGATCGATCAGTCCCTGAACCTTGAGCATCTCGGCGTCCGAGGCCAGCACGTGCTGTTCCATCGCCGCGGCGGCAGCAGCTACGTCTCGGGTGGCGACGGCCGCGTAGATCGCGCGGTGGACCTCCCATGTCTCGCGGCTGATCTCCGCGTCGAACACCGTCCGCATCGTGCCGAGCTGGATGTCGAGCAGCGGCCCAAGCAGATCGACCAAAACATCGTGCTTGGACGCGCGCGCGAGGGCCAGATGGAAGGCCTTGTTCAGCCGTTGATTCTCCGGGTAGTCGGTCGGATCCGGCACGGCCTCATCGAGCACCTGGCGCATCGCCGCGAGGTCCTGCGCGGTCGCGCGTACGGCGGCGAGGCGTACCGTTTCCTTCTCGATCGCGTAGCGTGCCTCCCAGAGCTGGTTGAGCATCTGGCTCTCGAGCGCCAGTACGTTGAGCGAGGGCTCGAACAGCAGCTGGTTCCATTTGAGCCCTTCGATGATCGTGCCACGGCCGTGATAGGCCTTGAGGACGCGCAGCGACTGCAGCCGCTGGATCGCTTCGCGCAAGACGGCCAGCCCGACCCCCAGTTGCTTCGCCAGATCCCGCTGCGCCGGCAGGCTCGCGCCCGGCCGCAACCGCCCGGCCGCGATCTGCGTCAGGAGTGCCTCGACCACTTGGTCGGCGAGCGTACGAGGAACCGGCTTGGGCCAAGTCTGGCTGATCATGAGCACCTCGAGATGACATCCGATGTTCGGTGTTCAGAAGAGTTGTCAACACCAAGGACTGGAGAGGGCGCCCGTGGCGCGAGCACGGGTGGGGCACCAGGCTCTGTTCCCGTTCTGGGAAGCAGGCGGCGACTCGATCTGCCCCGTGCCCGGCTGCACGAGGTGGGGCCTCGACAATGGTGATGTCCGCAGGCTCACCCGCTATGGCCCGGCAGCGTATTTCCCGGGCCGCTCGGCCAACGAGGTCGAGACCGCCGACGGCAACCCGGTCGCCTTCGCGTCGGACGAGCCCTACATCCTTGCTCTGGTGATCCTCTGGGCAGAGAACCCCGGTTCCGCGGGCATCTTCCCGCTCCGTTCCTTGAGCAACGGTGACTGGCTATGAATAACTTCCTCGGGGCAAGCTCTGGGGCCGGTATGCCAACCCTTCTTCGGCGCGTTCGGCACCCCCTGCGACGATGCCATGGTCGCCCGCTGGCGCGCCAATCCGCTCAGGATGCTCTGGCCGGAGCTTGCGAGCAGAGGTCAGGAGTCCGCCAGGACACCGCCACCGAACATCGTGGGAACATAACCCTGGGCACCGATCGCATCCATGAATCGCCGTTTCGTCGCCACGGGGTCGAACATGACCGGCGGCGCAACCACATCGACGTCGGGCTCGGTCGCCAGCGCCAGGAGAGACGGGCCATCGTCTTGGAGCGCGGAAACAAGTGCCGCTCGGAGATCTTCAGCCGACTGGATATTGTCGGCGCGCTTCAGGTTCACGCAACGACCGAGGGCGGCGAGATCCAGGCTTGGGCTGGTCACGGGTTGGCCACCCGAGGCGGCGTGGACCCCGTTCTGAACCAGAAGGATGATCAGGTTCCTCGGCGCGACGGCGCCCACCGACACGAGCGCCCCCATGTGCATCAGGAGCCCGCCGTCCCCCTCCACGACGACGACCTTCCGCTCCGGCTGTGCGACGGCGAGCCCAAGCGCGAAGGGCAGGGCCAGCCCCATCGCGTCCTCGAAGTAAAAGTTCTCCGGCGCGTCCCTGACCACGGCCCAAAGATACGACGCGTTGCCGAGGGCGGTCACCACGAGAGCCTCATTCGGGAGACACTCGGCGAGTACCCGATAATAGTCGTTGCGCTCGGGGAGGGCACGACTCACCAGTGGACGTCCTCCCGCGACAGAAGCAAGACGAAGGGCAGCGAGGACTCTTCCGCATAGGTGGCCGCCCGCTCCACCTGCGGCCCTATGGGTTGCCCGGGCCTGACCTGGGCAAAGCGCAGTCCCAGGCCTTGCAGGACGGGTTCGGTCACCCGTCCCTTGGGGATGTGGTAAAAGACGGGATCCTCGGGTGAGCCGCGGTAGGACGCCAGGATCAGGAGCGGGAACTGGTAGCGTTGCGCGAGGCAGACCACGCCCGCGCCCATCGTCAAAAGCCCCACGTTCTGGATCGCCAGCACGGAGCGCGCCCCGCCGAGCCATGCCCCACAGGCAATCGCCAGGGCTTCCTCCTCATGGGTCGCCCGGATCAGAGACACGGCGGGGTCTCGCCCGATCTCGACCAGGAATTCGCCCAACCAGCTGTCGGGTACGGCCACCACGACGCGCACGCCGACCCGCTTCAGCGCCGCCAACAGTTCGGCAGGCCGGTGCGTCGTAGCCCCCTCTGCTTCCGCCATAATGCGTCCGTGCCAGTCGCCCGCGATCAACCCGCTTCGTTCGGGGGCAGGATCCTAGTGAGCACCCCCGCGGGCGTCAATCAAGCCTCGGCCGCTTTGTTGCTGCGGCGCGCCGGGATGCTTCTTGCCGCGGCAGGGCGAGGCGCGTCTCCCCACCGATTCGGCCTTGAGCCGGCGCGAGAAAGCTGGTCTATAGTACCATAGAACCAGTTGGCGCTCTGCGCTTCCGATCCAGGTTTGCGATTCGGAGGTTCGTCGAGGACGGGCCGACCGGTCGTGCCGTTCAGGGAAAGCCGGCGCGGCGAACGAGGCATCAAGGCGCGATGACAAGCCCCTTGCCAGAGGAGACGTGCGATGAAGACAGAAATCCGACGGCTCGGCGTCGCTTCCGCTGCGCTGCTGTCCTTGGTCTTGACGTTCGGCAGCGGTGATCCGAGCTGGGCCGCTTCGGAGCCCATCGAACTCACCATGGTCGGGGCCTGGCCGCCCGGGGTCTCCCCCGCGGCCGACATCGGCATTCGCTTCAAGGACGTCGCCAACCGCCTCGCCGAAGGCAAGCTGGTCATCGAGTTCAAGGGCTCCAGCGACGTCATCCCCACCTTCGATCAGCCGGAAGCTCTGGTGCGCGGTGTGTTTGACGTCTGGTATGGCGCCCCCAATTACTGGGCGGGCGTGGTGCCCGGCGGTTACGTCACCGAGCTTTCATCCTTCGAGATCCCCTACCAGGGGCCGAACAGCGAGCTGTTCGAGTTCCTGGTGGACATGTACGCCGACCACGGCGTCCGCTACCTGGGGCACTTCTCGGGCGAGCTGGGCTCGGGCAACCACTTCATGTACACGCAAGAGGAGGTGTCCGGGATCGGAGATCTGGAGGGGCTCAAGGTCCGGGTGCCACCGCTGACCCGCTTTTTCGTCGAGGCGATCGGCGCCGAGCCGGTGACGCTCCCGCCGGGCGAGATCTATCTGGCCTTGGAGCGCGGTACCGTGGACGGCTTTACCTGGCCTATTTTCGACGGTTTCACGAACTTCGGGTGGCAGGAGGTATCGAAGTACGTCATCCTGCACCCTCTGTACCGCGACGGCACCAGCATCAATATGAACCTCGAGAAGTGGAACAGCCTACCTCCAGACGTGCAGGAGATCGTGCTCGAGGCTGTGCGTCAGACGCAGGCGTGGGCGGTGGGGTGGGTCTCGGCGTTTCAGTCCTCGCAGCTCGCCGACATGCAAAGCGGCGGCATGACGGCGATCGAGTTCTCGCCGGAAGAAGCGGAGCGTTGGCAAGAGACGGCCGATGGCGCGCTCTGGAAGCACTTCGAGAGCGTGATGAGCCCGGACGAATACGCGACCGCGCGACAGCTCCTCGAGGCCGAATAGGGCCGCCGTGGCGGGACGCGAGGCACAGCATCGTGGCCGCGTCTTCATGCCTTGCGCGACCGGCCCGACCGCCTTCTCTTGAGCCCCTTCCCGTGACACGCCAGTCGCCGCCCTGCCTCTCGCACTCGCCCGGCAGCGGCCTCGCCGGGCCCCACCCAGAGGGGCCGGGGCGAGGCCACGCCGCTCGGAGACCCTTCGCCGCGACCGCAATCAATCACCCGTGACACAGCAACAGATCGCGGCGCCGGCGCAAAGGTCTTCGACCGTGTGGTCGATCTCGGCGCCGCCCTGGCGGCGGCGCTCCTGCTCGCCGTCATGTTGGCGACCACCATCAAGGTGATCTTCCGGTACGTCCTCAACGAAGGGCTGATCGGGGTCGATCAGATCAGCGGCACCCTGCTGCTCTACATCACCTTCCTCGGGGCCGCGTGGGTCCTGCGTCGGGAAGAGCATGTCACGATCGATCTTCTCGTTACGGGGCGGAGCCCGAAGGTGCGGCGGCGTCTTCACGTCATCAGCTCGATCATGGGCGCGCTCGTCTGCCTCGTCTTGACGGTGTCCGGCACCTACGAGGTCATTGGCTCCTGGCAGAAGGGGATCCTGGTGCCGGCCGAGCTGGAGATACCGCGGGCGATCAACCTCGTCGTCATACCGCTCGGCAGCCTTTGTCTTTGCCTCCAGTTCGTGAGGCGCGCCCGGTCGGCTCAGCAGGGCGTCGGGCCTGCGCCAGGGCGAGCCGGGAGCTAGGGGCGATGGAGTGGTGGGGCTACATGCTGCTCTTTTTCGGCGGCCTGAGCGCCCTGCTGCTCACCGGGTTGCCGGTCGCGTTCGCCTTCGTGCTGGTCAACATCATCGGCGCATACATTTTCTGGGGCGGGGAGATCGGGCTCACCCAGCTGATCCTCAGCATCGACAGCTCGGTCTCGACGTTCGTCCTGGTGCCGGTGCCCATGTTCATCCTCATGGGCACCGTGATGTTCCACTCGGGCGTCGCCTTCAAGATGATCGACGTCCTGGACCAGTGGCTGGGGCGCATCGCCGGCAGGCTGGCGATTCTCGCCGTCATCGCCGGGACCCTCTTCGCCACCTTGACCGGGGTCGCCATGGGCAGCGTGGCGATGCTGGGATCGACGCTCGCCCCGGACATGGAGAGGCGCGGCTACGCGAAGTCCATGGCGCTCGGGCCGATCCTGGCCAGCGGCAGCCTCGCGATCATGATCCCGCCGAGCGCGCTCGCCGTCATCCTGGCGGGCCTTGGCAAGTTCTCCATCGGCAAGCTCCTGGTCGGGATCATCCTGCCGGGCCTTTTGCTGGCCCTCGTCTACATGGCTTACATCGTCGTGAGGTGCTCGCTGCAGCCGTCCCTGGCGCCGGCCTACCACGTGTCGTCGACCCCGCTCGCGCCCCGCATCCGGGACACCATTCGCTTCGTCGTGCCGCCGATCTCGGTCGTCGTGGTCGTGATCGGCACCATCTTCCTCGGCATTGCCACCCCGACCGAGGCGGCCGCGATCGGCGCGCTGCTGACCTTCCTGCTCGCGCTCGCCTACGGCAGGCTGAGCTGGGCCGTGATCAAGAAAGCCGTCGGTTCGGCCACCTCGCTGTCCGTGATGGTGCTGATCATTCTGACCGGCTCGGCCGCCTTCGGGCAGCTCCTGAGCTTTTCCGGAGTGACCCCTGCTCTCACCCAACTTGCCGTGAACCTGCCGGTCGAGCCGATCGTCGTCCTGATCCTGATGCAGGTCGTGGTGGTCTTCCTCGGCATGTTCATCGAGCAGACGTCCATCGTCATGGTCACCATCCCGATCTTCATGCCCATCGTCGCCGCCATGGGCTGGGACCCGGTGTGGTTCGGCGCCATCATGATGCTCAACCTGGAGCTGGCAACGATCTCGCCGCCGTTCGGGCTGTCTCTGTTCGTCATGAAGGGCATCGCTTCGCCGGACACCACAATGGCAGATCTGTACCGGGCCGCCTTGCCGTTCGTAGGCCTGAACTTCCTGGTCATGGCACTGATGATAAGCTTCCCCGCGCTCGTGCTCTGGCTGCCGGGCCTGATGAGATAGGTGGCAGAACGCCGCGGCCGGCCGAGGTCCCGGCCGCACGGACGGGGTGCTCGCCGTCGCCACCGGGCCGCCGACGGCGGCGCCTTGTGTGCCCGGCAATCCGCGCGTATATTGGTATTAAGAATAGAATGATAGTCAGATAACCCGATCGGCCGACGCCAGAGGATCCGCCGCGGTTCCGGGTTCGCCGGCGCAGCGGTGGGACAGGGAGGGCATGAGCGAGTTCGACCTAGTGCCGGAGATCGTCGACGCCAAAGCCCGCCGCAGTGCGGTCGAGCGGCTGCGTGCGGCGCAGGTGATCCTGCCGACGTTCGATCAGCTGGCCAGCCCGTCCCGGATTCCAGGCGGGCCGAGTGCGGACCTCGACGCCGTCGACCCGGACGAGCCGCACCCGGCCAATCTGTTCCGACTCCACTGGTGCAACGATGCCCTGCGGCGGCGGCGCGCCACGCTGCCGGGCTACCTCGAGCTGCCGGAGGCGCTGACCGGCGTCAAGGCGCGCATCGTCGTCGCGCTCGGCTGCCGCTTCCCGCTGATCGGAGCCCACAAGGTGCTGGCCGCCTATGGCTGCCTCGCCCCGCGCCTCGTCACCGGGAGGTTCGATCCCGCCGTCCACAAGGCGGTGTGGCCGTCCACCGGCAACTACTGTCGCGGCGGCGTCGCCATCTCGCGCATCCTCGGCTGCCGCGGCGTCGCCGTGCTGCCGGCCGGCATGAGCCGCGAGCGCTTCGACTGGCTGCAGCGCTGGGTCGCCAACCCTGCCGACATCGTCCGCACGCCCGGCACCGAGAGCAATGTCAAGGAGATCTACGACAAGTGCCACGAGCTCGCGCGCGATCCGGCGAACGTGATCCTGAACCAGTTCTCGGAGTTCGGTAACTATCTCGTCCACTTCCACTGCACCGGACGCGCGCTCGGCGCGATCTTCGAGGACCTGCGCCGGCGCGACCCCGCGCTTCGGCTCGCCGCCCTGGTCGCGGCCACGGGCTCCGCCGGAACCATCGCCGCCGGGGACTATCTGAAGGCCGGCTACGGCACCAGGATCGTCGCGGTCGAGGCACTGGAGTGCCCGACCATGCTCTACAACGGCTATGGCGAGCACAACATCCAGGGCATCGGCGACAAGCACATTCCGTTGATCCACAACGTCATGAACACCGACCTCGTGGTCGGCGTGTCGGACCGCAGCACCGACGCCCTCGACGTCCTGTTCAACACCGAGGTGGGCCGCGGCTATCTCGCGACCAGGCGCCGGATCGATCCGGCGCTCGTGGCCGCGCTCGACGGCCTCGGCCTGTCGGGCATCGCCAACGTGCTGGCGGCGATCAAGACGGCCAAGCATCTGGATCTCACCGAATCGGACGTGATCGTCACGGTCGCGACCGACAGCGCCGCGATGTACGCGAGCGCGCGCGAGCGCTGCCTGGCGACGCGCTTTGCCGAGGGCTTCGACGAGATCGCGGCCGGCGAGGCGTTCGCGGGCCATCTGCTCGCCGCGACCGGGGACCACCTGATCGAGCTCACCCACGTCGACCGCAGGCGCATCTTCAATCTCGGCTACTACACCTGGGTCGAGCAGCAGGGAATCGCGCTCGAGGCGTTCGATCGCCGCAAGGACCAGGCGTTCTGGCGGGAGCTGCAGGAATCGGTCGGCGCGTGGGACCGGCTGATCGAGGACTTCAACCGCGAGACCGGCGTCGACCGGCCGGCGTGAAGGCGCCGGGCCGACCGTTCGCGGCGGGGCTCGCCACGGCAGAGAGGCAAGATTGACCGAGCCTTATCTCGAGCTCCGGCGCAGGACCATGGCGCGCGACCGGAGCCTCCGCGAGAAGGTGATGACCCTCGAGGAGGCGGCCGGGCTGGTCGCGGACGGCGAGACGGTCGGGATCGGCGGCAGCACGCTCTCGCGCACGCCCATGGCGATGATCTGGGCGCTGATCCGCGCCGGGAGGAAGAACCTGTCCTGCGCACGCAGCATCACCTCCAGCGAGGGCGAGCTGCTGCTCGCGTCCGGCGCCTGCGACCACATCCTGACCAGCTGGTTCAGCCAGGGCATCGTCTGGGGCGTGTCCAAGGTGATGCGCCACTACACCGAGACCGGCAAGGCACGGTTCGAGGAGTGGAGCCACATGGCGATCGGCCTGCGCTTGCGGGCCGGCGCGATGGGCGTCCCGTTTTTGCCGATGCGCTCGATGCTGGGCTCGGACGTCGTCCGCCGGCTGCCGGACGTGCAGGAGATGGCGTGCCCGTTCACCGGCGAGCGGCTGGTCCTGGTCCCGGCGCTCAACCCCGACGTCGCCCTGATCCACGTCCAGCGCTGCGACGCTTACGGCAACGCCCAGATGGACGGGCTGAGCTTCATGGACCTCGACCTCGCGATGGCGGCCAATCGCGTGATCCTGACCACCGAGCGGATCGTCGGCAACGGGCAGATCCGCCGCGCGCCGGACCAGACCAAGATCCCGTTCCTTGCCGTCGAGGCCGTGGTCGAGGTGCCGTTCGGCTGCGCGCCCCACGAGTGCTACGGCACCTACGAGCCGTTCTTCAGGCATCTCGACGAATACGCCGCCCTGGTCAGGCAGGATCCCGAGGCCAAGATGCACGAGTATCTGGCGCGCCATGTCTACGAGCCGAAGTCCTGGAGCGATTATCTCGATCTTCTCGGTCTCGACGAGCTGTTGGCCGCCGCGCGGCGCGGCAGGAGCATTTATGACGACTGAGCGGAGCTACACGGCGAGCGAGCTGCTGGCGGTGATGAGCGGCAGGCTCCTCGAGGACGGCCAGGTGGTGTTCGCCGGGGTGGGGATTCCGCTGCTCGCCGCCACGCTCGCGCAGCGCCTGCACGCACCGGGGCTGACCATCCTGTTCGAGGGCGGCACGATCGGCGCTTTCGTCGAGCCGGGCAAGCTGCCGCCCTCGACCAACGAGCAGCGCTGCACGCGGCGCGCCAACATGGTGCTCGGCAGCACCGACGTGCTCCTGCTCCTGCAACGCGGCTACGTCGACGTCGGCTTCATGGGCGGCGCCCAGATCGACCGGCACGGCAACCTCAACAGCTCGTTCATCGGCGACCCCGACCATCCGATCACGCGCCTGCCGGGCACCGGCGGCGGCAACGACATCGCCAGCCTGACCCAGATGATCGTCGCGATGCGGCACGAGAAGCGCCGCTTCGTCGAGGAGGTCGATTTCGTCACCTCGCCGGGCTTCCTGCGCGGCGGGACGAGCCGCAAAGACAGCGGTCTGCTCGCCGGCGGCATGTACCGGGTGGTGACCGACCTCGCGATCATGGGCTTCGACGAGGCATCGAAGCGCATGAAGATCATCGCCCTGCATCCCGGGGTCACCGTCGGCCAGGTGCAGGCGAATACCGGCTTCGAGCTCGAGATCGCAGCGGCGGTCGCGACCACCGCGCCGCCGACAGAGGAAGAGCTCGCCGTGTTGCGCCACCTCGACCCCGAACGGCTCTACACGGCCTGATACCAGGAACACGAAGTCTTGACCCATCGACCTTGCTTCTTGTCACCTCCGGGCTCGACTCGGGGGTCCAGCTCGGATGCCCCGGTCGCGCCGGGGCATGACAGAAAAGACACACGGGCGCGTCGGTCGCGACTTCATGGGTCGGCCTGAGCCGGGTCGCGGGCGCGGCGTACAACCACTCCGCAGGGGACCGAGATGGCTGGACTGTCGAACACCTTCGGGATCGCGATGCGGAACTTCACCGCCTCGCCGCAGCTACCCGATGCGCAAGCGCTGGTCGAGTACGGCGTGCGGATGGAGGCGCTGGGCTTCGATTCGCTCTGGGTGTGGGACCACATCCTGCTCGGGGTCGAACCGAGCTTCCCGATCATCGATTCGCTGACCCTGCTCACCGCCGTCGCCGCGCGCACGCGCACCATCAAGCTCGGCACCGGCGTCCTGGTCCTGCCGCTGCGCAACCCCGTGGTGCTCGCCAAGCAGCTCGCCAGCATGGACCAGCTCTCGGGCGGCCGCCTGTTCCTCGGCGTGGCGACCGGCTGGTACAAGCGCGAGTTCGATGCCGTGGGCGTGCCGTTCGAGAGGCGCGGCAAGATCATGGAAGAGAACCTCGAGGTCCTGATCCGGCTGTGGACCGAGGACATGGTCGAGGGCCGGTACGGCGATTACCACCTGCGCAACGCCGTGATGCTGCCGAAACCGATGCAGAGGCCGCGGCCGCCTTTGCTGATCGGCGGCTATGTCGACCGCGTGCTCAAGCGCGCGGCGGTCGCCGGCGACGGCTGGCTCACCTATTTCTACCGTCCCGAGAGCTTCACCAGCTCCTGGGCGAAGATCCGCGGCTTCGCCGAGGCGGCCGGCAAGGACCCGGACGACCTGCTGAACGCCAACCAGCTGCCGATCATGATCGGCAAGTCCCGCGCCGAGCTCGAGGGCCCGATGATGGAATGGCTGACCACCGAGTGGGACTATGCATCGTGGAGCGAGTCGACCAAGGAGAGCGCGATCATCGGCACGGTCGACCAGTGCGTCGAGCAGCTCAAGGCGCACCTCGCCGTCGGTGTGCAGAAGATCATCTTCGTGCCCTACAGGTACGAGATGGCGCAGATCGAGATCATCGCGCAGCAGATCGTCCCGCGGCTGCGGACATGACGGCGCGCGGCTCGTGACGGCCCGACGCTTCTGGGTTAGTCATTCGAGCGATGGTCGGAACCATAGGACCTTAGCTCGATGTCGGACCTGGCGAGTACCTACCAGCGCAGCCGCATCCCACTCTACGTGCAGCTGGCGAACGCGCTGCGCCGGCGGATCGAGGACGGGCAGTGGGAGCCCAGCCAGCAGATCTCGACCCTCGAGGAGCTCGAGAAGGAATTCCAGGTGGCGCGGGTCACCGTCCGCCAGGCGGTGGATCTCCTGCAGAAGGAAGGGCTCGTGCATCGCCAGCAGGGCCGCGGCACCTTCGTTGCCGAGCGGATTCGCGACCGGCGGTGGCTCAAGCTCGAGACCACCTGGCCGGCCCTGATCGCGACGATCAAGGACAACGTGCCGCGCATGATTCCGGTCAAGAACCCGCCGGCCCAGCCGCGCCTTGGCGAGGACGACGGCCGCCCGGCGCCCGACTATTCGTTCCTGCGCAGCTTGCAGTTCCGTCAAAGCGAGCCGTTCGCGGTGGTCAACCTCCATCTCGCCCGCCACATCTACGAACGCGATCCCGACGCCTTCCGGACGCGCACGGCGCTGCCCATCCTCGCTTCGCTCCACGACCTCAAGATCGCCAAGGCGCACCAGACGCTGGTCATCGGCAGCGCCGACACCGAGGTCGCCGATCTGCTCAAGATCGCGCTCAACGCCCCGACCGCAGAATGCCACTGCGTGGTCGTCGACGCGCAGGGGGTCGCGATCTACGTCGCCGAGATCATCTATCGCGGCGACTGCGTGAAGCTCCACATCGATCTGCTCGGGAACGCGCGGGGCGGCCGTCGCGGCCGTCGGGCCTGACCCTCGGGGCGCCTGCAAAGCCTGATACCGGGCTCACAAAGTTCGAACCTTGGTTCGCCCGGCATCATGCTTCTCTTTGGGCGCGCGGCCGACCAGCCAACCCCGCGCGCGATACCGATCCCGAAGGTCAGGACTTTGTGGGATCGGTATGAGATGAGCCGCCCCGGGGCGAGCGGCATCAGTCCCGGCGCCGGCCGGGTTGCCCGGTCTCGAGAGCGGTCCGACACACCGGGCCCGGTCCGTGCGGTGCCCCCGATCCTGATGCCACCCTCCCGCAAGACGGGGTCCGTTCGGCGGGCTCCTGCGGGCGCGCGAGCAAGGCGGCAGGCGACCGCTCGGGTTGGTTCGGTCGTCCGTGCGC
>JBOHKK010000155.1:0-13151 GCA_050729115.1 Geminicoccaceae bacterium | reverse complement strand
CAAGGCAAGGACCCGGATTCCGTAGCGCGGCCGAGTTGGCCTTCCAAACACACTGTTTTTCGCCGAAGTACGGGAAGTCGAGGGAATCCGCCGCTTCCGGCCGCTTCTGCAGAAACGTTTGAGAAATGCGGGCTAGCTACGGGTTCTGATACGGGCGGCCGGCGTCGGGGGCGGCGCGGCCGAGGTCGGCGCGCAGCAGGTGCAGGTCGTCATGCCGCCAGCTGGCGGTGGCCGTGTCGCCGATCTCGACCGGGTTGCCAAGGAACTGATCGTCGCGCAGGTAGGCAACGAAGTCGTCGTCGCCGGCGATCCGCATGGTCACCTTGACGAACGCGCCCTGGTACTCGATCGCGTAGACCGTGCCGCTCACCTGATTGACCCCGGCGCCCGTCGCGCCGTTGCGCAGGGCGACGCGGTCGCGACGGATCGAGACGTTGACCGGGTCGCCCCTGGCCGCGAGACCGTCTGCCATCGCCAGCTCGAAGCGCTGGCCGTTGTCGTTCTCGAGCGCGGCCAAGCCGTTGCTGATGCGCGCGAGCCGGCCGCTCAGCACGTTGTGGCCGCCCATGAAGCGCGCGACGTAGGCGCTCTGTGGCGTGGCGTAGATCACCTCGGGCGCGGCGGCCTGCTCGATGTGCCCCTGGTCCATCACCACCACGACGTCGGCGACCGCGATCGCCTCGAGCTGGGTGTGGGTGACGTGGACGAAGGTGATCCCGAGCTCCCGCTGCAGGCGGCGCAATTCGCTCCGCATCTGCAGCCGGAGATACTCGTCCAGCGCCGAGAGCGGCTCGTCCAGCAGGAGCACGCGGGGATTGGTGATGATCGCCCGGGCGAGCGCGACGCGCTGCTGCTGGCCGCCCGAGAGCTGCGCCGGCATGCGCAGGGCGAGCGGGCCGAGCTGGACCTTGTCGAGCATCGCCCGCGCCCGCGCCCGGCGCTCGGCCTTGCCGACGCCGCGCATCTTGAGATTGAAGGCGACGTTGTCGAGCACGCTGAGATGCGGGAACAGCGCGTAGCTCTGGAACATCATGGCGGTGCCGCGGGCGACCGGCGGCAGCCCGACCACCGAGTCGCCGTCGATCCGCACGTCGCCCGCGCTCGGGGTCTCATGCCCGGCGATCATGCGCAAAATCGTGGTCTTGCCGCAGCCGCTCGGGCCGAGCAGGCAGCAATACGTGCCCGCCGGGATCGTCAGAGCGAGGGCGTCGACCGCGACCAGGTCGTCGAAGCGCTTGGTCACGCCGACCAGATCGATCCGTCCCGCCGCCGGCATCTCCACGGCCGCACGCGCATCCGATGCCGTCGCCGCGGCTCGGTCCATTCCTAGCCCCTCGGTCCGGCAAGCCGTTGCGCGCGCCGGCGCTGGATCAGCACGATCGAGCCGAGCGCGAGCGCGATCGCGAGGAACGAGATCGCGGTGGTCACGGTGCCGAGCGCGTACAGCGCCGGCGAGGTCACGTTGGTGGTCATGGTCCAGATCTCGATGGGCAGAGTGTTCTTCGCGCCGACGCTCATCCAGCTGCGCGGGAACTCGTCGTAGGACAGGGTGAACCCGAACAGGGCGACCGCGATGATCCCCGGAAACACGATCGGCAGCACCACCTGGCTGGTGGTGCGCCAGGGACCGGCGCCGAGATCGCGGGCGGCTTCCTCGTAGGCCGGACTCAGCCGGCTGAGGACGGCGAACATGATCAAAAGGCCGAACGGCAGGGTCCAGCTCAAATGCGCGCCGAGCCCGGAGGTGAACCAGCGCGGTTGCCAGCCCATGAACTGGAACAAAAGACCGATGCCGATGCTCAGCACCAGCCCGGGCACCACGAGGCTCGCCACCGCGGCGTAGAAGATCAGGGTGGCGCCCGGGAAGCGGCGGCGGAAGGCGAGACCGGCGAGCACCGCGAGCCCGGAGGTGATCAGCATCACGCCGAGCGCCAGCGGCAGCGAGCGCTGGAAGGCGCCGGCGACGTCGCCGGTGCGCGCCTGGCCGAACAGGGCGCCGAACCAGTGTACCGACACGCCGTTCAGCGGGAAGGTGAGGCCGCCGGTCGGCCCCTGGAACGACAGGATGAAGATCGCGAGCATCGGCCCGTACAGGAACAGCACGAACAGCGCGAACACGGTGGCAAGGAGGTAGAAGGTCCAGGGCCGCCGTTCCTGTGCGCTCGGCATGGCGGCGCCTCCTAGCCGGCCAGCTCGCGGCGCACGTCGACGATCCTCAGGATCGCGCTCACCATCAGGACGACGATGATCAGGAGGATCACGGCATTGGCCGCGGCGATCGGGTAGAACAACAGATTGATGTTCTCGAAGATGGTCGAGACCACCGAGGCGCTGCGCCCGCCGCTCATCACCTTGACCACGAAGAAGTCGCCCATGACCAGGGCGATCACGAAGATCGAGCCGAGCGCGATCCCGGTGCGCGAGAGCGGGATCACGATCTCGCGGATCACGCCCCAGCGGCTGGCGCCGCCGTCGACCGCCGCCTCGACGATCGCCGGGTCGATGCGCGCCATCGAGTTGAAGATCGGCACGATCATGAACAGCGTGAACAGATGCACGTAGGCGACGATCACCGCGAAATCGGAGAACAGCAGCCATGCCACCGGCTCGCCGGTGATCCCCAGCGTCATCAGCGTCTGGTTGACCAGGCCGAACTTGCCGAGCAACGGCACCCAGGAGATCATGCGAATGATGATCGAGGTCCAAAACGGCACCGTGCAGACCAGGAACAGCCCGATCGCCACGGTCAGCGAGCGCACGTGAAACACCAGGAAATAAGCGATCCAGAAGCCGAGGACCAAGGTGATCGCCCAAACGATCAACGCGTATCTGAGCGTATCGAGATAGATCGAGATGGTGATCGGCGAGGTGAAGATGTCGACGTAGTTCTGCAAAGTGAAGGTAGGCACCACGCCCGTGATCATGTCGAACTCGAAGAAGCTGACGACGAAGACGAGCGCCAACGGGACCACCACGAAGATCAGCAGCACCAGGGCGAACGGCGCCACCTCGAGCAGGGACACGGTCCTCGGCGACAGCTTCATCGGTGTGCGAACCGCTCGCGGCAGCGGCGGCGCGGGCGGGCCGCCGCGCCGCCGGACCCTGCCGGTCTGCTACGCCGCCTTGAACTCGTTCCACTTGCGCAGCATGTAGGTGCTCTCGTCCATCACCGTGTTCCACACCGCGATCTTGCTGAAACGGTCGACGTAGGAGCCGCCGTCGCGCACCGCGCCGACGGCGTCGGTCTGCGTGCCGTAGGGATCGGTGATCGGCTCGGTCGCCGCCTTGCCCTCGTACCAGTAGCCCCACTCGTTCGGCGTGAGGTGCGCCTTGGCCAGCTCCGGAATCGAGATGTAGTAGCCCTGCTTGGCGATGAAGCCGCCGACCCAGCCGGAGATGTACCAGTTCAGGTACTCGTAGGCGGCATCCAGCTTGATCCCGTCGAGATGGCGCATCAGGGCGAGACCGTTGCCCCAGCCGCGGAAGCCCTCGTTCAGCGGCTGGTACTCGACATCGATGCCGCGGGCGCGCACCGCGGTGACCGCGGGCGACCACATCGACTGGATCACCACCTCGCCCGAGGCCATCAGGTTCACCGACTGGTCGAAGGTGCTCCAGAGCGCCCGCCAGTGGCCGGCCCGCTTGAGCTCGATCAGCTTGGCGATCGTGGCGTCGATCTCCTCGCGGGTCATGTTGCCCTTGTCGGCGTAGGTGATCTCGCCGGCGGCCTCGAAGGCCATCGCGGCGTCGATGATGCCGATCGAGGGGATGTCCTGCAGGGCGGCCTTGCCGGCGAACTCGGGCTCGATCAGCTCGGCCCAGCTCTCGACCGGGCGCCCGATCAGATCCGGCCGGATGCCAAGGGTGTCGGCGTTGTAGACGCCAGGCAGCAGGGTCGCCCACCCGGTCGGGCCATCGTGGAACGCGGTCGCCTCCCTGTCCGCCAGGTACATGATCTCGTAGGGCGAGATGCCCTGGCGCGAGATCTCCTTACCCTCGAAGGTGCCCTGAACGTAGATGGGCGTCACCTGGTCCCAGAGATCGATCCGGCTGACGTCGATCCCCTGCCACACGCCGCGCGGCGCGATCAGCGCGGTCTGCCACACCTCGGCATCGGCGACGTCGACCGAGTCCGGCTGGGTGGTCACCCGGTTGATCAGGCCGGCGTGGTCGGTGACCGCCATCTCCACGGTGAACCCCAGGTCCTCGGTCGCCTGCCTGGCGATGTCGATGATGGTCGAATAGGACTGGCCGGTATGGACGAGGGTCACGTCCCGGATGTTCTGGGCCCAGATGGTCGGAAAGCCCTCAATCACGCCCGAGCCGGCGGCCAGGCCGGCGGTCGCCGCCGCCCCCTTCAGGAGCCTGCGGCGGCTCAGCCCCCCGGGCTCAGGCGCCGCCATGCCGGTCTCGGTGGTCGCGCGCTTGCCGATGTCGTCAGCCATGTCAGCCTCCCATGTTTCCCGATCGGTCCACCCGAACGCGGGCGCGAGCCCATCCGGCGGCACCGGTCGCTTTTTCGCTTGGCGCCATTGTGGCCGATCAGCAGCGCGCAGGGCAAGTGGGCGAGGTCGCGGGCTGCCTGGCGCCGGGCTCACAAAGTTTGGACCTTTGCTCGCCCGGCGTCATGCCTCTGTTGGGGCGCGCGGCCGACCAGCCAACCCCGCGCGCGCTACCGATCCCGTAGGTCAGGATTTCGTGGGATCGGTATGAAGGGCTCCTCCGAGGCGTCCTGGCGCCAGGCGGCACCGGCTCAGGCGGGCATGCGCTCGCCGGCGGTGATCGCGCGGGGCAGCTCGTTCTCCGGCGGGGCGAGCGGGCAGATCCAGCGCGCGGAGTAGGCGCAGGACGGGTTGTAGGCGAAGTTGAAGTCGAGGATCGCGCGCCCCTTCGGGTCGATGCCGAGGTCGGCCCCCTTGATGCCATCCAGCAGGTAGCGGCCGCCGCCGAAGCTCGCCGTGCCGCTGGTGGCGTCGCGAAACGGCAGGAACACGCCGCCGCCGTAGCCGCCGAGCCAGTAGAGGGTGAGCTCGCCGCCGAGGCGCTCGTCCAGGCCGGCGGTGCGCGCGAACGGGATCAGCTGGACGTAGCCGTCGCGGCCGCCGGACAGGGCGTGAGCCTCGACCTCCGGCGCCGGCGCCAGGTCGACCAGGCAGCGCCAGGCCGGGTCATGGTCGAACAGCGGCAGGCCGGCGAAGTCGCGCCGGCGGTGGTCGTCGAGCGGCGATTGCGGGTGGCTGCGGAACAGCGCGTCGCGCGTGCCGCGCCACAGCCGCCAGGCGCGCTCGGGATCGCGCTCCGCCCGGATCTCGGCGTACAGCTCGGCGATCCGCCGCCGCCAGTCCCAGAGGTCCTGGTATGTCTCGAGCTGGCGGTCAGCCTCGAGCGTATGATCGCCCGCAATCATGCCCAACCCCGGCGCTACACGCGTGTTCGGTCAAACTAGGGTCAGGGTCGAAATCGGCAACCGCCGGCGCCGGGATTTGCCGGGGCTCACTGCTCGGATTCAACGCTCGCGTCTTGCGTAAGCTTTTGATTTTGCATTCAGTTCATGCATACTTGCGACCTGACCAAATCTCAGTCAGCCGAGGGGTTGCCGCGGTGACGTCCCATGTGTTTACCGCTGAGTTCGCCGAAGAGGACGACGGCCGCTGGAGTGCTTGGATCGAGGCGTTGCCAGGCTGCGCCACCTGGGGCCACACCAAGGCGGAGGCCCTTGCCGCCTTGCAAGACGCTGCCCAGGCGTACGTCGAGGTCCTCCTCGAGAAAGGTCGGCAGCTTCCCTCGAAGAAGGGCGTCCAGGTCGTCCATCGGCCACGGGTTGCCGTGACCGTATGACCGATGAGCTGGGCGCCCTCGTCCATCGCTCCTGCGCAATGTGCCCGTAGGAAGATCGTAGCGGCCTTGAGACGCGACGGCTTCGTCCTGGAGCGCGAGACGAGTCGCGGACTGGCGCCAGGATCTACGGCCATGACGACGGCAGACTGACCGTCATCCACGACCACCGCAGTAGCGATACGCTCATCCGCAAGACCCTCCGGAGCGTTCTCCAGGCGACCCGTTGGAGCGAGGCCGACCTCCATCGCCTCAAGCTCATCAAGTAGCCATCCGTCGGCATTCGACGCGCCAAATGCACGGCGTAAGGCCGTCTACAGCCCTACGCGGGGGTCGAATGCCAGGCCATCGCCCTGAGGCAGGACCCTTCCGCCCCGGCCACGCGATTGTGCACCGGAGCACATTCTGGCGGCGTCTTCCTTGCGATCGGTCACTGCAGGCGGCGGCGGACGGCGTCGAGGTCGGGCAGATGGGCAAGCGGGCCGAGCGCGGTGAGGGTCGGGGTGCCGCCGCCGAGCAGCCGGCGGCCGACCCGGCGGATCGCCGCCTGGTCCACGGCATCGATCTTGGCGATGATCTCGTCCTGCGGGATCCGCCTCCCGAAGATCAGGAGCTGGCGGGCGAGGTCCTCGGACTGGGCAAAGCAGCTCTCGAGCGCCATCATCAGGCTCGCCTTGAGCTGGGCGCGCGCCCGCGCCAGCTCCTCCTCGCCCGGCCGATCGATCAGCTCCAGCAACTCGTCGCAGACCACCGGCACCAGCTCCGCGGTCTCCTTCTCGCCGGTGCCCGCGTAAATGCCGAGCAGGCCGGTGTCGTGGTAGCACGACGCGAACGAGAACACCGAATAGGCGAGGCCGCGGTTCTCGCGCACCTCCTGGAACAGGCGCGAGGACATGCCGCCGCCAAGCATGGTCGAGAGCACCTGGAGAGCGTAGAAGTCGTCGTCCAGGTACGAGAAGGCCGGCAGGCCGAGCAGCAGGTGCGCCTGCTCGAGCTCGCGCTCCTCGCGCCGCTCGCCGCCTTCGTAGTTCGCGTCTTCCGCGGCATGGGGCGCGGGTGCCGGCAGCTCGCGAAACAGCCGCTCGCCGAGCTCGACCAGGCGCTCGTGCTCGACCTTGCCGGCGCCCGCAAGGACCAGGTGCTCGGGCCCGTAGTGGCGCGCCATGTAGTCGATCAGCGCCGTGCGCGGCATCGCCGCCACGATCTCCGCCGGTCCGAGGATCGAGCGCCCGAGCGACTGGCCCGGGTATGCGGTCTCCTGGAACAGGTCGAACACCAGGTCGTCCGGGGTGTCCTGCACCTGCCCGATCTCCTGGAGGATCACGCCGCGCTCGCGCGCGAGCTCGCCCTCATCGAAAATCGAATGCTGGAGGATGTCGGCGACCAGGTCGACCGCGAGCGGCAGGTCGTCCGCCAGGACGCGCGCGTAATACGCGGTGTGCTCGCGCGAGGTATAGGCGTTCAGCTGGCCGCCGACGTTCTCGATCGCCTCGGCGATGGCGCGGGCCGGGCGCCGCTTCGTGCCCTTGAACGCCATGTGCTCGAGCATGTGGGCGACGCCGTTGACCTCGGGCGTCTCGTAGCGGGCGCCGACGTCGACCCAGATCCCGACGCTCACCGTCTGGACGTTCGCCATGGTCTCGGTCGCGACGCGCAGGCCGCCATCGAGGGTGGTGATCTTCGTCGTCTCGCTCATGTGGTCTCCATGACCAGATCCTGGATGTGCCGCTGCACCGCGGCCAGATCGTTCGGCAGGACGGTGCAGCGCTCGGGACGCTCGAGCAGATCGGCGAGGCGCTGGGGCAGCGCCGGCCGGACGCCGGTCGCTTGTTGCACCGCATCCGGGAACTTGGCCGGATGCGCCGTCGCGAGCGTGACCAGCGGGATCTGCGGATCGAGCCGGCAGGCGCGCCCGGCGCGGATGCCGACCGCGGTGTGCGGGTCGACCAGCTGCCCGGTCGCGGCCAGCACCTCGGCCATGGTTGCCGCGGTCGCGTCCTCGTCGACCCGGGCGGCATCGAACAGCTCGCGCGCGCGGCCCAGCGCCTCCTCGGAGACACTCAGCGTCTTGTGCGCGGTGAATTCGGCCAGCAGGCGCGCGACCTCGGTGCCCTTGCCGCCACACAGATCGTAGAGCAGACGCTCGAAGTTGCTCGCGACCTGGATGTCCATGCTCGGGCTCATGGTCGGCGTCACCTCGCCCGCGCTGTAGACGCCGTCGGCAAAGAACCGGGCCAGCATGTCGTTGCGGTTGGTCGCGACGATCAGCTGGGCGATCGGCAGCCCCACCCGGTGCGCCGCGTAGCCGGCGTAGACGTCGCCGAAGTTGCCGGTCGGCACCGCGAAGGCGACCCGGCGCCAGGGGCCGCCCAGCGCGACGGCCGCGCTGACGTAGTAGACCGCCTGGGCCATGATCCGGCCCCAATTGATCGAGTTGATCGCGGCCAGATTCAGGCGGTGGCGGAAGGGGGCGTCGTTGAACATCGCCTTCAGGAGCGCCTGGCAGTCGTCGAAGGTGCCTTCGATCGCGACGTTGTGGACGTTGGCGGCGGCGACCGTGGTCATCTGGCGGCGCTGGACCTCGGAGATCCGGCCGTGCGGATGCAGGATCACGATCGTCATGCGCGCGCGCCCGGCGCACGCCGCGAGCGCCGCCGAGCCGGTGTCGCCCGAGGTCGCGCCGACGATGGTGATCGCGCGCTCGCGCCGGGTGAGGAAATGCTCGAACAGCAGCCCGAGCAGCTGCAGGGCGATGTCCTTGAACGCGAGCGTCGGCCCGTGGAACAGCTCGAGCAGCCAGTCGCCCGCATCGAGCTGGCGCAGCGGCGCGACGGCAACGTGGTCGAAACCGGCATAGGCGCGCCCGATCAGCTCGCGCAGCTCGGCCTCGCAGAGGTCGTCCGCGACGAACCGCGCCAGCACCCGCGCCGCGATCTCCTGGTAGGGTGCGCCCTGCAACGCCGCGAGCTCGTCGCGCTCGAGGCGCGGCCAGCGCGCGGGCACATACAGCCCGCCGTCGGCGGCCAGGCCGGCGAACAGGGTGTCCTCGAACGCGCACGGCGCGACACCGCCCCGCGTGCTGACGTAGCGCATGGTCATGGCGGCCGGAACGTAGCGCGGCCGGCCGGCCGCCGCCAGTTCCGAAAAGCGCTCGGGGATCAGGCTGCGATCGCGCGGCCGGTCATCCTGAGACCGCGCTCAGCACCGCGTGCACCACCGCGGGTCCGGTCACGTCCGAGTGGCCGCTGATGAACGCGTCTGAGCGCAGGTTGTAGACCTTGCCCGGGACGAACGCGTACGGACCGCCGACGGCGAGCAGCTCGCCCGCCTCCGCCTCGGGGGTGTGGAGGGCGCCGTTGCGACCCATGCCGCCATAGACGTCGTCTTCGTCGCCGAGGTCGCTGGCATCCTGGCGGGCGATCCGGGACGCGATCGGATAGGCGATGCCGACGGCGCGATCGTTGACCGTATGGGTGATCAAAATCGGCCCCGCGACCTTGCCCTTTTCCACCACCTGACGGAAGAAGCCGTCGCGCTCGCCATCGAAGTCGAGGGCGAAGCCGTTGTGCGAGAACGCCGCCTGCAAGAGGATCATGCTCGCCGGCGCCACCGACGGGCTCTCGGGCGGGCCGAGCGCGGCCGCCGTGACCAGCCGGCCGCCGAAGCTGTGGCCGACCAGATGGACCCCGAGGTCCGGGTTGGCGGACTTGATCTTGCGCAGCAGCACGTGCAACCCGCGCACGCCGATCTTCCCGGCCCGCTCCTTCATCTGATAGTAGGTCGCGTAATTGAGCAGCCGCCGCGCCGCAGCGGTGATGCCGCTGAAAAAGTCGGCGATTCCGGCCGCGCCCCCGGCCGGCGCGGCGCCCTCCATCAGACCGATGCCGAGAGCGCCGCCGCCGCCGCCGCCCGGTCCGCCGCCGGGCAGAATCGGCGGCTCGAGCAGGCGCAGGACCTCGTCGCCGGGCAGGTTGAAGAACAGATCCGAGGCGTCATCGGTGGGATCTCCCGGACGCGGCAGGACCGAGCGGATCAGATTGACGAACTCGCGTTGTGCCTGAGGGCTGCGCTCGAGGTCGGGCACCAGCTGCTTGGCCTGCTCGAGCACCGCCTCGTCCGGCTGATCGAACGTCCCCTTCAGGTCGTCCAGCTGGCGTTGCACGGCGCGGTCGCCGATGCCGCCGCCCAGGCTCGCCCCGCCGCCCGGAATCAGGTCCTCATCCGCAAATCTCTTGGACGGCCACAGCACCCCCAGTGCGGCGATTCGCCGGCCGGCGAGCCGAGGCGCCCGCCCGGCGTCGAGGGCACGGCGAACCTCCTTGAAAAACCCGCGATAGAGGCTTCGAGCCTCGCTGATGTCGTTGTTCCAGCCGTGCGACATGGCGAACAGCTCGTCGATGGTGCCGCCGCGGACGGCATCGAGCACCGCCGCCGTCTCGCGGTGGTCGAACGGCTCGCCCTGCTTGGTGAACTGCACCTCGAAGTACGGGAATCCCGCAAGCTCAGCCATGACGCGCACCTTTTGGATCGGTCACACCGACTGGATCGCACGCATGAGATCGACCAGGCCGCTGCCCTGGAAATAGCGCTCGCGGCGCAGATCCGTGGCGGTGGCCATGAAGATCTCCTTGACCCGGTCGGGCCGCCCGATGAACTCGCGCCGGATCGACAGGAACGCGGCGATGACGCCGGAGACGTGCGGCGCCGCCATGCTGGTGCCGCTGTCCTCCTTGTAGAGGGCTTCGATCACGTTGGCCTGCGCCGCGCCGACGCTGCCAGCGCCCTCGGCAGCGCCGTTGCCGCCAATCTGGCAGGAGACGATCTTCTCGCCGGGGGCCACGAGGTCCGGCTTGAGGCGGCCGTCGCCGGTCGGGCCCTTGGACGAGAAGTACGACACGCCGTAGACGTGCGGCATGTCGCGATGGGTCGACCCCACCGTGATCGCGCCCTCGGCATTGCCCGGATCGTTGATCGTGAGATCCATGCCGGCGGCGACCGCGCCCCTGAACGCCGTCTGGTTCCACCCGTAGCCGGTGTTGCCGGCCGCGACCACGACCACCACGCCCGAGCGCGCCAGGCGGTCGACCTCGACGCACAAGGGGCTCTGCCCGCAGGCGAACCAGCTCGGCTCGAAGTCGTAGCCGACGCTCATGTTGACGCCGTGGATCCGGATGTAGCGGCCGTTGCCGTTGATCTCCTGGATCCGCTCGCACGCGGCGATGAGGTTGCTCACGGGTCCCTTGCCGTGCTGGTCCAGGACCTTGAGGCTGATCAGCTTGCACCCCGGCGCCATGCCCGAGATGGCCTTGATCTCGGGATGGTCGTGGACCACCTCGCCGTGCTCGTTCTTCCGGTTCACGGTGGCCTTGATCCGGACCTGACCGAGCCGCTGGTCGATCCCCTCGCGCAACTCCCCCGCGATGATGCCGGCGACGTGGGTGCCGTGACCCGCCTCGTCGATCAGCGCGGCCTGCTCCGATTCGTCCTCGCTGAGCTCGCCGAAGGTCGTGAAGTCGCAATGCCTGAGCGGCGCGGGCAGCTCGAGATTCTGGTGCGTCCGAAAATGCGGGTGGTTCGCGTCGATGCCGGAGTCGAGGACCGCCCACACGATCTCGCGACCATGCGCGCTGAACGCGTTGCGCGCGGCATCGGCCTTGACCGTGGCGAGCGAGCGGTGGGTCATGCGCGACACCATGAAGTCCGGCCAGATTCGATACAGCGCGGGCTTCTGCCGGTCTTCGGCGCGCGCGCGCTCGGCCTTCTGGCGATCCTTCTGCACCAGCTTCTGGATCAGATCGCCGCGCAGCCGCCCGAACACGTACTGCCTGGTCATGTCGGTCTTACGGGCGTGCACGCCCTGGTCCCTGGGATCCAGACCGTGGGCGCTGACCAGCTTCTCGATCAAATCCCTGATCCGCTTTTGCGCCTGCTCGCGGCCGCCCGGGAAATCCCGATTGACGTCGACGATGATGTCGTAGACCCGGGCGGTCCCGTTCGCCGCCTTGAGCTGGTGGAGGAGCGGCAGCGCGATGACCGTGGTTTCCAGGACATCCGGCGTGAAGGCACGCGGGCGCTCCTCTGTGGGCTGCGACGAAGCGCCGGGCGCCGCCGCAGCGCCGCCTTCGGGGTCCGAGATGGCCGAGCGTTTCCGCGATGTCGCTTTCCTCGCTTTATCCTTGGCCATGAGAACCTCGCCTGAAATGACCTGGCCCGCGTCGGCGCGCTGCCGCGCCCACGCGACAATCGATCTCAGGTAGCACACCCGGCCGAGCGCGTACAGCCACCAGTCGACACAGAGCCGCCTCGGCTACCGGGATTCTTCCGCCGTCCAGCTGAGGACGCCTTCGCAACCACGCCGCGTGCTGACAAGCTCAGCCTCTTTAGAGCTCCTTGGCCGCCCACCGCCCTGTCAGGCGTTTTTGACCATTGCTTCGGACGGATGCCGCCGACTCACTGGCGCAGTCACTGCACGCTTGACTGGCCTAGGATCGAGAGCCTATCAAGGGGACTATCAGCACATGCGCAGCGCCGAATAGGGACGGCTTCCTTGACTGGGCATCCGCTGATGTATGTTTCAGTCGAGTTAGCCACTGCTGGAGAGTGCAAAATGAACGATATCCGCCCTGACCTCCTCGAGCGCCTCGAGGCAACGGTGAAGCAGCGCGCCGAGTTGGAGGCGCGGGAGCGGCGGTTGCGCGCGCTTTTGAGGGATGAGGAAATGTCTCACATCCACCAGCGCCGGACAGTTTCCTGCCCGGATTGGGACGAAGTGACAAGCGGAGTTCGCCTGCGCGAATTCGTCCTGGGATCATTGGAGGATGGCCACGACTGGAGCCTGGAGCAGCTGAAGGAGCAGGCGCGCGGGATTGGTTTGACGACTGTCGGCGCAACGGGACGATCGCTGAACATCATGCTGGTCAATCTCCTTCGCCAAGGCTTGGTCACTCGGGCGCGCAACGGCCGGTGGCGGCTCCGGGATCAGGGCACGCAGTTGCCCCTCGACTTGGCGTCATAAACGCATGAAGTTTCGTGATTTTATTCGGATCTTGGTGAGACACGGCTTTGAACTTGATCGGCAAAGCGGAAGCAGCCATCGTGTCTATAAGGGTCGTATTGGTGGCAGAATGCGCCTCGTGGTCGTGGCGCCATCGCGAAAGCGACGACATCAAGCCGGGCGTGTTATCCTCGATGATCCGACAGTCGGGGCTGCCCAAGCGCGTCTTTGGCTGATGAGTTCGCTAGCGCATTTTTCGATCAGCTCGCACCAGCCCGCTCCCCCTCCCAACCACCCCAAGGGTACCATCGCTGGGTGGTTG
>JBOHKK010000154.1:0-13222 GCA_050729115.1 Geminicoccaceae bacterium | reverse complement strand
CGAGCCCGGGATGCCAAGCGTGATCATCGGCAGCATGGCGCCGGTGGACGCCGCGTTGTTGGCGGATTCCGGGGCGGCGACCCCGGCAGGATTGCCCTTGCCGAAGCTGTCCGGGTCGTTGGAGAAGGTCTTGGCGAAGCCGTAGGCCATGAGCGAGCCGGGCGTGGCGCCGGCGGCCGGGAGCATGCCGACGAAATAACCGAGCAGGGAGCCCATCAAGAGGGTGCCGCTGCAATCCTTCAAGCGGCGCAGGTGGCTCAGCATCCTCCGCCACGTCAAGGTGACGCGATGGACGATGACGTCGCCCTCGGTCTGCTCGAGGGTCCAGAGCATCTCGCCGATGCCGTAGATCCCGATCGCCAGCACCAGGAAGTTGATGCCGTGGTAGAAGCCACTCACATCGAAGAAGATCAGCCGCGGATTGCCCGTGATGATGTCGAGGCCGATGGTCGCCAGGACCAGGCCGATCAGAATCGAGAAGATGGTCTTGGGGATGTCGTCGCCGCCGAGCCCGATGAAGGTGGCAAACGCGAGCATCATCAGCGCGAACTCTTCCGGCGGGCCGAACCGCAAGGCGAACTCGGCGAGCGGCGGGGCGAACAGCGTGAACAGCACGATCGAGATGGTGCCGCCGATGAACGAGGACGATGCGGCCATGAACAGGGCGAGGTCCGCTTTGCCCTGCGTGGCGAGCGGCCGGCCGTCGAAGACCGTGGCCACGGCGGTCGAGGCGCCGGGTATGCCCAGCGTGATCGAGCTGATCGCGCCGCCGTACATGGCGCCATAGTAGATGGCAGCGAGAAAAATGATGGCGGCGGTGGGCGGCACGAGAAAGGTGATCGGCAGCAGGATGGCGACGCCGTTGACCGAGCCGAGCCCCGGCATCGCGCCGATCCAAAGCCCGAGCACGCAGCCGAGGACGAGCATGCCGAAATTCAGCGGCTGGAAGGCCTCCGCGAGTCCGCTCATCAATGGCAGGATTATCGTTTCCACGGTGGCTCACCCTGCATTGCTTGCCGCGTCGACTTGGCCGCCATCGTCCGATCGCGCCTGCACGATGGCATTGTCTTGGGTCCGAAATCTCACCAGATCAGATCCCACAGCCAGAACGGCCGTGCCCCGGGGCCGGCCCTCGCGCCGGGACCCAGCCGATCCCGAGTTCGGCGCTCTTGATCATACGCCGAGCGAGAGGAGCGCCAGCGCGATCGCCACATAAAGAGCTCGGCGGCACAAGACGGTCATTTCCCCCCTCCGGCAGCATGAACTCTCAATCCAACGCTCTTTCAAGCAGCATCATCAACTCTCTTGGCCGCGCAACGCCCTCAAGCCTCCGCGGTCGCCGCCTTGCGCCGCCACCGGGACTGCGCCAGCGGATAGAGCACGAGAGCCACCGCCACCGCGATGCAGATCGCCGAGATCGGGCGCGTGAAGAAGATCGTGAACTCGCCCTGCGAGGCGAGCAGCGACTGACGCAGCGCGGGCTCGGCAAGGGGGCCGAGCACGATCGCGAGAACCGCCGGCGCCACCGGGTAGTTGAGCTTGCGCAACAGGTAGCCGACGGCGCCGAAGATCAGCATCAGCCACACGTCGTGCAGGCTCTGCTCGGGCGCGTAGCCCCCGACGATGCAGAGCACGAAGATGATCGGCGCCAGGATCGTGAACGGGAGCATCAGCATCCGCATGAACAGCGGAATCGCGGCCAGATTAATCACCAGGGTGAGGGCATTCGCCACATACAGGCTGCCGATCAGGCCCCAGACGAACTCGGGATGCTCCGTGAACAGGAGCGGTCCCGGACGCAGGCCCCAGATGATCAGGCCGCCGAGCATGATCGCGGTGGTCGGCGAGCCCGGGATGCCAAGCGTGATCATCGGCAGCATGGCGCCGGTGGACGCCGCGTTGTTGGCGGATTCCGGGGCGGCGACCCCGGCAGGATTGCCCTTGCCGAAGCTGTCGGGGTCCTTGGAGAAGGTCTTGGCGAAGCCGTAGGCCATGAGCGAGCCGGGCGTGGCGCCGGCGGCCGGGAGCATGCCGACGAAGTAGCCGAGCAGCGAGCCCATCACGACCGTGCCGAGGCAATCCTTCAGGCGGCGCAGGTGGCTCAGCATCGCCCGCAGCGATGTTTGGACGCGAGAGACCATGACGTCGCCCTCGGTCTGCTCGAGGGTCCAGAGCATCTCGCCGATGCCGTAGATCCCGATCGCCAGTACCAGGAAGTTGATGCCGTGGTAGAAGCCGGTCAGATCGAAGAAGATCAGCCGCGGGTTGCCCGTGATGATGTCGAGACCGATGGTCGCCAGGACCAGGCCGATCAGGATCGAGAAGATCGTCTTCGGGATGTCGTCGCCGCCGAGCCCGATGAAGGTGGCGAACGCGAGCACCATCAACGCGAACTCTTCCGGTGGCCCGAACCGCAAGGCGAACTCGGCGAGCGGCGGGGCGAACAGGGTGAACAGCACGATCGAGATGGTGCCGCCGATGAACGAGGCCCCGGCGGCCATGAACAGGGCGAGGTCCGCTTTGCCCGCCGCGGCGAGCGGCCGGCCGTCGAAGACCGTGGCCACCGCGGTCGAGGCGCCGGGTATGCCAAGGGTGATGGAGCTGATCGCGCCGCCGTACATCGCGCCATAGTAGATCGCGGCGAGAAAGATGATCGCGGCGGTGGGCGGCACGAGAAAGGTGATCGGCAGCAGGATGGCGACGCCGTTGACCGAGCCAAGCCCCGGCATCGCGCCGATCCACAGGCCGAGCACGCAGCCGAGCACGAGCATGCCGAAGTTGAGCGGCTGGAACGCCTCGGCAAAGCCGCTCAACAATGGCAGGATTATCGTCTCCACGATCGCTCACCCCCAGCTGCTTGGCCCGCGTCTGGTTGCACCGTCATTGCCGGATCGCCGTGCAACGACGGCATCGCCCTCGCGTCGATGGTCAGTAGATCAGGTCGTAGATCGGATAGAACAGCGGTTCCGAGAGCCCCTTGGGCAGGGGGATCGTCAGAGCCCATTCGAACAGGCAAAAGACGAACACCGGCGTCAGCAGGGCAATGCCGAGCGTCGTCACCCAGGAGTGCCGGCCGACAATCCTGACGAAGAACGCGAGAAACAGGATGAGCGAGAAATAGAGGCCGATGGTGTGGATGCCGATCAGCAGCGCCGTCAGCGCGGCGACCGAGGTCCCGACGATCGAGACGGCGCTCCTGCTCATGAAGACCTCGGTCGAGCGGGACTGCGGCGTCACGCCTTTGAACCATCGGTACAGCGTGGCGAGCGATGTCAGGAGCATGCCTGCCGACAGCCAGAACGGCCATGCGCCGGCGCCGGGCCCCCGCCCCGGCACCCAGCCGATGGTGAGCTCGGCGCTCTTGACCATGAAGGCGACCGACAGGAGCGCCAGCGCGATCGCCATCAAGAGCTCGGCGGTACGGACGGTCATTGCTTCCTCCCAGACAGCAGCACCCGCTCAACCACGCCCCTTTCGAAGCGAGGCATCAGGCACGAGAATCGCGCAGCACCCTCGATCATGGTCAAGGGCACGGTCTGGTGCCTCGATTTCCTCGGGCGGGTAGGTGCGCGCTCGGCCACCTTGGTCTGCTGGCTCCAGCCGATCCGGCCGCCGCATGTCCGCGCCGACGATGAGGCCGCCAAAGAGGAGAGCGGCCTCATCGCGCTCAGCGGTTCGTGCTTACTCGCCGGTGATGGCGGTGGCGCCGACCTTGTCGATCAGGGTCTTGTGACGGTCGTACTGCGCCTGGTGGAACGCGGCCAGATCTTCGCCCGCCATCCACTCCTCACAGTACAGGCCCTCGCTTTGGCAGTATTCCTGCCACTCCTCGGACTCGTAGAGGGTCTTGAACAGCTGGGTGTACCACTCCTGCGCCTCCTGCGACATCCCCGGAGGGCCGTTGATCGAGCGCTGCATGTAGTAGACCACGTCGTGACCGAGCTCCTTGGCGGTCGGCGTGTCCGGGAACGCCTCCGAGCGCTCGTCGGTGAACTGCACGATCGGCTTGGTGTTGCCGGCACGCATGAACTCGATCTGCTCGGCCGGGTTGTTGACCGTGGAATCGATGTGATTGCCGACCAGGTTCTTGGCGACCGTGCCACCGCCCTCGAACGGGATGTAGGTGACGTCGTAACCGAACTCGGCCTCCATCATCGCCGTCACGATCGAGTCTTCCTGCCCCGACCCGGTGCCGCCGACCTTCCATTCCGTGCCGGCCGCCTTCACGGCGTCGACATAGGCGTCGAGACTGTCGATCTCCTCCCGGTCCGAGTTGACCCAGAGCACGAAGGTGTCGAGGGCCATCCGTCCGATCGGCGTGAACTCGGTGATGTCGACGCCGAGATTCTCCTGGAGGATCGGCGTGGTGTAGAAGCTGTTCAGCGTGACCAGGACGGTGTGATCGTCGCCGGCCTTGTCGTGCAGGTAGCGCAGCGCCTCGGCGCCGGAGCCGCCCGGCTTGTTGATCGGGACGAAGGGCCGCGGCGACAGATCCTTCTGCTCGATCAGGCCCTGCAGCAGGCGGGCGATCTGATCCGCGCCGCCGCCGGTGCCGGCCATGATGATGAGCTCCACCGGCTTCTGCGGTTGCCAATCCTGGGCCGCCGCATCACCTGGCAGGGCGGATGCCGCCACGCCGGCGCCTGCAACGACTGCAACGCCAACGGCCGTTCTTTTGATCATGGTCATCTAACGCCTCCTGCTGTTCCCTGGTTCTTTGGACACCGACGACGTCGGTATCCCTCCGGGCGCATACCACACGCACCACCTACGGTGGCGTATGGTATACCAGTTCGGTCGATTATAGCAGAGCGCAAGCCGGTTTCAAGCTTGGCAAATCGAGGGGCCAGGCCCGCGCCCGCCGGCGGCCCATCAGTGGATCATGAGAACGGGCAGATCGGTGTGGTCGATGACGTGTTCCGTCACTCCGCCCATGACCAGCTCACGCCGTCGACTGTGGCCGTAGGCGCCGATCAGCAGCACATCGGCGCCGGCCTCGGCGGCGGCCGCGAGCAGGCCTTGCGCGATCTCGGTCGTCCTGGAGGCAAACGTCTTGACCTCGGCCCGGGCATCGTGGCGCGCCAGATACGCCCGCAGGTCCTCGGGACCGAGCGCCACGCGCCCGCCGGTCTCGGCCGACAGCACGGTGATCTGGTCGGCCGCGCCGAGGATGGGCATGGCCGCCGCCACCGCCCGCGCCGCTTCGGCGCCGCCATCCCAACCGATCGCCACGTGCCGCCCGACGCTGGCGACCGGGGCCGGCGGACAGAGCAGCACCAGCTTGCCGGTCTCGAGCAGGGCCGCCTCGAGCGTATTGCGGCCAAGATTGAGGTCGGAATCCGGCTGCGCCACCGCGATCAGGTCGGCGAGCCGGCCGCGGACCGCCACGACGGCGGCCTGCTTGCCGGTCGCCTCGGCCCAGGAGGCCGACGGCCGGTCCTTGGGCGCGGCAAGGCTGTCGTCGACCACCGCGAGATCGTGCCGGCGGCAGTAGTTCTGGAACAACGCCTTGACCCGCTTCTCCTCGTCATCGGCCAATGCGGTCGCGGACGCGGTGATCTGCTCTCGAAACGACGTCGGCGCGTAGACGCCGAACGGCATCATGTCCTCGGGCCGCGGCCGGCAGTGCACGACGACGAGGTGGGCATCGAAGCGGCGCGCCAGGGCGAGCGCGTGATCGAGGACGCCCTCGCCTTTGCCATCGCCGCGGACCGGCACGAGAATGTTGCGTACGCTCATCCGCCAACCCTCCACCGCCTATAGCACGGACGCATTCGCTTGATTCCCTTGTCATTGCCGGGCTTGACCCGGCAATCCACTGTGGAGCCGGCGCTGCCTCGCGGGTGGATGCCCGGATCATCCTCGGGTTCCAGACTGGGCACGGTACCCCGAACGGTAACCCGAGGACCGGACATGACAACAAAAGTACGTTCCGTTTGTGTCACTGCACTAGAACAGGCCCTGGGTGAACCCGTCTTCGTCGAGCCGGATGCTGTGGGCGGCGGGCACCCGCGGCAGGCCCGGCATGGTCATGATCTCGCCGCAGATCACCACGAGGAACTCGGCGCCGCCCGAGAGCCGGACCTCGCGGATCGGCACGACGTGCCCCGACGGCGCCCCCTTGAGATTGGGATCCGTGGAGAAGCTGTACTGGGTCTTGGCCACGCAGATCGGGAAATGGCCGAAGCCGCCGTCCTGGAAGTCCTGAAACTGGTCGCGCACCCGCTTGTCGGCGATGATGTCCTCGGCGCCGTACATCTCCGTGGCGATGGTGCGCATCTTGTCCCACAGCGGCATCTCGTCCGGGTACAGGTGCCGAAAGCCGCGGCCGTCGAGCGCCGGTCGGCTGTCCAGCAGGTCCACGACGTGCTCGGCGAGCGCCTCGGTGCCGGCGGAGCCGTCGGCCCAGTGCGAGCACACGATCGCCTCGATGCCGAACTTGTCGCGGCAGTAGTCGCGCACCAGGGTATGCTCGGCCTGGGTGTCGCTCGTGAAGTGGTTGATCGCGACCACCGCAGGCACGCCGAACTTGCGCACGTTGGTCACGTGCCGGCCGAGGTTGGCCAGCCCCTTGCGCACCGCCTCCAGGTTCTCCTTGCCGAGGTCGTCGCGGCCCACGCCACCATGCATCTTGAGCGCCCGGATGGTCGCGACGATCACCGCGGCATCGGGCGTGAGCCCGGCCTTGCGGCACTTGATGTCGAAGAACTTCTCGGCGCCGAGATCGGCGCCGAAGCCGGCTTCCGTCACCACGTAGTCGCACAGCTTCAGGGCGAGCCTGGTCGCCATGACCGAGTTGCAGCCGTGGGCAATGTTGGCGAACGGCCCGCCGTGGATGAATGCCGGATTGTTCTCGAGCGTCTGCACCAGATTCGGCATCATCGCGTCCTTCAGGAGCACGGTCATCGGCCCCGGCCCCTTGAGCTGCTCGGCGGTCACCAGGTCGCGATCGCGGGTCTGGCCGACGATCATCCGGCCGAGCCGGCGCTCGAGGTCGGCGAGATCGGTGGCCAGGCAGAACACCGCCATGACCTCGGAAGCGACCGTGATGTCGAAACCGTCCTCGCGCGGGAAGCCGTTCGCGACCCCGCCCAGGCTGCAGACGATCGAGCGCAACGCCCGGTCGTTCATGTCGACCACGCGCCGCCAGAAGACGCGCCGCTGATCCAGGTTGAGCCCGTTGCTCCAGTAGATGTGATTGTCGATCAGCGCGGCGAGCAGGTTGTGCGCGCTGCCGATGGCGTGGAAATCCCCGGTGAAGTGGAGATTGATGTTCTCCATCGGCACCACCTGCGCGTAGCCGCCGCCGGCGGCGCCGCCCTTCATCCCGAAGCACGGCCCGAGCGAGGGCTCGCGGGTGCAGCTCATCGCCTGCTTGCCGATCCGGTTGAGCGCGTCGCTGAGCCCGACCGTGGTCGTGGTCTTGCCCTCGCCCGCAGGGGTCGGGGTGATCGCCGTGACCAGGATCAGGCGCCCGTCATCGCGGCTCGCCATGTCGTTGACGAAATCCAGTCCGATCTTGGCGATGTGCTTGCCGTACGGCTCGATCGCATCCGGCGCCACGCCGAGCTTGGCCGCGACCTCGCCGATCGGCAGCATGGTCGCTTCGCGCGCGATTTCGATGTCGCTCTTGGCCATGTGACAACCGCCTCTTTGGTGATTCCTGCCGCGGATCCGGGCTCAGGCGCCGAGACGCGCGCCCTCCTTCAGGCCAGCCTCTTTGGCGAACTCGCCGGCGTCCATCTTCTTGCCGCCCTTCGGCCGGACCCGCTGCACGACGATCGAGCCGTCGGCGGCGGCGACCTCGAACCCGTGCTCGGTGACCGCAAGCACGCTGCCGGATGCACCGGACCGGTCGCCGAGCGCGCAATCGTAGATCTGCACCTCGGTGCCGCCGATCGTGGTCCAGGCGCCCGGCTGCGGGTCGGTGCCGCGGATCAGGTTGTGGGCCTCGGCAGCCGGCCTGCTCCAGTCGATCTCGGCATCCGCCTTTCGGCACCAGCTCTCGTAGCTCGCCTGGCTCTCGTCCTGCGCGATGCGCGGCGCCTTGCCCGCGCGCACCAGGTCGACCGCCTCGATCATGGCGTCGACCCCCATGGGGAAGAGGTGGTTGAAGTACAGGCTGCCGAGCGTGTCGTTGGGTCGGATCGCGACCTCCTTCTGCAACAGGATCGGGCCCTCGTCCAACGCCTCGTCCGGCCAGAAGATGGTGATCCCGGTTCGGGTCTCGCCCTGGATGATCGGCCAGTTGATCGAGCTCGGCCCGCGATGCTTGGGCAGCAGCGAGGGATGGTACTGGATGGTCCCGCGCCTGGGGGCATCGAGGGCCCGCTGCGGCACCAGCAGGGTGACGTAGGCCATCACGCACAGGTCGGGATCGAACGCGCGCATCAGCTCGAGCGCCTCGTCGGCCTTCCAGGACGTCGGCTGGTGCACCGGGAGTCCCCGCTCGAGCGCGGCCTCCTTGAGCGGATCGGTCGGCCGGCCTTCGCGATCCGGCGCGCAGAACACGCCGACAACGTTCTCGTTGCGCGCGAGCAGAGCCTCGAGCACCGACTTGCCGAAGGCTTGCTGACCATGGACAACGATGCGCATCGGTCGCCTCCCCGTTGCCGGCCCGCGCCGGCCGTCATTGTCCGTCGGGCGGTGCCGCCCGGATCTCCTTGCCCGGCCGTGCCCGGCTATTCGGCGGCGGCCCGGGTCGTCACCTCGCCGAGCGCGCCCGAGGCCCTGAGCTCGCTGATCTCCTGATCGGAGAGCCCGAGCACGCCTGCGAGGATGTCGTCGGTGTGCTCGCCGAGCAGCGGCGAGCGCCGCACCTCCGCAGGCGAGTCCGACAGCTTGATCGGGTTGCCGACGGTGAGGTACTTGCCGCGGGTCGGATGGTCGACCTCGACCACCGTGCCGGTCGCGCGCAGCCCCGGATCTTCGGCGATCTCCTTCATCGACAGGATCGGGCCGCAGGGCACGTTGACCTCGTTCAGGATCGCCATGACCTCGAACTTGGTCTTGGTCTTGGTCCATTCCTCGATCGTGTCGAAGATGTGGACGAGCTTGTCGAGGCGGGCGTCGGCGGTCGCATAGCCGGAGTCCTCGATCCACGCCTCCCTGCCGATCACGCGGCACAGCGCGGGCCAGGCCGCGGCCTGGGTGATCACATAGATGTAGGCGTTGGGATCGATCTCCCAGCCCTTGCACTTGACGATCCAGCCCGGTTGGCCGCCGCCGGACGCGTTGCCCGCGCGCGGGGTGGCTTCGCCGAACTGGCCGTGGGGATACTGCGGATATTCGGTGAGCGGCCCGTGGGCCAGGCGCTGCTGGTCGCGCAGCTTGACCCGGCAGAGGTTGAGCACGCCGTCCTGCATCGCCGCGAGCACGCGCTGGCCGCGGCCGGTCTTCTCGCGCTGGAACAGGGCCGTGACGATGCCGAGCGCGAGGTGCAGCCCGGTCCCGGTATCGCCGATCTGGGCGCCGGTCACCAAGGGCGGACCGTCGTCGAACCCGGTGGTCGAGGCGCTGCCGCCGGTGCACTGCGCGACGTTCTCGTAGACCTTGCAGTCCTCGTAGGGCCCCGGTCCGAAGCCTTTGACCGACGCATAGACCATGCGCGGATTGAGCTCCTGGATCTTCTCCCAGGGGAAGCCCATGCGATCGATCGCGCCCGGGGCGAAGTTCTCGACCATGACGTCGCAGGCCTGGATCAGCCTGGCGAACAGCTCGCGGCCCTTCGGGTTCTTGGTATCGAGCGTGATCGAGCGTTTGTTGCCGTTCAGCATGGTGAAGTAGAGGCTGTCGACCCCCGGCAGATCGCGCAGTTGGCCGCGGGTGATGTCGCCGCCCGGGCGCTCTACCTTGATCACGTCGGCGCCGAACCACGCCAGCAGCTGGGTGCAGGTCGGCCCCGACTGCACGTGGGTCATATCCAAGATGCGGATGCCTTCGAGCGCTTTCATGACTCCCTCTTCGTGCAAACGTGGACCGCCGGCGCGACCTACTTGTACATGGTCTGCGCCTTGGTGCCCGGCGCGTACTCGTTGGGATCGACCCAGATGTTGATCACCGCGGATTTGCCGCGGGCGAGGACCTCCTCGCGCGCGCGGCGCAGCGCCGGCCCGATCGCGCCCGGCTCGGTGACCTCCTCGCCATAGCCGCCGAGCATCTCGGCGAACTTGCCGAACGGAATGTCGCCGAGCTTGTTGCCGACGTCGCCCCGCTCCTGCCCGTACTTGGCGAGCTGGCCGTAGCGGATCTGGTTCATCGCCGAGTTGTTGCCGATCACCGCGATGTACGGCGCCCCGAACCGGTTGGCGGTCTCCATGTCGAACGCGGTCATGCCGAAGGAGCCGTCGCCGTAGTAGCACAGGACCTCCTTGTCCGGCCGGGCGAGCTTGGCCGCCATGGCGAAGCCGGTGCCGATGCCGAGCGCGCCGAGCGCGCCGGGATCCATCCAATGTCCGGGCTGGCGCGGCTGCACCGCCTGGGCGCTGATCGTCACGACGTCGCCGCCGTCGCCGATGTAGACCGTGTCCTCGGTCAGGAACTCGTTGATCTCCCACGCCACCCGGTAGGGGTGGATCGGCGCGTTCTCGGACAGGAACAGCGGCATCAGCTTGTCGGTCGCCTTCTGCTCCGCATCCTGAAGCTCCTCCATCCAGCCGATGCGGCTCTTGGCGCGATTGTCGGCGCGGCCCGAGGCCGCCTGGGCGACCGCGCCCAGGATCGCGCCGGGGTCGCCGACCAGGCCGAGCGAGATGTCCCGGTTCTTACCGACCGTCCGGTAGTCCTGATCGATCTGCACCACGTCGGCGTCCCGGCCGAGGCGCCGGCCGTAACCCATGCGAAAGTCGAACGGCGTGCCGACGATCACGATGACGTCGGCCTTGTCGAACGCGAGGCGGCGGGTGCGATTGAAGTGATGCGGATCGCCCGGCGGCAGCAGGCCGCGGCCGGAGCCGTTGAAGTAGGCCGGGATGTTGAGCTGGCGCACCAGCAGGATCGCCTCCTCGTGGCCGCGGCAGTTCCAGACCTGGGTGCCGAGCAGGATGCACGGCCGCTCGGCGTTGACCAGCAGATCGGCCAGCTTCTCGATGGCGGCGGGATCGCCGATCGAGCGGGTCGAGGCGCGGTAGTGGCCGGGCGCGGGAACGACCGCCGTCGAGAGGTCGATCTCGCGATCCAGCACGTCGCGCGGGATCTCGAGATACGACGGCCCCCAGGCGCCGTTGTAGCACTCGCGCGCCGCCATGCTGACCATGTCGGCGACCCGCTCGGTCGAGGGCACGCTGGCCGCGAACTTGGTGATCGGCGCCATCATGTCGACATGCGGCAGATCCTGCAGCGAGCCCATCTTGTGCTGGGTGAGCGCGCCCTGGCCGCCGATGTGCAGGATCGGGGTCTCGGCGCGGGATGCGCAGGCGATCCCGGTCATGGCGTTGGTGCAGCCGGGGCCGGCGGTGGTCACCACGCAGCCGAGCTTGCCGGTCTGCCGGGCGTAGCCGTCGGCGGCATGCGCCGCGACCTGCTCGTGACGGACGTCGACGATCCGGATGCCTTCGTCGAGGCAGCCGTCGTAGATGTCGATGATGTGGCCGCCGCAGAGCGTGAAGATCGTGTCTACACCCTCGTTCTTGAGCGCCTTGGCCGCGAGGTGGCCGCCCGAGACGACGTTGGCGTCGGTGCTGCGTTGCTTCAGCGTGTCGGTTGCGGTGGTGGACATGTCTTTCTCGCTGGTTCTCGGATGGGCCTAGCTCGCCTGCTTCCGGGAGGCCTCCGGCTCGATCCAGGTGCGTTGGACGTGGGCGTGGAGATTGAGCGTGTGCTCACGCACCAGGCGTTCGGCGAGATCGGGATCGCGGGCTTCGAGCGCCTCGATGATGTGGGCGTGATCGACGATCGAGCGCCGCACCCGATCGCCCTCGGCCATGGTCTGCGCGCGGATCGCCCGCATGTGGATGAACAGGCCGTCCGCGATCTGCTTCAAGAGCGCGCACTTGGACAGCTCGAGGATGCGCTGGTGGAACTTGATGTTGGTCTCGGAATACTCGTCGATCTGGGTGCGCACCTCGTGCTGGCTGAACTTCGCCAGCATCTTGCGCAGCGAGCCGATCTCGCCGTCACTGGCGCGGCTCGTGGCGAGACGCGCGGCCATGCTCTCGAGCGCCGCCCAGGCGATGATCATCTCGAGGATCTCGTGGACCGACTTGCGCACGATCATGACGCCCTTGCGCGGCAGGATCCGGACCAAGCCCTCCTGCTCGAGCCGGGCAAGCGCCTCGCGGATCGGCGTCCGGCTGATGCGCAGCTGCTCCGAGAGCTGCCGCTCGTCGAGCTTGAGCTCGGCGTCCTCGGCGTAGATGTTCATCGCCGTGATGCCGTCCTTCAGCACGTCGTAGATGTGATCCTTGAGGCTGAAATTGCTGTCGATCGGCTTGAGCACGAGCCTGCGCGGCATCCCCCCTGTCCATTCATGTTCCGGCTATGCCCGTCGTGATCTGCCTATGCATCTGGTATACCATAGCCCAGCTGCCCGGACATTGCAACGCGCATTCGTCGCTGCCGAGGCGGCCGGCTGCTCCTCGGCGCACACGGAGCACCAGCATCGGCTCCTCGAACCGGAGCGCCTCGATCCGGGTCGAGCCGCGACGCTCGGTGCGCCGGGACCGCATACCACGAGTTCCAGACCATGGCGATCGATTTGCACGACGCGCCGATGTACGAAGGCGCAGCGCCCGTATGCCGTTCACGATTGGCGTGAGACCGACCGCCCCCGATGGCGGACTGCGCTGGGTTACTTGGCGTGGAGGGCTTGGCGTCCCCTAGGGGAATCGAACCCCTGTTTCCAGCGTGAGAGGCTGGCGTCCTGGACCGCTAGACGAAGGGGACCTTCGGCGGGCCTCGCCTATGTAAAGGCCGGATGCGGGCAAATCAAGGCCGCGAGGCGGCGCCCCGACCGAACGCGATCTGGGGTGGTGCGCGAGGGGTGCGATCATGCCGGTCCTGCGAAGTCTCGATGTGCGGGATCGGTATTGCGCGCGGGGTTGGTTGGTCGGCCGCGCGCCCAAGACCCGCGGGGTTGGTTGGTCGGCCGCGCGCCCAAGACCCGCGGGGTTGGTTGGTCGGCCGCGCGCCCAAGAAAGGATGATGCCGGGCGAGCAAAGGTGGGAACGTTGTGAGCCCGGTTTCAGGCGACCGGGCGCGCGAACGCCCCCACCAGCTCGATCCG
>JBOHKK010000153.1:0-13329 GCA_050729115.1 Geminicoccaceae bacterium | reverse complement strand
GTGACAAGAAGAGCGGTCGATGGGTCAAGACTTCGTGTTCCTGGTATAACTTTCGCTCTCATCATCTCCATCGGGCGGAGGTCGCGATGGGCGATTTCGCTGAGCTGCAGGTGTGGCGCGAGCCCGCCACCGCGAGCGCGCTCTCCTGGTACCTGGACGTGGCCGAGAACCGCAGGCCGGCCAAGTTCCGGATTGCCGCCACGATTCCGATCGCCGTGTCCCTGGACGCCGCGGAAGAGGCGCTATGGCGCGAGCTCGAGGCGCTGACCCCCATCTTCCTCGCGCGCTGGCGGCGGATTCGAGAGGAGGGCGAGCCGCTCGGGCGGCGCCCGAAGGGTGCCAATCTGCTCGATCTGTGCCGCACGCTCGTCTGGCGCATGCTCGCCCATTGCAACTTCTGCCGCTGGAACTGCCAGGTCGACCGGAGCCGCGGCAGCAAGGTCGGCGCCTGCAAGCTCGGCGCGGCCACGCGCGTGAGCACCTACTTCCATCATCCGGGCGAGGAGCTGGTGTACCGCGGGGTCGCCGGCTCGGGCACCATCTTCTTCACCTCGTGCAACATGCGCTGCGCGTTCTGCCAGAACGGCGACATCAGCACCGACAAGGACAACGGCGCGGTCACCGACGCGCGCACGCTCGCCGCCATGGCTTGGCTGCTGCGCGCCGAAGGCGCTCACAACGTCAACTGGGTGGGCGGCGAGGTCACGATCCATCTGCACACCATCGTCGAGGCGATCGCGCTCCTCGGCGGTGGCTTCCAGCCGACCCGCGCCGACCTGGCGGCGGCGCTGCCGACCAAGAGCGATCGCAGGCTCTGGTACGGGCTGGATGCGGAGCAGGCGAGCTACCAGGGCGCCTTCAATGCGCCGATGCTGTGGAACAGCAACTTCTTCATGACCGATGAGACGATGCGGATCCTGCGCCTCCTGATCGACGTCTGGCTGCCCGATTTCAAGTTCGGTCCGGGCCGCTGCGCCATGACCCTGTCCAAGACCCCCTGGTACTGGGAGACGGTGACCGGCAACCTGCTCCTGCTGCGGGCGTGGGGCGAGAACCTGACCATCCGCCACCTGGTGATGCCGAACCACCTCGAGTGCTGCACCTATCGGGTGCTGGACTGGATCGCAGAGCACATGCCCGAGATCCCGGTCAACGTCATGGACCAGTACCGGCCGGACAACTTCTGCGATCCCAAGAGCGCCAAATACCGGCCGCAATACGCCGAGATCGCCAGCCGGCCGCAGGCCGGCGAGATCCGCGCCGCCTACCGCCACGCCGCGCGCCTGGGCCTCGAGTTCGAGACCGTGACCTTCGACCGCTACGCACCCGAGCGCTACGTCCGGATGCCGGGTATCTGAGATCTTCCACGGTTGTCCTTCACCCTCGCCGCGACCACCGCGCAGGCGGGCCGGCCAGAGGAAGTGGTCGCAGTTGCCACCGACAAGGCCGATCCCGGCGCATGAAACCGGGGCGCTCAACCGCCGGCCTGCGCAGCGTCATCGCGCGGGCGCGCCAGTGCCCGTGGCGATCCAGGAGTGGCGTTGTGGATAACTTCGTCGCTGCGCTCCTCGCAATGACGGTGCCGAGCGTGGTTCAAGTTTCTTTCTGGAGGAATCCTCGCCCAGATGGCGCGCCAGCTCGCCTCGTGAAGCAGCAGGGCGCAGCGGCGCGCGTCCAAGCGAGCGCTCGTCAACGCAGCGTCAGGCCGTCCAGCGGCAGCTCGGGCGCGCGATTGCCGATCAGATCCGCGGTGATCCGCGCCGTGCCGCAGGCCATCGTCCAGCCCATGTGGCCGTGGCCGGTGTTGTAGAACAGATTGTGGTAGCGGCCGCGGCCGAGGATCGGCGTGCCCTCCGGGGTCATCGGGCGCAGGCACGCCCAGTATTGCGGCCGGCCGTAGTCGGCGGCGTTCGGCAGCAGATCGCGCAGCGAGCTCAGGATGGGCGCGAAGTCCGCCGGCCGATGGCTGGTGTCGTAGCCCGCGAACTCGGCGATCGAGGTGGCGCGCAGCCGGTCGCCGAGGCGGACGTACGCGCACAGCGTGTCCTCGTCGATGCCGCCCACGGTCGGCGGGTTGTTGGCGCCATCGATCGGCAGGGTGAGCGAATAGCCTTTGATCGGGTACACCGCGAGCCGCTCGCCGAGGCCCTTGAGCAGCGGGCTGTAGCTGCCGAGCGCCAGCACGTAGAGGTCGCCCTGCACGTCGCCGCGATCGGTGCGCACGCGCGTGAGCGTATCGCCCACGGCATCGACACCTTCGATCGCGGTGCCATAGAGGAAGCGCGCGCCGCGCCCGGCGCAACGCGCCGCGAGCTCCTGGCTGAACTTGGCGGAATCGCCGCTCTCGTCGGTCGCGCAGTAGATCGCGCCGGCGAGCCGGTCCTTGGTCGGGCCGAGCGCCGGATCGATCCGGGCCGCGCCCTCGCGATCGACCACCTCCATCGGCTGCCCGGCCTCGGCCAGGATGCGCAGGCTGGCGACGCCGCGCTCGAGCGTCTCCTCGGTGCGATACAGGTACAGGATTCCGACGCGCGAGCCGTCGTACTCGACCCCGGTGTCGGCGACCACCTGCTGCAAGGCCCGCTGCGAGTACCCGCACAAGCGATGCTTGATCCGGGTGTTGTGCCGTGCCCGCGCCTCGGTGCATTGCCGCAGGAAAGCGAACGACCAGCGCCAGAAAGCCGGGTCGGCGTGGAACCGGAAGCGCAGCGGCTGATCGCGTTGAAACAACGACCTGGTCAGGATCTTGAGCGCCCGCGGGTTGGCCCAGGAGAGCGCATGGCCGACCGCGACGTGCCCGGCATTGGCGAAGCTGGTCTCGCGCGCCGCCTCGGGCTGGCGGTCGATCACGGTCACCTCGTGACCGTCCTCGAGCAGCTGCCAGGCGGTGGTCACGCCGACCACGCCGGCGCCAAGGACGACGACGTGCATCGCGGGCGCTCTCAGTCGCGTGCCGCGGTGACCATGATCTCGACGGTGTATTGGGGCGAGGCGAGCGTGCTCTGCACGCAGGCGCGCGCGGGCGGGTTGCCGGGGGTCACCCAGGCGTCCCACACCTGGTTCATCTCGTCGAAGGTCGCGATGTCGGCGAGCCAGATGTTGGCGGTCAGCAGCTTCGATTTGTCGGTCCCGGCCTGCGCGAGCAGCTTGTCGATGGTCGCCAGGATGTCCCGGGTCTGCTCGGCGACCGAGGCGCCGCGCGCGCCCTGCGCCACCTGCCCCGCGGTGTAGACGGTGTTGCCGTGCACCACGCACTGGCTCATGCGCGGACCGACCTCGAAGCGCTGAATGCTCATGACGGTTCCTCCCTCTCTGGCGGTGCGCCACACTACGAGCGGATCGCGGCTCTGTTCAAGATGGTGAGAGCTGGCCCGGTGACCGGCGCTGCGCGGATGGGCCGGAATTCGGCAGCGCGCGTGACGCGTGACTTTTCCCCGATCAGCTGGTTTGTTACGGCACCGAGGCAGCGTTCTGGAGGAGACCATGAAACGTCGTGATTTCGTCAAGACCGCGGGCGTTGGCGGCGCAGCCGCCGGCGCGGCGCTTGCCGCGTCCACGTTCCCCGCGCCCGCGATCGCCCAGGGCATCAAGCAGTTCAAGATGGTCACGTGCTGGCCGAAGAACTTCCCGGGACTCGGCACCGGCGCCGAGCGCATGGCCGAGCGCATCGGCGTGATGTCCGAGGGCAAGATCGAGGTCAAGGTGTTCGCCGCGGGCGAGCTGGTGCCGGCGTTCCAGGCCTTCGACGCCGTGTCGAGCGGCAACGCCGAGATGAGCCACTCCGCGTCGTACTACTGGCAGGGCAAGTCGCCTGGGTTCAATTTCTTCACCACGGTGCCGTTCGGCCTGGGGCCGATGGAGCACGCCTCCTGGGTCGCCTACGGCGGCGGCCAGGAGCTGTGGGACGAGCTGGGCGCAGAGTTCAACGTCAAGCCGTTCCTGCGCGCCAGCACGGGGCCGCAGATGGGCGGCTGGTTCCGCCGCGAGGTCAATACCCTCGATGACTACAAGGGTCTCAAGTTCCGCATGCCGGGGCTCGGCGGCGAGGTGCTGCGCCGGCTCGGCGTCGCGGTGGTCAACCTGCCGGGCGGCGAGATCTTCCCCGCGCTGCAGTCGGGCACCATCGACGGCACCGACTGGGTCGGCCCCTGGCACGATCTGGCGTTCGGCTTCTACAAGGTCGCCAAGCTGTACTATCACCCCGGCTGGCACGAGCCCGGCACCACCGGCGAGGTGATGATCAACCTCCAGGTCTGGGAAGGGCTCACCAAGCAGGAACAGACTCTGCTCGAAGTCGCGATCGACGCCGAGGCGTGGCGCGAGTACGCCGAGATCAACACCTACAACGCCGATTCCTTGAAGGTCCTGGTCGACGAACACGGCGTCGAGCTGCGCCGCTTCAACGACGAGCTGTTGCAGGAGATCGGCCGGGTGGCCGGCGAGGTCGTGGCCGAGGTCGGCAGCTCCGACCCGCTGACCCAGAGGATCTACGACAGCTACATGGGCTTTCGGGGCAAGGCGCTCGGCTGGACGGCAATCGCCGATCAGGGCTACTACAACGCCCGCTCGCTGCCGTTCCAATACGGCTGAGTAAGCGGCGGCGGGCGAGGTCGACGCCGGCCGACCCCTCCCCGCCGCTCGCTCTTTGCATCGATCGGATGGGCTGTTCCCGGTGAGTCTCCTGCACGACTTGGCACGCGCCATCGACCGGCTGAACGAGACGATCGGCGTGAGTGTGGCCTGGCTCGCGCTGCTCACGGTGCTGGTCGAGTTCACCGTGGTGCTGATGCGCTACGTGTTCGGCGTCGGCTCGGTCAAGATGCAGGAATCGATCGTCTACATGCACGCGACCGTGTTCATGGTTGCGGCCGGCTATACGCTTTTGCACAACGGCCACGTGCGTTGCGACATCTTCTATGCCGCCGCCTCGCCCCGGCGGCAGGCGCTGATCGATCTGATCGGCGTCATCGTGTTCCTGCTGCCGACGTGCGCGCTGATCGGCTGGGTGGCCTGGCCCTACGTCGCGGCCGCCTGGGCGGTGCGTGAAGGCTCGCCCGAGGGCAGCCTCGGCATTCCGGGCGTCTATCTGCTCAAGAGCATCATCTTGGTGTTCGCGGGGCTGGTGGCGCTGCAAGGCGTGGCCATGGCGCTGCATTCGGCGCTCCGCCTTGCGGGCTTCGAGCGCGCCGAAGCCACCGCCGCCGACGACGGAGAGCACGGGCTGTGAGCGGCCTCGCCGAATGGCTGGACCTGGCCATGTTCCTGGCGCTTTGCGGCCTGATCCTCCTGGGCTTCCCGGTCGCCTTCACGCTCGCCGGCACGGCCCTGATCTTCGCCGGGATCGGCTATGCGCTCGGCGTGTTCGACGCTGCCTTCTTCGGCTTCTTCCCGAACCGGATCTACGGCGTGATGACCAACGAGGTGCTGATCGCCGTGCCCCTGTTCGTGTTCATGGGGGTGATGCTCGAGCGCTCCAAGGTGGCCGAGGAGCTGCTCGACACCATGGGCCAGCTGTTCGGCAACCTGCGCGGCGGCCTCGGCATCTCGGTCTCCGTGGTCGGCGCGCTGCTCGCGGCGTCGACCGGCATCGTCGGCGCGACCGTGGTCACCATGGGGCTGCTGTCGCTGCCGACCATGCTCCGGCGCGGCTACGACCCGGCGCTGACCTGCGGCTCGATCGCCGCCGCCGGCACCCTCGGCCAGATCATCCCGCCTTCGATCGTGCTGGTGGTGCTCGGCGATCAGATCTCGAACGCCCATCAGGAGGCGCAGCGCACGCTCGGCAACTTCGCCCCCGAGCCGGTCTCGGTCGGCGATCTGTTCGCCGGCGCCCTGATCCCGGGCCTGGCCCTGGTCGGGCTGTACATCCTCTATCAGGTGATCGTCGCCGTGCTCTGGCCGGAGTCGTCGCCGGCGGTGCCGCGCAGCCAAGCCGACGCGGGCGACACGGTACGCCGGGTCACGCATGCGTTGGTCGCGCCGATCGTCCTGATCGTCGCGGTGCTCGGCTCGATCCTCGCCGGGGTGGCGACGCCGACCGAGGCGGCCGGCGTCGGCGCCATCGGCGCCACCCTGCTGGCGGGCGAGCGCCTCGTTGCCGGGCGACCTCTGCCGATCTACGGCGCCGCTGTGGGCCTGATCGGCCTGCTGGTGCTGACCAGCCAGGTCGACCTTCGGATCGCGCGCTCCGAGATCCCGCTTGCCGACCAGGTCGGGATCGGTCTGGCCGCGCTGTTCTGCGTGCTCCTCGTGTTCGGCCTCCTGATCGCTCTGAGCCGCGCCTATCGGGACGGCACCCTGATCGGGGTCATGCGCTCGACCACCCGCATCACCTCGATGGTGTTCGTGATCGTGCTCGGCGCCCAGCTGTTCTCGCTGGTGTTTCGCGGCTTCGGCGGCGACGAGATGGTGCACGAGTTCCTGACCGCGCTTCCCGGCGGCGCGCTGGGCGCCATGATCGTGGTCATGGCGCTGATGTTCGTCATGGGCTTCTTCCTCGAGTTCATCGAGATCACCTTCGTGGTCGTGCCGATCGTCGGCCCGGTGCTGCTGCTGCTCGGCCTCGACCCGGTGTGGCTCGGGATCATGATCGCGATGAACCTGCAGACGTCGTTCCTCACGCCGCCATTCGGCTTTGCCCTGTTCTACCTGCGCGGCGTCGCCCCGCCCGAGGTCACGACCATGCACATCTACCGGGGCGTGGTGCCGTTCGTCGTGATGCAGCTGTTGATGCTGGTCGTGCTCGCCCTGCTCCCCGGCATGGCGACCTGGCTGCCCAACGCGATCTTCGGCTAAAGTCCGGCGAAACTCGCGCCAATATGCGCTATGGTGGTCGCGACCACCGCACGAGGGAAGCCGGTGGACGTCGACGCCTGGCTGAAGGACCACGGCCTCGGCCGATACGCCGAAGCATTCGCGTCGAACGACATCGACGCCGAGGTCCTGCGTACGCTCACGGCAGACGATCTGAAGGAGCTCGGCGTCGCTTCGCTGGGCCACCGCAAGAAGCTGCTCGCTGCGATCGCGGATCTGGATGCGGCCGGCAAGGACGAGTCTGCGTCCCCCCTCGAGCCCCGCCCGCCAAGGCATCTGGCCGAGCGCATTCTGCGCTCGCGCGCCGCGCTGGAAGGCGAGCGCAAGCAGGTCACGGTGCTGTTCGCTGACGTCAAGGGCTCGCTCGCGCTGATCGAGCATGCCGATCCGGAGGACGCGCGGCGGATCTTGGATGCGGCGCTCGGCGTGATGATGGATGCGGTGCACCGGTACGAAGGCACGGTCAACAGGGTCCTGGGCGACGGCATCATGGCGCTGTTCGGCGCGCCGATCGCGCACGAGGACCATGCCGTGCGCGCCTGCTATGCGGCGCTGGCGATCCAGCGCGCCATGCAGGTGCAGGCGGCGGCGCTGCGCGGCGCCCACGGCGTCGAGATCAGCGTCCGGGTGGGCCTGAATTCGGGCGAGGTGCTGGTGCGCGCGATCGGCAACGACCTCAGCATGGATTACGACGCCATCGGTCAGACGGTGCATCTTGCGAGCCGGATGGAGCAGCTGGCGAGCCCGGGCACGATCAGGCTCACCGCGGCGACCGCCCGCCTCGCCGAATGGTTCGTCGACCTGCGGGCGCTGGGGCAGGTGCCGGTCAAGGGCCTGTCGCAGCCGATCGAGGCGTTCGATCTGGTGGGCGTCGGCGCGGCGCGCACGCGCCTGCAGGCAGCGGCCGGCCGGGGCCTCACGCCCTTCGTCGGCCGGAAGGACGAGCTGGCGGCGCTCGAGCGGGCGCGCGAGCTCGCCGCCGCCGGACAAGGCCAGGTGGTCGCCCTGGTGGGCGAGCCCGGCGTCGGCAAGTCGCGGCTGTTCTACGAGTGTGCGCACGGCGGGCGGATGCGCCCATGGCTGTTCGTCGAAGGCACTTCGGTCTCCTCGGGGCGCGCCAGCTCCTGGGCGCCGGTCGTCGATCTGCTCAGGGCCTACTTCGACATTGCGCCCGGCGACGACCGCCGGCGCAGCGCCGAGAAGGTCCTCTGCAAGGTCCTGATGCTCGACGAAGCGCTGAGGCCGATCCTGCCGGCGGTGCTCGCCCTGCTCGATCTGCCGGTCGAGGACGCCGCCTGGCAGGCGCTCGATCCGCCCCAGCGGCGACGGCGCACGCTGGACGGCCTCAAGGCCTTGCTGGTGCGCGAAAGCCAGAGGCAGCCGCTCGCTCTGATCCTCGAAGACCTGCACTGGATCGACGGCGAGACCCAGGCGTTGCTCGATGCCCTGGTGGAAAGCATGCCCACGTGTCGCATCCTGCTGCTCGTCAACTACCGCCCCGAGTACCGGCACGGCTGGGGCAGCCGGGCTCACTATACGCAGCTGCGCATCGACCCTTTGGAGGCGACTGGCGCCGAGGAGCTGCTCTCCGGACTGCTCGGCGACGCTGCCGGACTGTCGGAGCTCAGGCGGCGGCTTCTGGAGGCGAGCGAGGGCAACCCGCTGTTTCTCGAGGAGAGCGTGCGCAATCTCGTGGACGCGGGCGTGCTTGCCGGCGAGCGTGGCGCCTGTCGCCTCGTCCGGCAACCAGGCGCGATCGAGGTGCCCGCGAGTGTTGCTGCGATCATCGCCGCGCGGATCGACCGCCTCGGCGCGGCCGAGAAGACGGCGCTACAGCTGGCTGCCGTGATCGGCGAGGACGTGCCGCTCGCGCTGCTGGCGGCCGTGTCCGAGCTGCCGTCGGACGAGCTGGATGCGGCGCTGGCCGAATTGCGGAGGCGGGAGCTGTTGTACGAGGCCCGTCTGTTCCCCGATATCGCCTATGCCTTCAGACACGGGCTCACCCGGCGTGTCGTTTACGACGGCCTGCTCCACGAGAGCCGGCGCACCTGGCACGCCCGCGTCGGCGAAGCATTCGAGGCGCGCCACGCGGAACACCTCGACGAGGTCGTCGAGATCCTGGCGCACCATTTCGAGCAGGGCGCGGTGTGGCCGAAGGCTGCCGAGTATTTTTTGCGCGCGGCGGGCAAGGCGATGCGGCGATACACCTATCCGACCGCCCTGGAGCTGGCGCAAAGGGCTCGAGAGATCACCGAGCGCGATCCGGCGCTCGAAGCCGCGCGCTCCGTTGCGCTCGAGCTGCAGGGCGACCTGCACAGCCTGCTGGGCGAGCTCGAGGCCGCGAACGGGAGCTACGACGCCGCCATCGCGTGCCAGCCCGATGCCGTGGCTCGTCAGCGGATCGAGAGCAAGCGGCACCGACCGGGCTTCGCGCTCAGCGATGGCGCACGGATCGCGTACTATCTCCACGGCGCCGGTGAGGAGGCGCTGCTGTTCGTCAATCCCGTCGTCTATGGCCTCGAGGTGTTTCAGCCCATCGTCGAGCGGCTGTGCCAGGAGTTCCGCATCGTCACCATCGACCCGCGTGGCACTGGCGGATCGGACCCGTTGCAGCGTCCCTACGGCCTCCGTCAACACGCCGAGGACGTGCGCGCGGTGATCGAGCAGGCCGGAGTCGGCGCCGTTACCGGCATCGGCATCTCGCGCGGCAGCAATCTCCTGATCCGGCTCGCCCACATGCACCCGAGACTGGTGCGCCGGCTGGTCCTGGTCGGCGCCCCGACCGACGTCGGGACAAGCGACAGTCCGGCGCAGCGGCTCGATTATTTGAACATGACGGCGACGCTTCTCGCCAACGAGGACTTCGAGGGCCTGATGCGCTACCACATCGGCAGGGTCTTCTCCGAGCCCGACGTGACGGATCTGGCGGCCAGCCGCTTGACCAGATGGCTCGGCATGGCCCGGGAGACCCTGCTCAGCTTCTACGACAGCGACCCCGACATGGACATCAGGCCGCTCCTGGGCGCGGTCCGGGTGCCGACGCTGGTGGTTCACGGCACCGCCGATCGCCAGGTGCCGTTCGCCGCGGCGGAATACCTGGCCGCGCATATCCCCGGCGCGCAGCTCTATGCCTTCGAGGGATGCGGCCACGTGCCGCTGTTCACCGCGACCCAGGAGTTCTGCGACGTGCTGCGCCGCTTCGTGCGCACGGGCACCGCTTGAATGCGCGCCCGGCATCTTCGATGGGCCGTCCCGGCACCAAGCCGCCGGGGCGCGCCGCACATGGCCGGACGCTGTGGCGTATCACGCGCGCGCAACAACGGCAGGCAACTCGGCGGGCCCTACGTGGTCGCGCGCTTGGCGCATCGCGCGCGCGGGCGCAAGGCGGCAGCGTAGGTCGAGACAGGCGCCTTCGCGAGAGATCACCGCGACGGGGCGGCGCTCTTTGCGGTCACGCCACCTTGCGCTTGTGCTGGTCCTTCAGCTCGCTCGCGACCCGGTCGAGCGCACGGGTGACCGCATCGAACAGAAAATCGATCTCGGCGCGATCGATGATCAGGGGCGGGCAGAACGAGACGACGTCGCCGAGCGGCCGCAGAATGACCCCGTACTCGAGCGCCCATTCGGCGACCCGCGCGCCAACGCGGAGGGTCGGGTCGAACGGCATCCTCTGATCCGGATCCGCCATCAGCTCGATGGCGCCGACCAGCCCGGCCGCGCGGCCATGGCCGACCAGCGGATGCGTCGCCAGCTCGGCGATGCGCGCCGCGAACAGCGGAGCGATCGCCGACACGTGACCGGCGATGTCGTCCTCCTCGTAGATCTCGAGCGCGCGCCGCGCGACCGCGGCGCAGACCGGGTGCCCCGAGTAGGTGAAGCCGTGACCGAAGGTGCCGATCTTGCGGCTCTGCTCGAGCATCGCCTGATAGATCCGCTCCGCGATCAGGACGCCGCCGATCGGCATGTATCCCGCCGACATGCCCTTCGCGACCGTGATCAGGTCCGGCTCGATCCCGAACCTCTGGCAGCCGAACGTCTCCCCGATGCGCCCGAAGCCGGTGATGACCTCGTCGGCGATCAAGAGGACGTCGTACTTTCGGAGGATTTCCTGGATGCGCTCGAAATAGGTCGATGGCGGCACGATCACCCCGCCTGCGCCCATGATCGGCTCGGCGATGAACCCGCCGACCGTGTCCGGCCCCTCGCGCTGGATCAGGCGCTCCAGCTCCAGAGCCAGGCGCGCCGCGAACGCCTCCTCGGTCTCGCCGGCCACGGCGTAGCGATAGTGGTGCGGGCACTCCGTGTGCAGAATCTCCGGCAGCGGCAGGCCGAAATCGCGATGGACGTGCGGTAGCCCGGTCAGGCTGGCGCAGGCGAGCGTCACGCCATGGTAGGCGCGCACGCGCGCGATGATCTTGCGCTTCCCGGGCTTGCCGATGGCATGGTGATAGTAGCGCACGAGCTTGATCGCCGTGTCGTTGGCCTCGGAGCCGGAGCAGGTGAACAGGACCTTCGACATCGGCACCGGCGCCAGCGCCAGCAACCGCTCGGCGAGCACGATCGCGGGGCCGTGCGACTTGCCGCCGAACATGTGATAGGTCGGCAGGCGCGTCATCTGCTCCCGGGCGGCCTCGATCAGCCGCGCCTCGCTGAAGCCGAGATTGGCGCACCACAAGCCGGCCATGCCCTCGAGATAGCGGCGGCCGTGCTCGTCGAGGACGTAGACCCCTTGGCCTTGCGCGAGGACGAGCGGACCCTCTTCCACATGGTGGGCGAGGTCGGTGAACGGGTGGATCACCGAGCGCACGTCGCGCGCGGCGAGCGAGTGAACCGGTTCCATCGACTAAGCTCCTGCCCGGCGCAGCCATTCGACCGGGACGCCCGACGGCCCGCGCGTCCCGCGGCCTTTCGCAACCTGTGATAGCAGAAGGCGGTTAACGGCCGGTTAAGAGCGCCCGCCGGCGTCACGGTGGGCAGCAGCTCGTGCACCTGACCCAGGCGATCCGCCCGGCTTGCCGGCTTGTCGGTGCGCGGCGGGCGATCCGCCCTCGGGCGTCAGCGTGACGAGGTGGGGCAGGGCATCGAGGTGCGTTGATCAGCTCACGAACCAACCAATGAGGCTGGCAAGGATGCCGGTTTGCAGGAACATGATGCCGACGAACCATTTGACGTAGCCGGACATCTGGTCAGCCAGTCGCCGCTCGGCTGCATGGATTGCCTGAAGCAGCTCACCCTTGACCCGTTCGATTGCCAGATCGACATCGGCCTTCGATGGCAAGCTGGCGCTGATCTCGTCCGAGATCGCCTCGGCGATGCCCGTCGCCTGATCGTGACCGAGGCCGCTTTCCTCAAACCGTCGGGCCATGCGTGCGGCATTCACCTCGCATCTCTCCGCAGCCGGAACGTGCCGACGATGTTAGCGCCTCGAAGCGGAGCTGCAAACCAGCTCTCGATCTGCCCCGGCGGGCGATAGAAGGCGATGCCGGTCCTCCTGGTTCGGATGCTCGGAACATCGCCCGGCGTGTGATCCTGGCGACCTCAGCCGGGCAGCGCCAGCAGGTCGAGATGGCCGATCGTGAGGCGCAGGCCGCCTGCCGCCAGTTGTTGCCGGCGTAGCCTCGCCCAGCGCTCGAGACCGGGGTCGTGCGCGATCTCGCGCGCGGCGCCGATGATGCCCTCGAGGGTCGCGCCGAGCAAAAGCCCGTCCTTGGGGCCGAGGCGCCAGTCGGTCGGTTCCAGCGCGATCTCATGGCCGCGAGCGGCGAGCAGTTCCGCGAGGTAGGGTGCGGCATCGGGGCCAAGCGCCGGCCCGAAGCCCTTGTCGGTGCGCTGGTGAGCGACGAAGCGCTCTCGGATCGTCCGATCCTCGGGCGCCGCCGGCTCGAACCCGAGCCGCCCATCGAAGCTGAGCGCCAGGAGCAGCGGCGTCGCGCTGCACCAGGCGGCAAGCGCGTCGAGCCAGGCCGCCGAGGTCAGATCGAGGAGCGCCGATGCGGTGAGCCCGCCGATGCCGCTGCGGTCGGGCAGACCGTCGCGGGCGAGATCGGCGCGCGCGAACCCGACCAGGATCTCGCCGCCCGGCCGGGCGAGGGTGAGGTCGTCGCCATCGCCGCTGCTCCGCCAGTCCTGGCGGTTGCCCCAATCCCGCAAGGCCGTGCGCGCCGCGGTCAAGAGCGCCGGGTCGTGGTCGACGCACCGCCAGCGCTGGGCGCCGGGGATCCGCGGCGCCAGATAGCGCAGGTTGGAGCCGGCGCCGCAGCCGAGGTCGATCAGGTACGGCGCGGCACCGAGCGCCGCAGCGAACCGCCCGGCGAGTCCGGCGCTCCGCTCCGCGTGGTCGTGGGGCTCGCGCAGGGCGAGCCAGGCCGCATCGAATGTGCTCACGCCGGGATTCTCGCCAGACCGGCGAGCTCGGCCGCGAAGGTGCGCGTGGCCTCGTCCCAGCCGGGCAGGCTGCGGCGCGCCGCCCGGGCCCCCGCCATCAGATCCGCCCGCAGCTCTGGCTCGATCATCACC
>JBOHKK010000152.1:0-13602 GCA_050729115.1 Geminicoccaceae bacterium | reverse complement strand
TTCTTGTCACCCCCCGGCTCGACCCGGGGGTCCAGTCTGGATGCCCCGGTCAACCCCCGGGTCGAGCCCGAGGGCAGGTCGGGGCATGACAGAAAAGACGCCCCCGACCCATCGGTCGCGACTTCATGGGGTCGATATGATACCGACCCTGCGAAGGGCTGTTCTTCGCGGTCGGTATCGCGCGGGGTTGGCTGGGCGGCCGCGCGCCCCAGCGCGCGGGGTTGGCCGGGCGGCCGCGCGCCCCAAAAAGAAGGGTCGTGCCGGGTGAACGAACTTCGTGAGCACGGTATAACACCGATCCCACAAAATCCTGACCTACGGGATCGGTATCGCGCGCGGGGTTGGCCGGGCGGCCGCGCGCCCCAGAAAGAAGAATGATGCCGGCCGAACAAAGGTTCGAACTTCGTGAGCACGATATAAGTTAGACCCGGAGGTCCGATGCACCGTTTTGCCAATCCGCTGCGCTACCAGAGAATCGCCGACGCGGTCCTGCCGTGGGCCGCCGGGCTCGCGGTCATCCTGAGCGTGCTCGGCCTGTATCTCGCCCTGGTCGTGGCGCCGCCGGACTATCAGCAGGGCGAGGCCTATCGGATCATGTTCGTCCACGTGCCGGCGGCGTGGATGGCGCTCATGGTGTACGCCATGATGGCCGCGGCGAGCGTGATCGGCCTGGTCTGGCGCCATCCGCTGGCCGAGGTCGCGGCGCGCGCGGCGGCGCCGATCGGCGCCGCGTTCACCGCGATCGCGCTGCTCACCGGCAGCCTCTGGGGCAAGCCGATGTGGGGCACGTTCTGGGTGTGGGACGCGCGCCTGACCTCGGTCCTGATCCTGTTCTTCCTGTATCTCGGCTACATCGCCCTCTACGACGCCTTCGACGAGCCGGCCCGCGGCGCCCGCGCCGCCTCGATCCTGTGCCTGGTCGGCTCGGTCAACCTGCCGATCATCAAGTTCTCGGTCGACTGGTGGAACACCTTGCACCAGCCGTCCTCGATCCTGCGCGTAGACGGGCCGGCGATCCATCCGAGCATGCTCTGGCCGCTCCTGGTCATGTGGCTGGCCTTCTTGTGCTACTTCGTCGCCGTGCATATCCTGCGCACCCGCGCGGAGCTCGCGGAGCGCAGGCTCCGCAATCTTCGCCTGTCGGCCGCGCCGGCCGAGTAAGCCCGGCCGGCCGTCGGCATTTCCCAGTGGAGTGACGCCATGGCGGCATCCGGTCACGACAGCCTCGGCGCCCGCCGCGAGCTCGAGGTCCAGGGCGCGAGCTACGACTGCTTCTCGCTGGAGGCCGCCGCGGGCCAGGTCGGTGATGTGAGCCGCCTCCCTTATTCCCTCAAGGTCCTGTTCGAGAACCTCTTGCGCCACGAGGACGGCCGCAGCGTCACCGCCGATCATCTGAAGGCGCTGGTCGGCTGGCTGCGCGCCCGGCGCTCGGACCAGGAGATCGCCTATCGCCCGGCGCGGGTGCTGATGCAGGACTTCACCGGCGTCCCGGCGGTGGTCGATCTCGCGGCGATGCGCCAGGCGATGCTCGATCTCGGCGGCGATCCGCAGAAGATCAACCCGCTCTCTGCGGTCGACCTGATCATCGACCACTCGGTCCAGGTCGACGTGTTCGGCAACCCGACCGCGTTCCAGCGCAATGTCGAGTTCGAGTATCAGCGCAACGGCGAGCGCTACGCGTTTTTGCGCTGGGGCGCTGCCGCGTTCGACAATTTCCAGGTGGTGCCGCCCGGCACCGGCATCTGCCACCAGGTCAACCTCGAATACCTGGCGCAGGTGGTCTGGACCGCGGCCGAGGGCAACCGGCAGCTGGCCTCTCCCGACACCCTGGTCGGCACCGACAGCCACACCACGATGATCAATGGCCTCGGCGTGCTCGGCTGGGGGGTCGGCGGCATCGAGGCCGAGGCGGCGATGCTCGGCCAGCCGATCTCGATGGTGATCCCGGAAGTGGTCGGGTTCAAGCTGACCGGCCGGCTGCCCGAGGGGGCGACCGCGACCGACCTGGTGCTCACCGTCACCGAGATGCTCCGGAACAAGGGCGTGGTCGGCAAGTTCGTCGAGTTCTACGGCGACGGTCTCGACCATCTGCCGCTCGCCGATCGCGCCACCATCGGCAACATGGCGCCGGAATATGGCGCCACCTGCGGCATCTTCCCGATCGACCAGCTCACCTTGGACTATCTGCGGCTGACCGGCCGTGCGCCGGAGCGGATCGCGCTGGTGGAGGCCTACGCCAAGGAGCAGGGCATGTGGCGGGCGAGCGGCGCCGAGGATCCGGTGTACAGCGATACCCTCGAGCTCGCTCTCGGCGCGGTCGAGCCGAGCCTCGCCGGCCCGAAGCGCCCGCAGGACCGGGTCGCGCTGAGCCGCGCCAAGGCGGCGTTCGACGAGGCTCTGCCGACCATGCTGGCCCGCGACGCCAAGCCCGATGCCAGGGTGCCGGTCCAGGGCATGGACCACGAGCTCACCCACGGCGACGTGGTGATCGCCGCGATCACCAGCTGCACCAACACCTCCAACCCCAGCGTCATGCTGGGCGCCGGCCTGCTCGCGCGCAAGGCCAGAGAGCGCGGCCTCAGGCCCAAGCCGCACGTCAAGACCTCGCTGGCGCCCGGCTCCAAGGTGGTGACCGACTACCTCGAGGAGACCGGGCTCATGGACGACCTGGAGGCGCTCGGCTTCGACCTCGTCGGCTACGGCTGCACCACCTGCATCGGCAATTCCGGGCCCCTGCCGGAGCCGGTCGCCAAGGCGGTGGATCAGGGCAATCTGGTGGTCGCCGCGGTGCTCTCGGGCAACCGCAACTTCGAGGGCCGGATTCATCCGCAGGTCAAGGCGAGCTATCTGGCCTCGCCGCCGCTCGTGGTCGCCTACGCGCTCGCGGGCTCGCTGCGCAAGGATCTGGTGCACGAGCCGCTGGGCCAGGACCAACAGGGCCGCGACGTGTTCCTCGAGGACATCTGGCCGTGGCCCGCAGAAGTGGCGCAGCTCGTCGAGCGCGGCGTCTCGGATCGCATGTTCCGCGCGGCCTATGCCGACGTCTTCAAGGGCGACGAGCTCTGGGCGAAGATCGGGGGCGCTGCCGGCCGGACCTACGCCTGGGACGACGCCAGCACCTACGTCCGACTGCCGCCGTACTTCGCCCTCATGGACCGGGAGCCGGCCCCGCCCGCCGACACCCTGGGCGCCCGCATCCTGGCGCTGCTCGGCGATTCCATCACCACCGACCACATCTCGCCCGCGGGCTCGATCGCCAAGGACAGCCCGGCCGGGCGCTACCTGATCGCGCACGGCGTCGAGGTCAAGGACTTCAACTCCTACGGCGCAAGGCGCGGCAACCACGAGGTCATGATGCGCGGCACCTTCGCCAACATCCGCCTGAAGAACGAGATGGCCGACGGCCAGGTCGGCGGCTGGACCAGGCTGATGCCCGACGGCGAGCTGATGACCATCTACGACGCCGCGATGACGTACCAGGAGCGCGGCGTGCCGCTCGTGGTGATCGGCGGCAAGGAGTACGGCTCGGGCTCATCGCGCGACTGGGCGGCCAAGGGGGTCAACCTGCTCGGCGTCAAGGCGGTGATCGTCGAGAGCTTCGAGCGCATCCACCGCTCGAATCTGCTCGGCATGGGCGTGCTGCCGCTCGTCTTCAAGGACGGCCAGGACCGCCGCTCGCTGAACCTGGACGGCGCCGAGACGATCGACCTCGAGGGGCTCGCAGGCGGCATCAGGCCGGGCATGGACGTCGCCTGTACCATCCACCGCAATGGCGGCAGCAGCGAGCACACCACGCTCTTGTGCCGGATCGACACCCTGGACGAGGTCGACTACTTCCGCCACGGCGGCATTTTGCACTACGTGCTGCGCCAGCTGCTCGCGCAGGCCGAGCCCGCCGGCAGCGCCGATTGAGCGGCACGGGGCTCGTGCCTGGTCAGGTGCGTAGCTCAGAAGCGTAGGTTGGGTGAGCCGCCGGCGGCACCCAACGCCTTCGCGGTCCGCGGCATGGGCCGTCGGTTCCGCTCCGCTGCACCCGACCGACGAGCCTCGGAGGCGATCTTCCGCCACGGCGGCATTTTGCACTTCGTGCTGCGCCAGCTGCTCGCCCGGGCCGCGCCGTCGGGCCACGCCGATTGAGGCCAATCTCGCAAGACCGGCGGCTGCCCACCGCCGTTGCCGTGCCCAGAGCGTAGGTTGGGTGAGCCGCCGGCGAAACCCAACGCCTTCGTCCGGCCCGCGGCATGGGCCGTCGGTTCCGCTCCGCTGCACCCGACCGACGAGGTGCTCGAGACCGCGCCGGCCGGCCGAACTGAGCCAACCGGCCTTGTATCCCTCGGCGTGTATGTGCCCCGGCGGGAGTCGGTTGACGACAATGCCGCCATTGCCCACGTTGGCGTCATGGCTACGCTCAACATCCGGAGGCTGCCTGAGGACGTCCACGCCAAGCTGCGGGTGCGGGCCGCGAAAGCCGGCCGCAGCATGGAGGCCGAGGCCCGGATGATCCTCGCCGAAGCGGTCCAGGAGAAACCGGCGAAGCCGGTCGATCTCGCCAGTCTCCGGGCCTTCATGCTGCGGCTCTACGGCGGCGAGCTGCCGAGTAGGGTCGTCGACGACTTCATCGAGGAGCGGCGGCGAGAAGCCAGGCGCGAGCTGGAGGAATGATCGTCCTCGACAGCTCGGCCCTGCTCGCGATGCTGTTTTTCGAGCCCGGCTACGAGCGCGTCGCGGAGCTCGTCCCGCAGTCGTGCATGTCGACGGTGAATCTGGCCGAAGTCTTGGGCCGCCTCGCACGCGATGACCGCGCGCTGGACGAGGCACTCGATCAGATCGAGCAGATGGGCACCCTCTGGATCGGCTTCGACCGCGAGCTGGCGATCGCGGCAGCGGCGCTGCTGCTGCCGACCATGCCGTGGGGCCTGTCGCTCGGGGACCGCGCTTGTCTCGCGCTTGCAAGGCTGCGCAATCTCCCGGCCGTGACCGCCGACCGCGCTTGGGCGAAGCTCGATCTCGGCATCAGGGTCGAGGTGGTGCGCTGAGGGACGCGCGACGCGCCGAACGGAGCGGACCCTGCACGCTGAGAGGTGCTCGGCGGCTCGCATGCGTCCTGATGTGGCCTCGCATCGGCGGGTTCCGCTTTGCTCCAGCCACCCTACGGAGCGTCGCAAACATGCCGCCGCATTGCCGTGCTCAGAGCATAGATTGGGTGAGCCGCCGGCGAAACCCAACGCCCTCGTCAGGTCCGCGGCGTGCGGCCGTCGGGTTCCGCTCCGCTGCACCCGACCTACGAGCCTGACACCGCCTCGTCCCGCTATGTTGCCGTGCGCGACCTTGGTGCCGTAAGATCCGGCCATGAGCATGAGACCGCCCGAGCAGCTCTATCAGTCCGACTTCTACGCGTGGACCCAAGCGCAGGCGAAGGAGCTCCGCCGCTTCGCCAGGACGCGGCCGAACCTGCCGCTCGACCTCGCGCACATCGCCGAGGAGATCCGGGACTTGGGCAAGAGCGAGTACGAGGCCGCATTCAGCCTGACCCAGCGGATCATCGAGCACCTGCTGCTGATCGAGCATTCACCCGCCACCGATGAGCGGCTGCACTGGTCCGACGAGATCGACGAGTTTCGTGATCAGCTCGACCGCAAGCTCTCGCCCACCGTCCGGCGCCGGCTGCAGCGCGAGTTCGAGGAGGCGTTCGCGCGCGCCCGTCGGCGCGTGCGACGCAAGATGGCGCGCTACGGCGAGACGCAGGCGGCCGCCGCGCTGCGCGCCGAGTGCCCCTACACCCTCGAGCAGGTCCTCGGCGACTGGCTCCCCGGCGACGCCCGCTGAACCCGCTCTCACCGCCACTGTCTCTTGTGCGGGACGGCTGAGGTTCGCTAGATTTCGCCGCCCGAGTTGTCGGGATCAGGGAGGGCGGGTCCATGAAGCTGTACATGCATCCGGTGTCGACGACCAGCCGGCCGGTGCGGTTGTTCATCGCCGAGAGCGGCATCGACGTCGGCGAGCAGATGGTCGATCTGATGGCCGGCGAGCACTACCAGGAGCCGTTCACCGCGATCAATCCGAACCGGCTCGTCCCGGTGCTCGAGGACGGCGACCTTCGCCTCACCGAGAGCTCGGCGATCCTCAAGTACCTTGCCGACAAGTTCGGTTCGCCGGCCTATCCCAAGGACCTGAAGCAGCGCGCCAAAGTCAACGAGATGATGGACTGGTTCAACACCAACTTCTATCGGGAGTACGGCTACGGCTGGATCTATCCGCAGCTCTTCCCGCACCACCGGCGGCCGACCGACGAGGCGCACCAGGCGACGATCGCCTGGGGCAAGGAGCGGGCCAAGGGCTGGCTCCAGATCCTGAACGACCGCTGGCTGGGTCAGGGCAAGCCCTATCTGTGCGGCGACCAGATCACCATCGCCGACTACTTCGGGGTCTGTCTCTTGACTCTGGGCGAGGTGATTCGCTGCGATTTCTCGGCCTACCCCAATATCCAGCGCTGGCTCGCCAACATGAAGCGGCTGCCGAGCTGGCCCAAGGTCAACGAGGCGCTCTACGGCTACGCCGAGGCGGTCAAGGGCCAGACCTTCGACGCGATCTAGGAGGCCTGGACCACCCTCGCACCGTCATTGCGAGGAGCACGAGCGACGAAGCAATCCAGGCGCCGCTCCTGGATCGCCACGGGCGCTTGGGCGCCCGCGCGATGACGGTTGGCGGTTCGGCGCCCCAGTCTGATGCGCCGGTCGGCCCCGTTGGTGGCAGCTGACACAGCTCGGCGGCCCGCGGCCGCAGATGGCGAGGCGCTTCGACGCCGGAACACCCGGTGTGCGGTGGACGCGGCGGCCATTTCGGCTAAGCTGGGCATCGAACCGATCTGGAGCGATCATGGCGGAAGCGGCGCGACAGGAGGACTGGCCGCGCACGGTCGAGGAGTTCGAGGCGTGGCACGCGCGCCAGCCGGAGCGCTGGGAGTTCATCCGCGGCGTACCGCGGATGATGGCGCCCGCCTCGATCAAGCACTCGATCATCAAGCGGAACGTTACCGTTGCGCTGCACGCGGCCCTCGCGCCCCGCGGCTGCGAAACACTGGTCGACGGCCCGCAGATCCTCACCGACGAGATCTCGGCGATCCCCGACGTCGTGGTCACCTGCGCGCCGCTCGACCTGACGACGCCGGTGATCGCCGAGCCCGTGATCATCGTCGAGGTCATCTCCCCGAGCAGCGAGGCCAACGATACCGGCCTGAGGTGGCTTGCCTACCGCAACATCCCGAGCCTGAGGCACTACCTCGTGCTATCCCAGAACCAGCGGCTCGTGCACGTCCACTCGCGCGCGGGCGACATCTGGCGCGAGCGCTTCTTGAGCGCCGGCGCGCTCGAGCTCGACGAGCCGCCGGTCCGCCTCGAGATCGACGCCCTCTACGCCGCGACCGACCTCGCCGCCTGACCAGGCAGAAACAAAGCACCTCTTCCCGGCAGGCCGGCATCGAAGGCTGCTCGGGGCATTGGCAAACGGCCGATCTCTCGCGTCTTGGCGCGCGCCGCGGACCGCCCACATAACAGCCAGCCCCGCAGATCCTGTTCTAGTACCCGGAATCATTAATACGTGAACCACCCCCTCGCCGTCATCGCGAGCCCCCAAAGGGGGCGTGGCGATCCAGTTTCTGGATTGCTTCGCTCCCGCTGGTCGCTCGCAATGACGATTGTCTGCGTCTCTCGTTTCTTTGATAGCTGGTACTAGAGAGCTGATGACCAACGCCATTCCCGCGGCCGCGCTGCCTGGCAGATGACACCACCGAGCTCGACCCTCGATTGGCCGCGCGTCCGCTCGGTCATCCTGCCGTTTCTCTGGCCGCGCGAGAGCAGGGGCTTGCGCGCCCGCGTGGTGATCGCGCTCGGCCTCCTGATCGCCGCCAAGATCATCACCGTTCAGGTGCCGTTTCTGTTCAAGGCGATCGTCGACCGCCTGAGCGAGCCGGAGGCCGCGGCTCTCGCGCTGCCGCTCGCCGCGCTTCTCGCCTACGGCCTCGCCCGCCTCTGTGCCGCCGGCTTCGGCGAGCTGCGCGATGCCGTCTTCGCCAAGGTCGCCGAGGTCGCCGGGCGCCGGGTGTCGCTCCGGGTGTTCGGCCACCTGTTCAGCCTGTCGCTCCGCTACCACCTCGAGCGGCGCACCGGCGAGCTCGCGCGCGTGATCGAGCGCGGGGTCGAGGCGATCACCTTCCTGCTCGGCATCGTCCTGTTCAACATCGGCCCGACCCTGTTCGAGTTCGCCCTGGTGATCGGCATCCTGCTGGTCAAGTATCCCTGGCCGTTCGCGCTGGTCACCTTTCTCACCATCGTCGCCTACGCCGCCTTCACCTTTCTCGCCTCCGAGTGGCGGATCGGCATCCGGCGCGAGATGAACCTGCGCGACAACGAGGTCAGCGCCCAGAGCGTCGACAGCCTGCTCAACTACGAGACGGTCAAGACCTTCACCAACGAGGCGTTCGAGCGCGACCGCCTCGACCGCACGCTCGCGCTGTACCAGAGCGCCGCGATCCGCTCGCGCACCTCGCTCGCCGCCCTTAACTTCGGGCAGGCCGGGATCATCGCCGTCGGCGTCACCGTGATCATGATCCTCGCCGCCCGCGGCGTGGTCGCCGGCACGCTGACCGTCGGCGACGTGGTCCTGGTCAACGCCTTTCTCCTGCAGCTCTACCAGCCGCTCAACTTCCTGGGCGTGGTCTACCGTCAGGTCCGGCAGTCGCTGACCGACCTCGAGAACCTCATGAGCCTCCTGGAGCTCGAGCCCGAGGTCAAGGACCGGCCGGACGCGCGCCCGCTCGCGCTCGCCGGCGCCGAGGTCCGCTTCGATGCCGTGAGCTTCGGCTACGATCCGAGGCGCCCGGTGCTCCACGACGTCGATCTCACCGTGCCTGTCGGCCACACCCTTGCCCTGGTCGGCAGCTCCGGCGCCGGCAAGTCCACGGTCGTGCGCCTGCTGTTCCGCTTCTACGAAGTCGACGAGGGCAGGGTCCTGATCGACGATCAGGACCTGCGCGACGTCACCCAGGATTCGCTGCGCGCCGCGATCGGCCTGGTGCCCCAGGATACCGTGCTGTTCAACGACACCATCAGGGCGAACATCGCCTACGGCCGCCCCGGCGCCTCTCAGGCGGAGATCGAGGCCGCGGCGCGGGCCGCCCAGATCCACGATTTCGTCAGCATCCTGCCGGACGGCTACGACACCATGGTCGGCGAACGCGGCCTCAAGCTGTCGGGCGGCGAGAAGCAGCGCGTCGCGATCGCGCGCATGGTCCTGAAGGACCCGCCGATCCTGATCTTCGACGAGGCGACCTCGGCGCTCGATTCCGGCACCGAGCGCCTGATCCAGATGGCGCTCAGGCGGCTGTCCGCCGGGCGCACCACGCTGATCATCGCGCACCGCCTCTCGACCGTGGTCGACGCCGACCGGATCCTGGTGCTCGAGCACGGCCGCGTGGTCGAGCACGGCCGCCACCATCAGCTCATCGCCAAGGCCGGTCACTACGCGAAGATGTGGGAGCGCCAGCAGACAGCTCCGGCGGCGTAGATCCCCTGCCCCGTTAGGATCCTGCCTCGAGCTCGCGCAGCAGGGCTGCCACAGCTGCTTTCAAGGGCAGCAGATCGACCGTCGCGGCATGCCAGATGGTTGCATCGTTGACGACGTCGTAGTCGTGTCGGAGCACGTTGCCGATGCCCGCGATCTTCGACCAGGGAATCGCCGGGTGACGCTCCTTCAGGTCCGGCGGCAGGCGCCGTGAGGCTTCCGACACGATCTCGATGCAGCGCTCCACTGCCCGCCGCGCCGTGCGGTCGGCGGCATAGGATCGGTAGCTCCGACCGCCGGTGATCTGATCGATGTCGGTGATCGCCTCGAGCATCTGCTCGAGCACGATCTTGGGATCCCGCGGCGCCGCCATCAGAACACTTCGACCGCATCCTCGAGCACGGCCGTGCGCAGGCGCGGACGCATCGCGTCTGCAAACGCAAGATCGACGGGACGCCCGAGCAGGGCGGCAAGATCGTCCTTGAGATCGAGGAAAGCGAACAGGCCGAAACGGCGTTCAGGATCGATCTCGATCAAAAGATCGACATCGCTCTTCGGTCCCATGTCGCCGCGGGCGGTGGAGCCGAACAGCGCGAGGCGTGTCACGCCGCGCGCACGCAGCGACCGCTCGCGCTCGCGCAACACACGCAAGACGCGCTCGCGCTCCGCGAGCCCGGCAACATTGGTCCGTTTGACGGATACGGCCATGGCGGCACCATCGTGCCATGGCAGCCTCAGGCTCGTCGAGTCACACGCTGGCGCCGCTCGCGACTGCGACGACGGGCCGACGTGCATCCGGCAGGGTCGCTTCAGCAAGAACGCCGACGCGCCGGTCGATGCCGATCAGATCCTGGTGCTCGAGCAGGGCCGCGTGGTCGAGCACGGCCGCCACCACCAGCTGCTCGCGCGCGGCGGCCACTACGCCAAGATGTGGGCCCGCCAGCAGGCGGCGCCTGCGGCCTAGCCGCGGACGAGCCGTACCGTCGCTTGCGAGGAGCGCCGCACCTGTACCGGGAGCGGCGCCTGCGGCGTAGGCGGAGGCGCTATTCGGCCGCGGCCCGGGGCTTCGGTCTCGCCACGCAGCTTGAGGCCGCTCTCGATGAACAGGCGATCGACCGCGAGCGCCAGCTCGGCATACTCGCTCCGGTTCACCTTGATGTGGTTTCGCGCGTGATCGCCCCGCAGGAAGCCGTCCAGCAGCGCGTCCAACCCGGCTGACGTCCGGCCCGGAATGCCGAGCGCCGCGAGGCCGCCCGAAAGCGGCTCCGGCGGGTCGAAATACCGGTTCGCCGCCTCGAGCGCGGCCGCCGTGGCGCCCGGTACGCGAATCATCACGATCCGGGTCGCGGCGGGCTCAGGACTGGCATCGACCCAGCTGGCGCCGGACAGCACGCCGGCCAGCACGCTCGCCAGCGCCCCGGGAACCAACAGGCACATCGACAGCCGGAACTCTTCGTCCGCATCGATCAGGTCGAGACAGATCGAGCGGTTGACCACCCTCACGGGGCAGCTCAGCTGGACGCGGCCCAAAGATACCAACTCGCTGTAGGTGGCGGTGGCGTGCAGCTCCCGCCCGCCCTCGGCGGGCGCGATGACCAACGAGCTTCGAACGATCTTGCCCTCGAGAAAGGATGACCAGGGATGCGCGTAGCAGACGTAGGCGCCGACCAGGTGGCGATGGCGCGGCGTCTCGATCCGGGCATCGTGCGGGCCCTCGGCCGGCGCGTCGTCCGGCAGCGCCGCGGCGACGATGCCGGCGCGGGTAGCGAGCGCGTCCCGGCTCACCTGGTGGCGATCGCAGACCAGCTCGAGGAACTCGTCGACCGTGCACGATTGCAGATGAGTGATCGGGATGGCCATGTCGAGCAGCGCCGCCCAGTCCTCGTAGAGCCGCGCCGAGCGCGGCAGGGCGCGCCCCTGCATCCACTTGTACGACCGCTCGAGCTCGAACGTCGTCCCGGAGTTCACCTCGCGAAAGCGCGCGCACAGGTCCTTCTGCGACGCGCAGCCGAGCGCCAATGCGGTGATCCTGAGCTTGGCCCCGAAGTCCCGGACCATGGCGCGCCCCCCTCGGTCGCCGACCGCGACGCGAGCGAGGACATCGCGGGCTTGCCGCACTATTCCATGGAATTCCAGGAACGCCAAACTTTTCCGGCGCTTTCCACGCTCTTCCGTTGCCTCGAGGCGCGTGCGGCGATCCTCTCGACGCGGGCGAGCGCGCGGAGCGCGGCCGGACAGCGCCCGGCAAACCCACTGCGCAAAGGCGGGCCGCAGGCATCAGAGTGGCGCGCGGTCGCGGCAGGCCCTGGCCGATGCGCGGCCGATCCCGGCCCCAGCAAGATGGAGGAACGATCTTGACGACCTCGATGACGACTACGGTGACGCGACGGCTCGGCGCCGCGCTGCTGGCGCTGGCGCTGGGCTTGATGCTGGCCGGGCGTGCCCAGGCGGCGCCGGTCACGTTCGAGTTTACGGGCACCGTCGACTTTTCCGGCTTCGCCACGATTCTCCCTGGGAGCGGCGTCACAGGCAGCTACACCTTCGACAGCACTTTCCAGGACCAAGACGGCACGCCAACCCTCGGCCTGTACCGCCCGGTCGACCTGGAGATCCACTTCGACGGCGGCTCGTCCGTCACCACGTCGACTGCGGAGATCCGTATCGGCAATGCCCCGTCCGACTCGTACGTGGTCCTCGTGCGTCCACCCGTTACCTTCACGGGAAGCTTCGCCGGTCTCGACCTCGTTGTTGGTGGGCTTTCTCGGGTCGATCGTACCGGTGAGGCATTCGCTGACACTTCTCTGCCGCTGCAGCCGCCGGCTCTTGCCTCTTTGCCGGTGGACCAGAGCTAGGTGCAGTTCGTTTCCAACGGTGTTCTCTTCACGCTCACCTCGCTCACGCTCGCCACGTCGGACAGCGACGGCGATGGCATCGCGGACGATGGGGACAACTGCCCGGACGTGGCCAACGAGAATCAGGCCGACATCGACCTCGACGAGGTGGGCGACGCCTGCGATGCGGACATCGACGGCGACGGCGACCTCAACGAGGACGACAACTGCCCGCTCGATCCGAACCCGGACCAGGCGGACGGCGATGACGACGGCATCGGCGATGTCTGCGATCCCGAGACCAATGCCGACCTCGACAACGACGGCGTGCGGGACAGCGCCGACCGCTGCCTGCCGACCGCGCCCGGCGAGGTGGTGAACGCCGAGGGCTGCGCGATCGCGCAGATCTGCCCGTGCGACCGGAACTGGAAGCACCGCGCCGCCTATGTGGTCTGCGTCGCGAAGACGGCCAACGACTTCCGCAAGGACGGCCTGATCACCGTGCGCGAGCTCATCAAGACCGTGTTCGAGGCCGCCAGGTCCCAGTGCGGCAAGAAGCCGAGGAAGGGCAGGAAGAAGTGGTGGCTGGACTGACGCACGCCGGAGCGGAGCCCGCTGCGGCGGGCTCCACCCCCACCCCTCCCTCCCCCTCGAGGGGGAGGGGGTACGATGGCGCTGCGCCTCCCCGGGAGTGGATCGAATGGCACCGCGCCTGAAGCTTTCCTCCAGGGTGCAAGGGCGTTGCGCCTTGAGCCTTCCCGCGACGGGTGCAAGAGCGCTGCGCCTTGAGCTTTCCCTCCCCCCTTGCGGGGGAGGGCCAGGGTGGGGGGAGCGAGCGGTAGGCTGCCCGGCGCCACGCACGGCGACAGGGCATTGCAAGGGGATGAAGAACATGCTTTCCAGAACGCGGAGCGGCCGCCGGCTGTGGCAGGGCTGCCTGTCGGCCGGCTTCCTGCTCAGCCTGATCACGGCCGCCGCGGCGCAGGATCGAGCCTCGCCCGCCAAGGCCCCATCGGCCGCGGGCGTCGAGGCCCAGATCACGAGCGGCCTGCTCACGCTCGAGGCCGACGGCGCGCCGCTCGCCGAGGTGCTGCGCGCGATCGGCGCGGCGGGCGGCTTCGAGGTCGTGTTGCGCGGCGGCTTCGCGGCGCCGGTCCGCGAATCGTTCGCCGACCGGCCGCTCGAGGATGCGATCCGCGCGCTGGTCGAGGGC
>JBOHKK010000151.1:0-13710 GCA_050729115.1 Geminicoccaceae bacterium | reverse complement strand
GTCCGGGGCCGGCGGGCGCACGCCCGTCCCCGCCCTGGACCGCCCGGCCGCGGCGAGCGTGAGCGGGGGCATCGCCTGCGCGCTTGCCGCCTGGCTGCTGTTCGCCGGCATGGACGCCGGCAGCAAGCTGCTCGCCGAGCGCTATTCGATCATCCAGATCCTGTGGGTCCGGTTCGTCTCGCTCGTGGTGATCGCCGCCTGGCTCGCGCGCCAGTGGGGCGGCAGCGACGCGCTGCGCACGCGCCACTTCTGGCTCCAGAGCCTGCGCTCGATGCTGCTGGTGGTCGAGATCGGCCTGTTCATCCTGACCATCACCGTGCTGCCGCTCGCCAACGCCCACGCGATTTTGGCGGCGACGCCCTTGATCGTGACGGCGCTTTCGGTGCCGTTGCTGGGCGAGCACGTCGGGATTCGGCGCTGGAGCGCGATCGCGGTCGCGTTCGCCGGCGTGCTGATCATCCTGCGGCCGGGCCTGGGCGTGGTCCATCCGATCGCCCTGCTGGCGCTGCTCTGCTCGCTGATGTTCGCGCTCTATCAGATCCTCACCCGGATCGTGAGCCGGACCGATCCGCCGCTCACCACGCTGTTCTACACGGCGCTGGTCGGCGTCGGCGGCCTGACGCTGATCGTGCCGTTCCATTGGACGACCCCCGATGTCGCGGGATGGGCGCTGTTCGGCCTGGTGGCGGCGCTCGGCGCCAGCGGCCATTACCTGCTGATCAAGGCGCTGCAGCTGGCGCCGGCATCGGTGCTGCAGCCCTTCAGCTACACCATCCTGGTCTGGGCCACGCTGGTCGGCTTCCTGGTGTTCGGCAATCTGCCCGATCGCCTCACCGTGGTCGGGGCGCTGGTCATCGCCTCGAGCGGAGTTTACGGCCTTCGCCCGCGAGCGCCGCCTCCGGGCCGGCCGGGATTGAGCGGCCTATCCCAACGGCTTCCTCGTTCGGTTTCCGGGTGAGGACCGTGATCCAAAGCACCTGCGTTCCCTCATGGTCGAATTGTCGTTGGCGAATCGTACGGTCCGTACTATTTGTAATATTCCGGGACCTTCCACGTGCGAGCTTCGATGCCGAATTCCGACACGATACCGATCAGTGATGCGCGTCAACACCTGGCTGAGCTGTGCAACCGCGTCGCCTATGGTGGCGAACGGCTGTTGATCGCCCGGCGAGGCAAGTCCCGGGTGGCGTTGGTCTCCGTCGAGGATCTCGAGCTGCTCGAGGCGCTGGAGGACGCGATCGACCTCGAAGCAGCACGCAAGGCGCTTCGAGAAGCAGAGAAAGCGGGCACGCAACCCCTCGAGGACGTTCTCCAGAGGCTCGCGACCGATTCCGCGCTCGCGTGAGCTATCGGATCGAGGTCGCGCCTGCCGCCGAGCGCCAGCTGCGCCGTCTCGATCCCAAGATGCGCACCCGCATCGCTGCGCGTCTCCGACCACTCGCCGAAAATCCTCGCCCGCACGGCGCCAAGCAGCTGAGCGCCCCTGAACGCCTTTGGCGCCTCCGCGTCGGCGCTTGGCGCGTAATCTATCAGATCCACGACGACCGGCTCGTCGTCCTCGTCCTCCGTGTCGGCCATCGCGGCGAGGTCTACCGGAAGCTTGACAGCCTGCGAGGTCGCTGACGCGCCGGCTGCGCCGAAGCGGCGCCATCGCCGCGCTCAGCTGCGGAGTGAGGAATCCGACCCGGCTGTCTGGAAATCCTCGGCTCCCTGCGCTCGACCGCCTCCTTCATTTCGCGATCCGCGGCCCCGTCTCCGGATCTGGTCGCGCAGCCAGGAAGCCCATCCGGGATAGCGTGGCGATTGTCCTTGCTAAGCCTATATTCCTATGTTAGGAATGGAATAGTTGTTGTCGGAGAGCGGCTCTTGGCCAGGCTGGACGAACGATCTGGATGCATGCACGCAGCGCCGACGGCGCGCGAGACGCGGGGCCTCCTCGGGCGCCTGCGAGGGCAGCTGAAACTCGTCGCCCGGCGCCGGGCGCCCGCCGATCCCGCCATCGACGCCACGCGCGGCAGGCCTCTGCTCTACCTGCTCGAGACCGCGGCGCTGGCGGCGCTGTTGATGAGCGGCATCGCGGCTGCGAACTACGGCCTGGCGCCTTTGAGCTACAGCGCCGCGGCTCGAGCCCGGGTCGCCGAAACCTTGGCCGGCGGCAGCAACTATGCGGTCTTCGACCTGAACCTGGACATGCGCGGGCTGCGCCGTCAGCACATCGCCCGGCTCGAGGCCACGCCGGAGGTCGTCGTGCTCGGCGCCAGCCACTGGCAGGAAGCGCATGCGGAGCTGCTGCCGGGGCGGCGGTTCTACAACGCCCACGTTCATCGCGACTACTACGAGGACCTCCTGGCGGTGGTCGAGATGCTGCTCCGTCACGACCGGCTGCCCGAGACCCTGATCATGAGCATCAGGGACATGACCTTCCTGCCGGTCGAGCGCCGGACCGACACGCTCTGGCTCACGGCATTGCCCGACTACCGCGCCATGGCGGCGCGGCTCGGCATCGACCGCCACCCATGGTTCGAGACCTGGCCGGCACGGCGCCGGTTCGACCTGTTGTCGCTGCCCGCCATGTGGGACAACGCGCTCCGGTGGCTGACCGCGGCCGGCCGGCCCGGGCCGGCCCGCGCCCGGGCGCTCCCGACCATGGACGTGCTGCTCGCCGACGGCTCGATCGGCTGGTCGCATGCGCACCGCGCCCGGTTCACGCGCGAAAGGGCTCGAGCCGAGGTGCGGATCGCGGTCGCGGCGCGCCGGGACCAGGCGCCGGCGATCGACCCGGCGGCCGTGACCGCCCTCGACCGGCTGCTCGGCCTGCTGACCGAGTGCGGGGTGCGCGTGGTCCTGATCCACCCGCCGTTCAACCCCGACTTCTATGATCGGATCGAGAGCTCGGCCTATGGCGCCGGTTTGCGCCAGGTCGAGGCGGTCACGGCGCACCTCGCCAGGGCGCACGGCGCGACCGTGGTCGGCAGCTTCGATCCCGCCGTGGCCGGCTGCACCCCGACCATGTACATCGACGCCGAGCACAGCGGCCCGGCCTGCCTGCAGCGTGTGCTCGATCTCGTCCCCGGCCTGTGATCCGGCGCCGGACCATGCGCTCGCGCCGCCACGCCCGCCCTGCTCCGAGCACGGCCTCCAGGGCAAGCATCTAGGGAGCAGCCGGGATGCTGTTTCACTCGCCCGAGTTCATTTTCGGCTTCCTGCCGCTCTGCTTCCTAGGCTTCGTCGGCGTGCACCGCCTGTGGGGCCGGGAGCCGGCGCTCCTCTGGCTGGCCGCCGCCTCACTCGTGTTCTATGGCCAGTGGAGCGCGGGCCTGGCCGGCCTGTTGCTCGGCTCGATCCTGTTCAATTTCGGCGCGGCGCGCCTGCTTCTCGCAACGATCGAATCCCGCCGCACCGCGCGCCGCCTTCTGCTCGGCGCGCTCGCCGCCAATCTCGCGCTCCTCGGCTACTTCAAGTACACGAACTTCTTCATCGACAACATCAACTACGTCGCCGGCTCCTCGATATCGCACCTGAACCTCATTCTGCCGGTCGGGATCTCGTTCTACACCTTCATTCAGATCGGCTTCCTGGTCGAGGTCTACAATCGGCAGGTCCGCGAGATCAGGCTCGGCCACTACCTGGTGTTCGGGTCGTTCTTCCCCTGCATCACGGCCGGGCCGATCGTCCTGCAAAAGGACATGCTGCCGCAGCTCGCCGGGCCGCCTCCGGCGGCGCTCGATGGCGCGCGCATCGCCGCCGCGCTCACCGTGTTCGGAATCGGGCTGTTCAAGAAGCTGCTCCTTGCCGACCCGATGGCGACCTTCGCGGACCCGGTGTTCGACAGCGCGGCCGGCGGGGTTCCCGTGGCGGCCGGCTTGGCCTGGATCGGCGCGCTTGCCTACACCCTCCAGCTCTATTTCGACTTTTCCGGCTACTCCGACATGGCGCTCGGCATCGCCTACCTGTTCGGGTTCAAGCTGCCGCTCAACTTCAACTCGCCGCTCAAGGCCTGCAGCATCACCGACTTCTGGCGGCGCTGGCACATGACCATGACGCGGTTCTTCACCAACTATCTCTACGCGCCCATCGCCGTGGCGATGATGCGGCGCGCGCTGCGCGGCGCCTGCGGCCGCCCCGCCCGCTTCCTGGCGGCGACCGCCATGCCGGTGATCGCGACCTTCGTGCTCGCCGGCCTGTGGCACGGCGCCGGCTGGACCTTCGTCGTCTTCGGTCTGATCCACGGCCTTGCGCTCGCGATCAATCATGCCTGGCGCGAGGCCGGCATGCGCGCCCTGCCCCCCGCCCTCGGCTGGCCCCTGACCATGGCCGTGGTCATCCTGGGCCTCGTGTTCTTCCGCGCCGCGGACGTGGCGACCGCGCTCGCCCTGATCGCCAGCATGCTCGGCATGACCGCCGCCGAAGCCATGGGCAGTGCCGCGGCCGCCACCGCTTTGGCCAGCCTCGCGGCCGATCCGAGCGCCGCCGTCCTCTGGATCGTGGTCCTCGGGACGATCGCGCTCGCCGGCCCGAACACCCAGGAGCTGCTGTCGAATCACTGGTTCAGCTCCGATCCCCAGCCGGATGCCGGCAGCTCCTGGCCAGCCTAGCTGACCTGGCGGCCGACGCCGGCCTGGGCCGCGATCGGCGCCATCGTGCTCGCCGCGGCGCTCGGCTCGATCAGCAGCGACGCCGCCTTTCTGTACTACCAGTTCTGAGTTGCGCCAGCCGTGGAGCGAACCGGCATGATCATCGACCTGCCCCGCCAAATCGACCCCGATCTCGCCGCCGATCTCGAGAAGGAGTCGGCCTTCGTGTCGCCCTTCCTCAATCGCCTTCGGGTCACCGGGGGCCGCAGCACCGTGGAGCTCGAGATCGCCGATCGGGCCCGGGACGCCGAGGTCCAGGCCAAGGTCGAGCGGTTCCTGGAGGCCATGCTCAAGCGCACCCACACCTTCGAGACCAAGGTGTTCCAGCGGACCTGGCGCCGTGACGACGGCCCGTTCGCGACCGGCGTGCACGAAGAGCTCGAGCGTCGCGGCTGGCTGTTCGACTACGGCCGCGGCCGGGTCGCGCTTTCGGGCCCGGCGCTGGCGCTCGCCGGTCTGATCGATGCCAAAGCCGCCGGACTCTACGCGGACCACTTCCAGGCCGTGCCGGGCAGCTTTCCGGCCTTCGTCGACGCCGGCATCCTGCGGCGCTGCGGTTATTTCGATTCCCACCCGAACGCGGTCAGCTTCGTCGGCCACATGATCGAGGACTTCGATGCGATCGAGGCGTTCCGGCAGGCGAATGGCTGCGCCCAAGGCGCGCTCATGCCGCCGCTCGAGCACGTTCACCTGCCGGGCCTGTGCCTCAATCCCGCCGCCTGCTTCCCCTGCTACCCGACGCTGGAGGGCCGCCGGGTCGGCCACGACGGCGCCGCCTTCACCTGGCAGGGACGGGTGTTCCGCTACGAGTCGCGCAACCTTGCGGGCCTCGATCGTCTTTGGGAGTTCAACGTCCGCGAGCTGGTATTCGTCGGCAGCGAGGAGCAGGTCGCCGCGTGCCGCAGACGCGTACTGCCGGTGATCGGCGAGCTCGCCGCGATGTTCGACCTCGAGTGCCGGATCGAGACCGCGAGCGATCCTTTCTTCGCCACCGTGGCCGCGGCGCGGACGTTCTGGCAGCGCGCGCAGGAGGTCAAGAACGAGATCATGCTGCCGATCGAGCCGGGCCCGGACGGCGCGCCACGCGCGCTGGCCTGCGGGTCGATCAACCTGCACGGCCGTTTCTTCGGGGATCGCTTCGACATCACCGCCCAAGACGGGGAGCGCGCCGCCACCGGCTGCGTGGGCCTGGGGATCGAGCGCTGGGTCCTGGCCGCGTTCAGCCAGCACGGTTTCGAGCCCGATCGCTGGCCGGCCGCGATCCGCCGCGAGATCTTCGGCTGAACGATCGGGCGCCGCGGAGGGCGGGCTCGCTCTGACGCCTTTACCTTGGACGACATCGAACGGGAACGGTCATGAAGCTCGAGGAGCTCTTCGCCACGGTTCTGCGCGAGCCGGTCAGCGCCTTGTCGGACGCGGCCAGCCCCGCGACCGTCCGCGGCTGGGACAGCTTGCGCCACATCGAGCTGATGATGGCTGCCGAGGCCGAATACGGGGTCCGGTTCGAGACCTCGGAGGTGGTCACGATCCGGACGCTCGGCTGCATGCGCCAGCTGCTTCACCAGAAGGGAATCACGACCTGAGTCAGAAGCTGATCGGCGACTTAATGACTTAGCGCATCCAGCTCAGGATCTCAATGAACAGTGATGTGCGACTTTGCTCGAACCTGGTCCCGCCCGCCGAAGTGGCCGGGATCAGGCGCGTGAGCGACGCGAGGTGAGCGAATGGCTACCGACCTGGGTGCGGCCCAGCTTTTTGCCAACGTCGCTTGCGGCTCGGATATGGCCAAGCCGCCGGGCCTCGTGCTCGAGCAGGGCCGAAGCGCCGCTGGCGCCGGGCCACTGATGGAGTGGCGCGGCTTCCATACCGAGCTGCAAAAAGCGGCGATCGCGGCAACCCAGACCGGCGCCCCGCTGTCGTTGCTGATGCTGGAGCTCGTAGGTTCGGGCCGAAACGGCGAACCACGTGGCGCCGAGATCACGGCGCTGCTGACTGCCGGGCTCGCCGGGCGGGTCAAGGCCGCGGTCGGGGCGCGGGCCTGCCTCGCGCGCTACGCCGAGGCGCGCCTCGCGGTCATCCTGATCGATACCGATCTGGATGCCGCGATCGGGCACGCCGAGGGCATCGCGCGGCGCCTGTGCGCGCACCGCGGCGGCGCGGCCCGCGGCGTCGGTCCCGAGCTGTCGCCGGCGATCGGGATCGCGCAGTTCCGCGACGACGAATCGCTCGGTCACCTGATCCAGCGGACCGCCGCGGCGCTCGGGCGCGCCAGGCGCGACCGTGGCGTGGTTGCCGACAGCGGCAAGGAACGACCAGGCTGCCCCGGCTGCGGGACCATCGCCCATCGGCTTTGCCTGCCGCCTATGCCGTCAATGGCGGCCGCTGGAGGTGAGGAACCAATGGCCTGAGCAGAAGCTCGGGCCCGATGTCCTCGGCCGGCATGGGCCGGCTGATCAGGTAGCCCTGGATGGCATCGCAGTCGTTGTCGCTCAGAAACGCCAGCTGCTCCGCCGTCTCGACGCCTTCGGCGATGACCTTCAGATTGAGATTGTGGGCCATGACGACCAGGGAACGGACGATGGCGGCGTCGTGGCGCTCGCTGCACACGTTGCGCACGAACGAGCGGTCGATCTTGATCGAGGCGCCGGGGAACGAGCGCAGATGGTTGAGTGACGAGTAGCCGGTCCCGAAGTCGTCCAGGGCGACCCGGATGCCGAGATCGGTGAACTCCTTGAGCAGCGCCTGCACCCGACTCGGGCTCTTCAGGATGTCGCTCTCGGTGATCTCGATCTCGAGGAAGCGGGGCGCCAGATCGCACTGCTCGAGGATCGCCGCGACGACCAGGGCGATGTCGTCGTCCTGGAACTGCCGCGCCGAGAAGTTCACCGCGACCCGCATCGCGGGATAGCCCGCTCGGTGCCAGGCGCGCAGCTGGCCGCAGGCGGTCCGCAGCACCCAGGCGCCGATCGGCACGATCAGGCCGGTCTCCTCGGCGAGCGGCACGAACTCGGCCGGGGCCACGAGGCCGCGCCGCGGATGCTGCCAGCGCAGCAGCGCCTCCATGCCGACGATCCCGCCGGTCTGCAGATCCACCTGAGGCTGATAGTGCAGACGGAACTCGCGTCGGACCAGGGCGCCGCGCAGCCCGTTCTCGAGCTCGAGCCGTTTCGCCGCCCGCACCCGCATCGCCACGGTATAGAAGTGGAACCGGTCGGCGCCGCGCTCCTTGGCGCGGTACATGGCGGCATCCGCGCTCGCGAGCAGCTCGTCGATGTTGTCGACGTCGGTCGGATAGACCGAGATGCCGATGCTCGCGCTGGTGACCACCTCGCATCGGCCGAGCCGAACCGGCTGGCGGATCACCTCCAGGATCCGGGCGGCGAAGCTCGCGATCACGCTCGGATCGCTCAGGCCGTCCATGACCACGGTGAACTCGTCGCCGCCGAGCCGGGCGACCAGGTCGCTCTCCCGGACCGATGCCTTCAGGCGCTGCGCCATCTGCTTCAGGAGGAGGTCGCCGGCTTCGTGGCCATGGGTGTCGTTGATGGTCTTGAACCGGTCCAGATCCAGCAACATGACCGCCACCAGCTGATGATGCCGGTCGGCGCGGGCGAGCGTCTTGATCAGATAGTCGCGAAACAGCATCCGATTGGCGAGCCCGGTCAGCTGATCGAACCGGGCCATCTCCGCGAGGCGCCGCTCCGCGCGATGGCGTTCGATCGCGTAGCGGATCGCCCGGTCGAGCAGCGGCGCGGTCATCTCGCCCTTGGCCAGGTAATCGGCGGCGCCGGCGCGCATCGCCTCGAGATCGATCTCGCGATTGCCCTGCCCGGTCAGCACGATGAAGGGCGCGGCTGAGCCCAGATCGACGGCCTCACGCACCAGCTCCAGACCATTGCGCTCGCCCAGGCGGTAGTCGACCAGACAGACGTCGTGGCGGGCCTGCGCGATCACCGCCAGCGCCTCGTTCCACGACGGCACCCACTCCAGCTCGAAGGCGCCGCCGAAGGCGTCCGCCAACAGCTCGCGGGTCAGAACGTAGTCGTCCTCGTCATCCTCGATCAGAAGGATGCGCGGCGCGATGTCCGTGCCAGCAGCCGTCGTCACGATCCCGGGCTGCCCGGCCAGGGCCTGCGACGATGATACTCGGGCGACACCGGGACCGTTCGAACAGCCATCGCGTCATGCCCTCGGCCTGAGGCACTCCGGCGGCAGGGACACGACCTCGATCCAGTACCGGCAGAGGACCTTCAGGGCATCGGCCAGCCCCTCGAAGGTGGCCGGCTTGGTGATGAACGAGCTGACGCCGAGGCCGTAGGTGCTGAGGATGTCCTCCTCGGCGTGCGAGGTGGAGAGCACCACGATCGGGATCCGGCAGAGCGCCGGATCGGCCTTGATCTCACGGAGCGCTTCCCGCCCGTCCTTTCTCGGCATGTTGAGGTCGAGGAGGACCACGCCGGGAAACGGGCGATCCGACAGATGCTCGAATTTGTCTTCACGACGCAAATACTGCATCAGTTGCTCGCCGTTCTCGACGAAATGAATCTCATTGGCCAGAGCGCTCTCGTCGAACGCCTCCTCGATCATCAGGCGATCGTCGGCATCGTCATCGGCGACCAGAATGGTCATCGGCATGGCGGCCCGAATCACAGGACCGGCTCGCTGGTCTGTTCGATCGGCAGCGTGAACACGAAGGTCGCCCCCTCCCCTGGTTGACCGGACGCCGTGACGGTGCCGCCGTGGCGCTCGAGGATCTTGCGGCAGGTGGCGAGCCCGATGCCGGTGCCGGGATACTCGCCGCGCCCGTGCAGGCGTTGGAAGATGCCGAAGATGCGGGAGGCGTAGTCCGGCTTGAAACCGATGCCGTTGTCGGCGACGGTCACCTCGCACAGGCGCGCGGCATCGCCGCCGCGGCAGCTCGCGCCTTCGGGGCCGCGCAGCCGTCCGCTGATGCGGACCACCGGCGGCACGCCTGGACGATGGAACTTCAGAGCATTGCTCAACAGGTTCTGCAGCAGCTGGCGCATCTGCGTGGGATCGGCCTCCACGACGGGCAGCGCGCCGAGCTCGATGCGCGCGCCTGCCTGCTCGATCGCCACCTGTAGATCCGACATCACCTCCGCGGCGATGCGGCCGAGGTCGACCGGCACGAACGGCCGGGCCTTGGTGGTCACCCGCGAGTAGGTCAAAAGGTCATTGATCAGAGAGCGCATGCGCCTTGCGGCATCTTGCATGCGATCGATGTAGGTGCGGCCGAGCTCGCTCAGGTCGTCGGCGCACTTGGCCTTGAGGCGATCGCCGAAGGCTTCGATCTTGCGCAGCGGCTCCTGCAGGTCGTGCGAGGCGATCGAAGCGAAGTCCTGCAGCTCCCGATTGCTGCGCTCGAGCTTTCGGGCGTAGGCGCGCAGCGCCTCTTCGGCGCGCACCGTCTGGGTCACGTCCTCGTAGGTGGCGACCGAGCCGCCGTCGGCCATCGGCTGATGCATCACCGCGATCACCCGGCCGTCGTTGAGGCGCTGATGGAGCACCGCCTGCTGGCGCTTGTCGGCGGTCGTCGGACGCTCCGCGATCGCACGCTCCGCGTCCTCGCGCCGGTAATTGCCGAGGGACACGCTGTACGCCATGATCTCGCGCAGCCTGATGCCCGGCTTCACCACCTCGGGCGAGAACCCGTACATCCGCAGATAGCGCTCGTTGCACACGATCAGGCGCTGGTCGGCGTCGAACATGCACAGCCCCTGGATCATGTTGTGGAGCGCGGCGTTGAAGCGGGAGTACTGGGTGCGCAGCTCGTCGCTGAGCTCGATCCGGGCGGTCTCGCGCCGTTTCAGCTCGGTGACGTCGGTGCGCGTGCCGACCGTGCCGCCGTCCGAGGTCCGATACGCGCCGATCTGGATCCAGCGCCCGTCGCCCAGCCGCTGCTCGAGCACCGCGCCGTCGGCACGGCGATGGTGCTCGAGGCGCTCGGCGATGTAGGCTTCGCGGGTCTTGGCGTCGTGGCCGCGCGCGATGCCGGCGCGCAGGATCTCCTCGCAGCCGGTCCCGGAGGGCAGGTCGGCCCCGAGCGCGTCGATCTCCCGGAAGCGACGGTTGCAGATCACCAGCCGATCGTTCTCGTCGAACAGCGCAAAGCCGTCGTTGATGCTTTCGATGGCGTCGCGCAGGCGAGCTTCGGCGCGCGCGGCGCTCTGCGTCGCCTCGACCTCGGCGGTGACGTCCGTGCCGGTGCCGCGATAGCCGAGAAAGCGCCCCGCCCGATCGAAGATCGGCTTGCCGCTGACCCGCACGTGCCGGACGGCCCCGGTCGTAGGATGGGCAAGGCCGTAGCAGAAGTCGTGAAACGGACGGCGCGCCGCCAGATCGGCCTCGTGCTGCCGCAGCTGCCCGCTCTCGCAGCCGCTCGCCCTGGCGAGCTCGGCGCGCGTGCGGCCGATCACGTGCGCGTCCGAAATGCCCGTGAGCGCGGTGAACTGCCCGCTGAAATAGGTGAAGCGCAGCGCGGTGTCGGTCTCCCACAGCCAGTCGGAGCTGGCATCGGCGTGATCCCGGGCGCGCTGGCGCGGGTCGTGAGCGCGCTGGTCCGGGACGGTGTCGGCCTGGGCCGCCCGGGTCGGAGGACGGTGGCCCGACGGCGGTCGCTGAACGAGCTGACTCGGCACCCTTCGTTCCTTTGGGCGGCGCTTTTGGCGGCTTGGTCTCGAAGCTCGATGCAAGAGGGGGCTCGAAGGGCGCCCTTGGCCTACCGCAGCATCGAGCGCGATCTCGAGCTCGTCTCCTATTCTGCCAGATGTCGGGTGGCAAATTCAACCATTGCGATAATTATGACCCGCCGCGGTCCAGGTCGGGGCGCTGTCTGGTCGCCCGCGGTCCTCGTTCCGTCTACGCTGGTTGGACGGAACCCGATTCGATGGCGCGGCGGACAATATCAAATCGACTGATCGCCCGCGCCATGTTCATCTGCTTCCTGGGATCGCGCCGGCGCCGGGAGCCGGCCTGCGCTCCGCCTCGCGCCATGCCCGAGCAGATGGAGAGCCGCGTGCCTACCGCTCACGTCCTTCTCGACCGTGATTGCGCCATCGGGACCACCGATCGCCGCCTGTTCGGCACGTTCGTCGAGCATCTCGGCCGCTGCGTCTACGGCGGCATCTTCGAGCCCGGGCATGCCACCGCCGACGCGCGCGGCTTCCGGCGCGACGTGCTCGCGCTGGTGCGCGAGCTCGGCCCCACGATCATGCGCTATCCCGGCGGCAACTTCGTGTCGGGCTACAACTGGGAGGACGGCGTGGGTCCCCTCGAGCAGCGGCCGCGGCGGCTCGACCTCGCCTGGATGTCGACCGAGCCCAACACTTTCGGCACCAACGAGTTCATCGACTGGTGCCGCGCGGCCGACGTCGAGCCGATGCTGGCGGTGAACCTCGGGACGCGCGGGCCGGATGCCGCCCGCAACCTGGTCGAGTACTGCAACCATCCCGGCGGCACGGCGCTCGCCGACCTGCGCCGCGCCCACGGCTGGGAGCGGCCGCATGGCGTGAGGTTCTGGTGCCTCGGCAACGAGATGGACGGCCCTTGGCAGATGGAGGCGAAGACGCCCCTCGAGTACGGCCGGGTCGCCGCCGAGACGGCCAAGATGATGAGATGGGTCGACCCGGGGGTCGAGCTCGCGGCGTGCGGCTCCTCCGGCCGGACCATGCCGACCTTCGGGACGTGGGAAGACGTCGTGCTGGAGCACTGCTTCGATCACGTCGAGTTCATCTCGCTGCACACCTACCTCAACAACGACGCCGGGGACACAGCCGGCTTCCTGGCCAGCCCGGATCTCATGGACAGCTTCATCGAGGAGGTGGTCGCGATCGCGGACGCGGTGGCGGCGCGGAGGCGGTCGGCCAAGCGCATCATGCTGAGCTTCGACGAGTGGAACGTCTGGTACCGCACGCGCCGCAACCGCGAGGAGCGCATCAGGCCGGACTGGCCGGTGGCGCCGCCGATCCTCGAGGAGATCTACACCATGGAGGACGCCCTGACCTTCGGCGGCGCGTGCATCGCGCTGCTCAACCACGCCGACCGGGTCAAGGCCGCGTGCCTCGCGCAGCTGGTCAACGTGATCGCGCCGATCATGACCGAGACCGGCGGCCCCGCCTGGCGCCAGACGATCTTCCATCCGTTCGCGCACATGAGCCGCCTGGGGCGCGGCCGGGTGCTGCGCACGCAGTCGGACTCGCCCACCTACGCCACCAGCTACCGCGACCCGCGCGGCGCCGAGGAGCACCGCTTCTTGCTGCCGGCGGTGCCCTGTCTCAAGCTCGCCGCCGTCCATGACGACAACGCCGATAGCCTCACGCTGTTCGCGCTCAACCGGCACCTGGAGGCGGCGCTTGCGGTGGCGGTGGACGCCAGAGGGTTTAAGGGCCTCGAGGTCGAGCAGGCGCTCGAGCTGCACGATGCCGATCTCGAGGCCAGCAACACCAAGGACGATCCGGAGCGGATCAAGCCGGCGCCGCTCGCGAGCGTCGCGGCGGCGGGGCATCGGCTCCGCGCAACCCTGGCGCCCGCCTCATGGAACGTCATCCGCCTGAGATCATCCGCCTGACGGCCACGCCGCCCGCGCAAGCCTGAGACCCACCCTGCCAAGTGCTGACCTTCACGGTCGGTATCGTGCGCGGGGTTGGCTGGTCGGCCGTGCGCCCAAAGTGAAGGATGATGCCGGGCGAACAGTTGTTTCCGGAACCTTCTGCAAAATGGCTCATGGTGGCGGTGGTGGGCCCTTGTGCGCAACGCGCAGCGTTGTCATGCCCGGGCTTGACCCAAGGCTGTCCGGTTGAGCGCAAGCGATAGAAGGAGAGCCGATTGTGCGCTACCTTTCGTTGTCATGCGCGGGCTTGACCCGCGCATCCACAGCTCGATCGAGCGAAGTCGTCGCCCAGTCGGGGCCGTGGATTGCCGGGTCAAGCCCGGCAATGACAAGGTTGCTGCACTGCTCGTCACGCTCGCCTGACGATAGGCGGCCCTCGTCAACCGGACAGCATTGGGCTTGACCCGCGCATCCACAGCTCGATCGAGCGAAGTCGTCGCCCAGTCG
>JBOHKK010000150.1:0-13860 GCA_050729115.1 Geminicoccaceae bacterium | reverse complement strand
CCGCGCGGGCGGTGGCGCGGGCGCAGGCGCACCTGCCGGCGCCGCCGGAGCGCTGGCTGATCACCGGCGGCGGGCGCCACAATGCCACCCTGATGCGCATGCTCGCAGAAGCCCTTGGCGTCCCGGTGGCGCCGGTCGAGACCATCGGCGCCGACGGCGATGCCCTGGAGGCGCAGGCGTTCGCCTTCATGGCGGTGCGCAGGGTCCGGGGTCTGCCGATCTCCTTCCCGAAGACCACCGGCGTGCCTCTGCCGCTGTGCGGCGGTCGTCTGGCGCGGGCGGGCGGGGCGTCCGCCGCCGGCTAGACCATTTTCCTTTTGGGTGGGCCCGCGGCCCCGGCCCGCTCCCCCTCCCAACCACCCAGCGATGGTACCCTTGGGGTGGTTGGGAGGGGGAGCGGGCTGGTGCGAGCTGATCGAAAAATGCTCTAGCGTTACTCCAGCGCCAGCCTCAGCGCGGCGGCGGTGGCGAAGGGGGTGAGCGCCAGGGCGGCGAGCAGCATGGCGCCCTGGATCAGGAGCTGGGCGCGGCCGCCGAGGCCCATGAGCGTACCCTCGACCGCGGACACGCCGAAGATCAGCACCGGGACGTAGAGCGGCAGGACGATCAGCGCGAGCAAGGCGCTGCCGCGGCGCGCGCCGATCGTGAGCGCGGCGCCGACGCTGCCGATCAGGGTCAGCGTCGGGGTGCCGAGCAGGAGCGCGAGGGCGAGCGGACCCGGCGCGCTTGCCGGCAACTGCATCAGGATCGCGAGCAGCGGCGAGACGACCACCAGCAGCAGGCCGCTCATCAGCCAGTGCGCCAGGCATTTGGCGAGCACGACCAGCTCGAGCGGCAGAACGCCTTGCGCCAGCAGGTCGAGCGAGCCGTCCTCGGCGTCACCCTGATAGAGCCGATCCAGGCTCAGCATGACCGCGAGCAGGGCGAGCACCCAGATCACGCCGACGCCGGTGCGCTCGAGGATCTCTGGCGCCGGCCCGATGCCGAGCGGAAACAGCGCCAGCGCGATGACGAAGAACAGAAGCGGCTGCAGGCTGTCGGCGCTGCGGCGCAGGCCGAGCAGCAGATCGCGCCGGACGACCGCGGCAAAGGCCGCCCTCAAGCCGCGAGCTCCAGGACGTGGGGTGCTCTCACCCCGATGTCGCCGTGGGTCGCGATCACGGCGATGCCGCCTTCGGCCCGGTGCTCGGCGACCGCCTGGGCCAGGTGCTCGCGATTGGCGGCATCCAGACCGGCATCGGGCTCGTCCAGCAGCCAGAGCGGGCGCGCCGCCGCCAGCAGCCGGGCGAGCGCCAGACGCCGCCTCTGCCCCGCCGACAGATAGCGGGCCGGGACGTCGGCGAGCGCGCCGAGATCGAACCGCTCGAGGGCGCGCTCGCTGCCCCCGGCCGCCCCCCCAAAGACCGCGATCGCGAAACCCAGGTTCTCACGCACCGTGAGCGCGCTCTTGATCGCGTTGCTGTGGCCGATCAGGTGCACTCGGCTGCGGTGCTCGGCCGGATCGTCGCGGACCGGTCTGCCGTTCCACCAGAGCGTACCCGCGGCCGGCTCGAGAAGACCGGCGAGCAGGCGCAGCAGGCTCGACTTCCCGGCGCCGTTCGGGCCCCTCAGGATCAAAGCCTCGCCGGATGCCAGAGCCAACGCCACGCCGGCGAACACGAGGCGTCCGCCACGCTCGCAGGCAAGATCTTCGGCAGTGAGCAGGGCCGGCTCAGTCGTGCGGGCGGCGATCGTCGATCACCTTGCCGTCGTTGGCAAGCTCGCCGGAGGCGGCCAGCACGATGGCGCCGCGCAGGCCGGTCAGCGACGTCATGGTCGCGGCGATCGCCGCGACCAGGCCCTCGGGACGGCTCTCGACCTCGCAGTGCAGGGTCATCCGGTCGACGTGGTCCTGCCGCTCCACGACCAGGCGCGCCCGGCCGATCTCGGGATGACGCCTGGCGATCTCGGCGATCTGGCGCGGGTACACGAACAGGCCCTTGACCTTGGTGGACTGATCGGCGCGGCCGAGCCAGCCGCGCAGGCGCAGGTTGGTCCGCCCGCACGGGCTCTGTCCCGGAAGGATCGCCGACAGATCGCCGGTGGCGAAGCGGATCAACGGGTAGTCCGGGTTGAACACGGTGACCACCACTTCGCCGACCTCGCCCGCCGGGACCGGATCCCCGGTACCCGGCCGCACGATCTCGACCAGCACGCCCTCGTCGATCACCAGGCCGTCACGCGGTGGCGTCTCGTACGCGATCAACCCGAGATCGGCGGTTCCATAGCACTGGTAGGCGCGAACGCCAAACTCGCGCTCGAACGACTCGGCAAGCGCTCTCGGAAACGCCTCGCCGCCGACCAGCGCCTTGCTGAAGCAGGCGACGTCGATGCCGGCGGCGCGCCCCCGCTCCAGCAGGATCTTCAGGAACGTCGGCGTGCCCGCGTAGGCGGTCGGCCGCACCCGCGCGATCGCCATGAGCTGCAGCTCGGTCTGGCCGGTGCCGGCCGGGATCACCGGACAGCCGAGCGCGCGGGCGCCGCTCTCGACCATTGAGCCCGCCGGGGTCAGATGGTAGGCAAACGCGTTGTGGACGACGTCGCCCGGGCGACATCCGGCCGCGTGCAAGGCGCGGCCGAAGCGCCAGTAGTCGGGGCGGGTGCCTTCGGGCTCGAGGATCGGGCCGGGCGACATGAACAGCTTGGCGAACTGCGCGATCGGGGTCGCGGTCAGGCCGCCGAACGGCGGCGCCGCCTGCTGACGTTCGGACAGATCGCTCTTCCTCAGCACCGGCAGCGTCGCGAGCGCCGCCAAGCTCGTCACCGACGCCGGATCGATTGCCGCCAGGTGCCGGGCAAGCGCGGGTGCCCGCTCGATGGCGTGAACGAGCAGACCAGGGAGTGCTGCCAGCATCTCCTGCTCGCGCTGCGCCGGCGGGCGCACCTCGAGCTGGTCGTAGTGGTCGCCGTCCCGCGCCCGTGGATCGGAACCAGGGGCCTTGGCACGCGCGGACGTATTGCCGGACATCACACGGGCTTTCCGGCGGCGATCGGGACGCTGTAGCGCGCGCGCAGCCGGTCGACATGGTCCGCAAGCCACGCCGGAGCGCGGTGGTCGGCCCACTGGCGCCAGATCGCATCGAAGCTTTGCGCATCGAAGGCGACCCGCGCTTCGCCGACCGCCGCCCTGAGTTCCGCCGCCTCTCGCCGGTGGTGGCAGAATTCATCGAACTCCTCGGCGTTAAGCGGCTCCCAGTACAGGTAGAGCAGCGTGGTGGGACGTTCGGGGAAGGTCCGTCCGAGCGCCAGAGCGAATTTGACCAGCGCGCCGAGATCGAGGTGGCGATGGCAATTCGGTTCGTGGCGCAGCCGCTCGAGCTGCGCTCGCCAGGGATCGAGACCCGGGGTCGCCGCGAGCAATCGATCGTAGGACGGGGCGACCGCGGTCTTGCGGCGGCTCAGATATTCGGTGCAGCGCACCGTCACCGCCACGACCACCTCACCGCGCAGCGCCACGAAGTCGAGATGCGGCGGCGTGCCCCGCAGCCCGGTCGGACAGCGCACCTCGAACTGGACCACATCGAACCCGGTCCACCCGGCCAGCGGCAGCTGATCGAGCGTCCTCTGCCAGGGCAGGAAGGTGTTGATCGCGAGCGCAGCGGCCGAATGCGGGGAACGCAAGCGGGTGCGATCGATCGAGTCCGGCAGATGCTCGTGGTGCACGCCGTCGATCAGGAGGTCGTCGATCCGGCGAATCCGACCGTCGGCCAGGAACGCGGCGCCGGCCCGCTGGTGACGCAGCGCCTCGGCGAGCGCGAGGCCGGTGCGCTGGGTCAGGCTGGCCTGCGACTGGCTGTCGCTCATCGCCGGTTCCCTAAAGCCAACGCTTGCGCCGCTTGTAGCTCTTGATGTCGCGAAAGCTCTTGCGTCCGCTCGAGCTGAGGCCGAGGTAGAACTCCTTGACATCCTCGTTGCCACGCAAGGCCGCGGCATCGCCGTCCAGCACCACCCGGCCGTTCTCCAGGATGTAGCCGTAGTCGGCGTAGCGGAGGGCGACATTGGTGTTCTGCTCGGCGAGCAGGAAGGTGACGCCCGCCTCGGCGTTGAGCCGCGCCACGATCTCGAAGATCTCCTCGACCAGTTGCGGCGCCAGGCCCATCGACGGCTCGTCGAGCAGGATCACCTTGGGGCGGGCCATCAGGGCACGACCGATCGCGGTCATCTGCTGCTCGCCGCCCGAGGTGTAGCCGGCCTGCGCCCGCCGCCGCGCCTTGAGCGGCCGGAAATAGCCGTAGACCATCTCGAGGTCCCGCTCGATCGCCGCCTTGCCGTCGCGGCGCGTGTAGGCGCCGGTCAGCAGGTTCTCCTCGACCGTGAGGTGCTCGAAGCAGTGGCGGCCTTCCATCACCTGCACGACGCCGAGCCTGACCAGATCGGACGGGCCGAGCGCCGTGATGCTCCGCCCCGCCAGCTCGATGGTGCCCTTGGTCACCTCGCCGCGCTCGGCGCGCAGCAGATTGGAGATCGCCTTGAGCGTGGTGGTCTTGCCGGCGCCGTTGGCGCCCAGGAGCGCGACGATACGGCGCTCCGGGACCGCCAACGAGACGCCCTTGAGGACCAGGATGACGTGGTCGTAGACGACCTCGATGTTGTTGACCGCGAGCAGCGGCCGGGCGGCGTCGGACCCGGGCTGCTCGGTCGTCTCGGCGAGCGCGGTGGCCATCCTCGGGGCCCCGCGCCGCGCTCAGCCCCCGTTCGTGCAGTCGCGCGGCGTGATGCCCTTCTCCTCCGCGTACGCCGCCGCCGACTCCTCGATCATCGGCCGCACCACGTCCTTCATCGGCGTGATCCAGTCGGAGACGAACTGCCAGTTCTTGCCGTCCCACTGCTGGACGCGGAGCGCGTGGTCGCCCTCGTGATCGGCGCAGCTGACCTTGAGAGGCGGCGTGAAGTCGCTCATGCCGAGCTCGGCGAGCCGCTCCTCGGTGATGTCGAGGTTCTCCAGGCCATCGCGCACCTGCGCGCCGGTCAGCGGCTGCTGCCCGTGGATCTCCTGGGCGGTGCGGATCGCCTCGACCACGATCAGGGCATTGATGATGCCGCGGTTGTAGAGCACCTCGCCGACGTCCTCCCGCTCGCCGACGCCGAGGCCCTGGTCGTAGACGTACTCGAAGATGTCCTCGAACACCGGATAGTCGGTGCCCGGCGCATGGAAGGTCGCGCTCTTGTACCCCTGACCCGCTTCGCCCGCCGGCTCGACATCGGGCTCCGAGCCCGACCACCAGCTGCCGATGAAGTGGTCCATCGGGAAGCCCACCGCGGCCGCTTCCTTGATCGCGGTCGAGTTCATCACGCCCCAGCCCCACATCAGCACCCAGTCGGGGCGCAGCTGGCGGCCGATCTTGAGCCAGGTCGACGTCTGCTCGATGCCGGGATGGGCGACGGGGAACAGGGACAGCTCGTAGCCGTACATCTCGGCCAGCCTCTCGAGCGTCGGGATCGGCTCCTTGCCGTAGGCGCTGTCATGGTAGACCAGCGCGATCTTCTTGCCCTCCAGGTTCGCCATGCCGCCTTCCTGGTCGCCGATGTACTTGATCAGCGCCGAGGCCTGGCTCCAGTAGGTCATCGGCACGGTGAACACGTACGGAAAGACCCGGCCGTCGCTCCCGTCCGTGCGGCCGTAGCCCATGGAGAGGACCGGGATCTCGTCCGCCGTGGCGCGCTCGATCAGGGCATAGGTGATGCCGGTGCTGTAGGGGTTGACGATGCTCGCACCGGTCGGCCCCTGATCCTTGAGGCGCTCGTAGCATTCGACGCCGCGGTCGTTGTTGTAGGCGGTCTCGCATTCCTCCCAGGTCAGCTTCACGCCGTTGATCCCGCCATCGCGTTCGTTGACCAGATTGAAGTAGTCGTTCATCGCATTCGCGATGGGGATGCCGTTCGGGGCGTAGGGCCCGGTCCGGTAGATCAGCAGCGGCACGAACTGCTCGCCATCGGCGAGGCTTTCGGTTGCGACTCCGGTCGACAAGCCCATGGCCAGCGCCAGACCCGCAAGGGTCGTCTTCCTCAGACTCATTGCAGGCTCCCTGCTTCTGGTTGGACGGACGATCTTCGATCGCTCGCCACATTGCCCGAACTGTATCACAGGCCGCGGGTGACGGCCAACGTCGCGAATGGTTCCTGCGTCAATATGGAAACGGCCAGCGCCGCAGCTTCTCCTTGCCGATCTGCCACAGGCGGGCAAGCCCCTGCGGCTCGACGATCAGGAAGAAGATGATCAGTGCGCCGAAGATCATGAACTCCAGGTGGGTGACCAGGTCGGTCGGCAGGTCGATGCCCACCAGCGCCGGCGCGTTGCTGAGGAAGATCGGCAGCAGCACGATAAAGGCAGCGCCGAGGAATGAGCCGAGAATGCTGCCGAGGCCGCCGATGATGATCATGAACAGGATCTGGAACGAGCGATCGATCTGGAACGCCAGCGCCTCGACGCTCGAGGTGTAGATGAACGCCCACAGCGCGCCGGCGATGCCGATGTAGAACGAGCTGACCGCGAACGCCGAGAGCTTGGCGCTCAGCGGCCGGATGCCGATGATCTCGGCGGCGATGTCCATGTCGCGGATCGCCATCCAGGAGCGGCCGATCTTGCAGCGAACCAGGTTCTTCGCGGCCAACGCCAGGAGCGCGACCACGGTCAGGCAGAACAGGTACCTGGCCGCCGGCGTGGCGCCCGAGCCGGTGACGAAGAAGTCGCCGAAGACCGCGCGCGGCGGCGCCGTGATCACGCCGGACGGGCTGTAGTTGGTGAACCAGGGGATGCGGTTGAACAGCCAGACCAGGAAGAACTGGGCGGCGAGCGTCGCCACCGCGAGATAGAAGCCCTTGATCCTGAAGCTCGGGATGCCGAAGAGGATGCCGACACCGGCGGTGATCAGCCCCGACAGCGCGAACACCACGACGATGTTGAGGTCGGGGAAGGCGGTCGCGAGCTTGTAGGCGGCGAACGCGCCGCAGGCCATGAAGCCGCCGGTGCCGAGCGACAGCTGTCCGGCATAGCCGGTCAGGATGTTGAGGCCGAGCGCCGCCAGGGAGAAGATCAAAAACGGCAGCATGATGGTGCTGAGCCAGTAGTCGCTCGAGACCACAGGGATCACCAGGAAGGCGACCGCGAGAATGACCGCGAGGCCGATCTGATCCTGGCGGATCGGCAGGATCGCATGATCCGCGGCGTAGCTGGTCTTGAACTGTCCGGTTTCCCGGTAGAACATCGTCCGGCGCTCCTCACACCCGCTCGATGATCCGCTCGCCGAACAGGCCCTGCGGGCGGAACAGCAGGAACACCATCGCGAGCATGTAGGCGAACCATTCCTCGATCGCGCCGCCCAGCGCATCGCCCCAGAACACCTCGGCGATCTTCTCGCCGGCGCCGATGATCAGGCCGCCGACGATCGCGCCGGGCACCGAGGTGAAGCCGCCGAGGATCAGCACCGGCAGCGCCTTGAGCGCGACCAGGGCGATCGAGGGCTGCACGCCGAGCTTGATGCCCCACATGATCCCGGCGACCAGGGCGACGATCCCGGCGACCGACCAGACGATGGTCCAGATCACCTTGAGCGGAATGCCCACGCTCATCGCCGCCTGATGATCGTCGGCCACCGCGCGCAGCGCCCGGCCGGTCGGGGTGTACTGGAAGAACGCTGCGAGCACCGCGACCAGAGCGCCGCAGGTGACCGCGGCGAACAGATCGAACTGGTTGATGTAGAGCCCGCCGAGGATCCAGGGGTCCTGGGGGATGCCGAGCCCCAGGGTGCGCACCTGGCTGCCCCAGATGCTCTGGCCGAAGCCGTCGAGGAAGAAGGTGATGCCGATCGTCGCCATGAACAGGATGATCGGCGCCTGATTGACCAGCGGGCGCAGCACGATGCGCTCGATCACCAACGCCAGCCCGATCATGACGCCGACGGTGAGGGCGAAAGCCAACCATGGGTTGAGGCCGAGGTCGTCCATCAGCCCGGCGAAGAACAGCGCGGCGAACAGCACCATGGCGCCCTGGGCGAAGTTGAACACGCCGGACGCCTTGAAGATCAGGACGAAGCCGAGCGCGACCAGGGAATACATGACCCCGGCCATCAGGCCGCCGATCAGCACCTCGACGAAGAACAGCGGCACCTCCACGATCGTCACGAAGGGCTCGACGAAGATGGCGTAGAGCATGGTACTCAGCCCCGCTTCGCGCCGCTCGCGGCCTGCCCGAGCCAACGCTCGAAGTCGGCTTTCAGGTCCCTAACCTCGTCCAGCCAAGCGCCAGCATCGGTGACCGACGGCTCCGGAATTGGCTCCTGACCCGGGTACTCAGGATAGCGATGCGCCCAGGCGTAGTCCGAGAATCGGCCCAACTGCCGAAAGCGCTCTTTGAGCGGGAAGTCGTCGGGCAGCAGCGGCGTAAACTCCTGGATTTGGTGATCCTTGCGCGGTCGGAGCTGGTGCGCCACGAGAGCCGCCTTGGTCAGTTCTTCGGCGGCCTGCTGGATGTGATATGCGGCCTGATCGGGGACCGCGTCGTGCCCTTCGTTGCATTTCCGCGCGGCCGTCAAGTCGCGCTCGATCCGCCGGAGCCACTCTTCCACCACATTCACGTTCATCGAGCCGCGCCCGCGTGTCCGGGCCCCACCGGCCGGCAGATCCATCCCCGAAGCCGGGTAGAGCCTTATGCCATCCACCTCGACCTCGTACTCCAGCGTGCCGACCTCGTGCCGGCGCCAGGCGAAGGCTTCCGCGCGCGTGAGCAAGGGGTTGACGTCGATGCGGCGGCTTCGAGCAGTGTCCCAGACCACTTGCCGGGAACGCACTCGCGTGTTGTCGTCCGGAAGCACGATCATGAGGTCGTAGTCGCTGTCCGCGTTCGCCTCGCCGCGGGCGCGCGACCCGAATAGATAGACCGCCACGGGGTCGAACGTTGCAACCAGCCTGCTCACGACGCGATTCAGCTCTTCGGGATCGTCGATCTGCGGCCTCGGCCGCGTGATTGCCTCGGTCATGGCTGCTCCGGCCTCCGCGCCTCGAGCCAGCGCTCGAATTCGGCCTCAAGCGCCGCGATCTCCATGATCCAGCCGTCAATCTCGGTGAGTTCGGGTATGGGTTCCGTAGTCCCTTCCTCCACGGGATACCGAAAAACCACGGCGTATCGCGTGAACCGGTGAAGCTTTGCGAGGCCTGATCTCCCGGGATGCGCGTCAGGGATGAGGTCGATCAGCTCAGCAATATCATGAGTGTGACGTGGCCGAATGTCCCAGGCCACGAGCACCGCTTTCACCAACTTCTCAGCCGCCTGCTGGACGAAGAAAGCAGCTTGCTTGGGCACTGGCGGCTCACCGTGGGCGCAGTTCCGGGCCGCGACGAGATCCTCTTCGACGATGGCGAGCCACTCACGAACGATGTCGGCGTTCATAGAGCCGGACTCCGTCCTGGCCGACCTCGAAGCTCAGCGTACCGACTTTTTCGGAGCGCTCGCGGAACCTCGCCTCGCTCACGATCGCAACATCGATCGGAATCCTTCGCCCCTCGACGAGGGCGTAGGCCGTGGCCGAGTTCCGCTTCGACGCCGGGAAGTCGTCCGGAACGACGATCATCAGATCATAGTCGCTGTCATCCCGGGCGTCACCGCGGGCGCGGCTGCCGAACAGGTAGATGGCCATGGGGTCGGCCTTGGCCACGATCTGCTTGACGATCCGATCCAGCTCTCTTGGATGGTCGATCTGCGGCCCCGGCCGCGCGATTGCCTCAGTCATGGCTGACCCCGAGGTAGGCGTCGATCACCGCCGGGTCGCCCCGCACCTCGTCCGGGGTGCCATCCGCCAGCTTCCTGCCGTAGTCCAGCACCACGACGCGATCCGAGATGTCCATGACCACGCTCATGTCGTGCTCGATCAGCGCGATCGTGGTCCCGAACTCCTCGTTGACGTCGAGGACGAAGCGGCACATGTCCTCCTTCTCTTCGAGGTTCATCCCGGCCATCGGCTCGTCGAGCAGAAGGAGGTCCGGCTGCAACGCCAGCGCGCGGCCGAGCTCGACCCGCTTCTGCATGCCGTAGGGGAGCTGACCGACCGGCGTGGCGCGGATCGCCGGAATTTCCAGAAAGTCGATGATGCGCTCGACGAACTCGCGATGCGCGAGCTCCTCGCGCTTGGCGCGCCCGAGATAGATCGCCTGCTCCAGGATCGAGGCGCGCATCCTGAGGATCCGCCCGGTCATGATGTTGTCGAGCGTGGTCATGCCCTTGAACAGGGCGATGTTCTGGAAGGTCCGGCCGATGCCCTGAACCGCCGCCTCGTGCGGGCGCATGTGGCGATAGGTCCTGCCCTTGTACGTGATCGTGCCTTCCTGGGCCTGATAGAAGCCGTTGATCACGTTGAGCATGGACGACTTGCCGGCGCCGTTCGGGCCGATGATGGCGCGGACCTCGCCTTTCTTGATGTCGAAGCTGACGTCGGAGAGGGCGTTGACGCCGCCGAACCGCAGGCTGATGCCCTCGACCTTCAGGAGGACCTCGTCGAACGTCCGGGCGCGCCCCGCCCGCGTGATCGGCTCGGTGAGCGTCGCCATGGGCCCCTGGCTATTCCGCCGCCTGCGGCACCGTGGTCTGCGGGACCATGTCGCAGATCGCCATCTCGGCCTGGATGATCCCGGTGCGGCCGTCCTCGAAGGTCACCTCGGTCTCGACCGCGACCCGGTTCCGGTTCGAGTACAGCGCATCGATCAGCTGCTGATAGCGCTGGTCGATCACCTTGCGGCGGACCTTGCGCGTGCGCGTGAGTTCGCCGTCGTCGGCGTCCAGCTCCTTGTACAGCAGGAGGAAACGCGTGATCTGCTGCGGCTGCGGCAGCGAGGCGTTGACCTTCTCGACCTCCCTGGCGATCAGGTCGTGGACCTCGGGGCGCGCCGTGAGATTGCTGTAGGTGGTGAAGGAGAGAGCTCGGGCCTCGGCCCATTTCGCGACCATCGAATAGCGGATGCACAGGATCGCCGTGATCGACGGCTGGCCGTTGCCGAGCACCACGCACTCGCCGATGAAGGGCGAGAACTTGAGCTTGTTCTCGATGAACTGGGGCGAGAAGCGGGCGCCGGTCGAGGTCGCCGCCAGATCGCTCACGCGATCGATCACCACCAGCCGGCCGCGATCGTCCAGATAGCCCGCATCGCCGGTCAGGAACCAGCCGTCGGCGGTCATCGTCGTCCCGGTCTCCTCGGGGGCCCTGAAGTAGCCCTTGAACAGGTTGGGATGGCGGGTGACGATGTGGCCGACGCCGTTGGCATCGGGCTCGGCGATCCGAATCTCGGTGTTGTCGAACGGCGCGCCCGAGCTGTCGAAGTCGATCTCGCCGCCGCGCTGGATGGTGTAGGCCCCGGCCGCCTCGGTCTGCCCGTAAAGCTGGCGCAGCGGGATGCCCATGGCGAGAAAGAAGCGGAACGTGTCGGGTCCGAGCGCCGAGCCGCCGGTCGCGGCTGAGCGCAGCCTGGCGAAGCCGAGCCGGTCGCGGAGCGCGCCGAACAGCGCCCAATCCGCGAGCCGCGAGCGCTTGCCGGCATTGAGCGCCGCGATGCCGCGCTTGACGCCGAGATCGAAGATCTTCCGGTTCAGCGGATTGGCATCGAGCATGCGCGAGTGCACCTCGGCCGCGAGCTGCTCCCACACCCGCGGCGCCAGCAGGAGATGGGTCGGGCCGATCTCGCGCAGATCGTGCATGACCGTGCTCTCGTCCTCCGGGAAGTTGACCCGGATCCGGCAGAGCAGCGGCATCGCCACCACGTAGACCTGCTCGACGATCCAGGGCAGCGGCAGAACCGACACGTACTCGTCGGTCGGCGCGCGCGGATCCGCCCGCAGATAGGCCGAGCTGTGCTCCAAGAGCGGCCGGTGCTGGAGCATCGCGAGCTTGGGGTTCGAGGTCGTGCCCGAGGTCGTGCACAGCATGGCGACGTCGTCGCCGCGCCCGGCCGTGACCGTCGCTTGGTAGCGGTCCACCGGGACGTCCTCGCCCCGATCGATCAGCTCGGCGCGGTGCAGCAGCCGACGATCCCGGTATTTGCGCATGCCGCGCTCGTCGTTGTAGACGATCCAGCGCAGGCTCGGCAGCTGATCCGCGATCTCCAGAACCTTGTCCGCCTGCTCCTCGTCCTCGACGAAGGCGAGCTTGGCCTCGGCGTGGCCGAGCAGATACGCGACCTCTTTCCCCAGCGCGTCCTCGTAGATCCCGATCGAGATGGCGCCGACCGCGTGCGCGGCCAGCTCCGCCCATAGCCAGTGGGGCCGGTTGCGGCCGATGATGCCGACCACGTCGCCGCGCGCGATGCCGAGCGCCAGCAATCCGCGCCCCAGCTCCTCGACACGAGCGCGCGTGTCCGCCCAGGTGTGGACCTTCCAGATGCCCTGGTCCTTCTCCCGCAGCGCCACGTCGGCGCCCCAGTGCGCCGCGTTGTGCAGCAGCAGCCTGGCGGTGGTATCGTGCCTGGACAGATCGGGTAGCTGCATGGTCACGTCGCGATCGCTGTGGCTTGCGCAGGCGAGGCCCGAGGACCGAACCTTGCCGCTAACCTCACCGGCGCTGCCGATTGAAGGAGTGCCTGGTCCGTCGGACGGTGGTAAGCGGTGCCCTTCGTGCGCGTTTGACGCCCCACATCGTGTCGTTTCCAGCTACCGGCGGCCGGCGCGCGACGCCGCTGGACGGGTTCGGTGCCTCGGCCGAACGTTTCTCTATACAGGGCGCGGCAAGGCAATGCTAGGCCTTGAACTAGCCGGGCAGTGTCTTAGTCCGCGAGCGGCTCATAGGACGCGATAGTAGCGACTACAAGCCCGATCATCTGAATAACAAATCCCCCTCCGACCAGCGCAAGACCTTGAAGTGAGATCAGTTTGTTTTCTGGCCAGATTTCGGCGATCGTGACAGCATCCCTAGCGGTTTCTCCGCGACCCAGCGCACTAAGGATCACAAGGAGCAGCGCCCGTTTCGGCAGCCTCCGTACGTACATGTTCGCCATTAAAAAAATGCCTGTAATCTCAAGCACTAATCCAACGATCTGGAGAATGGAGCCGAACACCCGGGTCGCCTACGGATAAGGTGAGATGTCGATAACCGTGGCTGTTCGGATGTCGCCAGAGATCACCACCAGGATGCGATGGTTGCAGTCGACCACAAAATAGAGACCCCGATTGAGGCGCGAAGGCGAGAGAGTCACCGACCCGTTGTCTATCCCGCGCAGAACCGCTTTAAGACACGCTTTGTCGGCGGAATTGGGGCTCGTCCGGAGATATCTCCCAACGATGGGATCAACCCTTGTATTGCCGAACGGTCCCTTCATCGCTCCTACGCATGCATGTCCTCCAGGACGTCTGCAAGCTCCTCAAACGTCTCAAACTGTCCTGCCCGAGCCCGGTCGTATGCCGCTCGTATGGCCACTAGAGACTCTGGATCCTTCGCCAGACTTCTCGCAATTTGGAGGGCCTGAAACTCCGGAACACTCACCAACACCGCCACCGGGCCGCTTTCGGTCGTGAGCATCACGCTCTCTGATGCAGTGTGCTCAGCCAGAGCCGAAAGCTGCTCGGCTGCGGCAGCCACTGAGATCTGCCTCATGTTTGCCCCCTGAGAACGGCGTTACGCAGCCTACCTCAACGCCATTCGCCGAAGCCATCGTTCCACGCGTACCTTCTTACGCCTCAAGCGCGTCACTCCCCTTGGACCGAGCATGCCGACGAGAGAACATTCCTTGCTCCAGGGGGTCGTGTCGCGAGGTTGGTGGAAATTGGCTGAGGTGGCGTAGGTTCCGATCGGCAAGATCGAGAAGGAACCCACGCCATGAAGGAAGTTACGCCAGGCTTGGCATCTG
>JBOHKK010000149.1:0-13877 GCA_050729115.1 Geminicoccaceae bacterium | reverse complement strand
GGGTTGGCTGGTCGGCTGAGCGTCCCAGCGCGCGGGGTTGGCTGGTCGGCTGAGCGCCCAAAGAGGAGGATGATGTCGGGCGAACGAGCTTTGTGGGCCCGGCATAACCACGGCCTTCGTCGGCGCGCCGTCAGGGACGAGCATGCCAGCCGCGGGCTTCGTCCGGCGGCGCCACTGGCTGCCCGGTCAACCTCCCAGGCGGGCGCCGGATGCCGGGCCGGGGTTCCGACGACCGAGCCTTGAGGACCGCCCGATCTTGCCCTTGCGCGCCGCCCGCAGCCGCAGCCGTCGGCTAGCCGCCGATGCCGGACACGTGGCGCAGGTCCGGCCCCAGGTCCGGGCCCGGAGTCGGCCGCTCGTGAAGGCCTGCGAGATCGAGCCCCTGGGCGCTGCTCCGGAGGTGGCCCAGAACGACCTCGGCGATCAGGCGATAGCCAGCCGCGTTGGGATGGCCGTCCACTTCGAAGAACAGCCGCTCGCCCTGGCGCGCTCTGGTCTGGAAATACGGCGCGAGATCGAGGTACGGCAGTCCGGTCTCGCTGAAATGAGCCGCGAACGGTGCCGTCGTCGGGGGCGACTGCTCGTCGAGCAGCGGCAGATAGACCTCTTCCTTGGTCGGCACCAACAGCGCGAGGAGCTTGCTGCCGCCGCGCTCCGCAAGGGCGCGCGTCCGTTCCACGGCATCGAGAACCAAGCGGAAGTTGGGGTGATCCGGCCGCGCCAGATCTTGGTTGCTGGCATAGACGGCGGGTGCGAGCTGAAGCCGACCGCCATCGGGAAAATCGATGGTCCTGCCACCGAATTGCGATCCCACGCTTCTTCGCGCGTGCTGCAGTAGCATGACCAGGTAGCTTTGCTCGAGCAGGTCGCGGAGGCTGTGTGGCACCTGCAGATCTTGACCCGGACTCCGACGCCAAACCGCGTAGTTGCCCGGCGATCCGGCTTGTAGCCACTCTTCGAATCGCCCGGCATCGGCCAGATCGTTCCCGGGAAACAGGCAGAACAGAACCAGATCCGGGCGCAGAGCCTGGCCGAACGTCTCGTAGATTCTCGAGTATTGCTGGGGCGCCGCACCGATCAGACCGAGATTGATGATCCGGCTGTCTGGCAGCTGGTTCGCCAGCAGCGAGGTCCATGCTTGCTCGTCGTCGACGCCGTAGCCGAACGCCATCGAGTCCCCGAGCACCACGATCTCGGCGCGTTCTGGCCAGGGCGACGGATTGCGGAAGCCATGCTCGTCGGTGGTGTAGGTGAACGCGAAATCGCCACCGTCACGCTCGAACCGGCCCTCATAGTTGGGCGGGTAGACGAATCCCAAATATGGGTCCGCGCTGGAAACGGGATCTGCACCGAGCTCCTGCCAATGCAGCCTCAGTCGGGCTTCCTCCGGCATCAGCTGCGGGAAGGCCCGCAGGGATACCTCGGCCGCGCCCAGCGCCAAGACGGCGCTGGCGCCGACCAAGGCAAGCGGCGCGATGACGGCTTTGAGGCGTTTCCTCATCCTTCCCGGCCGTGCACCTGACTGTCTATTCAATTGGCGCTGCGCAGGTGGTCGGCAAGCCGCAGCGACAGCGCGACGATGGTCAAGGTCGGATTGGCATGGCCCGCGCTGGGAAACACGGAGCTGCCGGCGATGTAAAGGTTGCGCACGCCGAAAACCCGGCAATCCGGATCGACCACGCCCGTTCGCGGGGTCACGCTCATGCGGGTGGTTCCCATGTGGTGTGACGCATCTGTGTAATGAGGAACGCCTATGCCCCGCTCCAGGGTTCCAAGCCCATGGGCTTCGAGCGCTTCGCCGAGGAGCGCCTGGAGCCGATGGAGGCTGTGGTGCACGCTCTCCGGGATGCGCCAGTCGAGGACCAGCCGGTTCAGTCCGAGCCGGTCCTTGCCGTGGCCGAGGCGGACCCGGCTTTCGGGATCCGGCGGCTGCTCGCAGAAGTAGACGACGATGTAGCGGCGCGCCTCGTGCCGGGGCGCGAGACGATGGCGCGCCAGGGTCACCAGGCGCCACAGGCGGTGCGGCAGGACCTCCTTGGGCGACAGGAGATAGATGAAGTCCTGCACCGCGGGCGCGCGCCGGGCCTTGCGCAGGTCCAGGCGGCCGCCCGCGTGCCCGCGCCGCAGCAGCACCTTGCCGACCTCGATCGCGGCCTGATAGTGCTGCTCCGCGTAGCCGGAGAACGCCTCCTCGAAGGTGAGGTAGTGGTTCAAGAGCCGCTCGCGCGCCTGCGTCTTTGGACTGAGGCCGATGCCAAGCTGCACCTTGCCGTCGCGCAGCGGCCAGCCGCGCATGAGCGACAGTCGCCGTCCCGGCGCCATGTCGACCGCACCGTACACGGCTCGTGGATGCTCCATGAAATACCGGCCGACCAGGTCGAATTCGTTGCCGATGCCCCGGCTCTGCCGGTCATGCGAGGCAAGCAAGAGCCGCGGCGTCTCGAGGCCACCGCCGGCCAGCACGAAGGTGCGCGCCTCGAGCCGGAGCACCCGGCCGGTGAGGGTTCTGGCGGTGAGCGCGCGGACCGCGGCGCCGTCGTCGTCCAGGTCGATGCTGGTGACGCTCGCCTGCAGCAACAGCTGGACGCCGCTTGCCCGGGCGATGCGGCGCCGCTCGATTTTGTTGAACCGCTTCGGCTTGGGCGCCCAGAGCGAGATGGTCGGGACGAAGCCCGGGCTCGTCGCCAGCGTGCGCTCGTCCGTGGTGAGTCGGTCGCCGTGGGTTGGCAGCTCGAAATTTGCGATGCTCGGCAGACCCAGGATCGCCGCGGCCTTCGGGTAGTAACGCCGGATCTCGGCCGGCGGGATCGGCCAGGAGCTGTTCGGGACCCAGGCGCGGCCGGCGAGGTCGATCTCCTGCAAGGACATGCAGCGGCCGGCCCACAGGTTGCAGCTGCCGCCGAAACAGCGCGCCCGCGACATGTAGTTGGGGCGCGGCGGATAGCCGACCGATTCGAGATCGTACAGCGACTGGACGTCCGCGTCGGGCTCGAAGCCGCCGCTCTCGACCAGCAGCACCCGACGCGTCGGCGCCTCGAGCGCGAGCGCCAGCGTGAGCCCCGCGGCGCCGGCGCCGACGATGCAGACGTCCGCCTCGAGACGCGCACCGTCCGCCAGCGTCCGCGCATCGATGATGGTCACCGCCGCCTCTTGCTATCCCGTGGGCACCATGCCAGGGGGATTGCGTTAGGGAAAGTGCAGCAGGAGTGCGCTCGCAGCGCTATCTCCGATTGCACGCTCGATGCCGCCAGCTCTTCGCGTCCCAAGGTTTCTCTTGCGGGGACCTTGACGGGCGCTCACATTGCCGACGCGGTGGGGCTAGTTCTCGTAGTGTTGGCCGACAAATGGGTCATCCGAGGGTCAGCTTCACCGGGTGGTGGATCAATCGATCATATGTCTTCGGCTGATTGTCCATGATGTCGACAAGTCTCATGAGCAGCATGACAGTAGAGCTCGTTCCGGATAGCAGAACGGCTGATATTAGGCAGTCCGCAACACTGCTGCAGCGTGCCCACAGGGTCTGTGGCGTCAATGAGTTTGTCAAGCCAATTAGGAATCACGTCGCCATTCGGGGGACGGAACTGGAGAACGACGCCAATGTAATGCATGCTGTTATACGCATTCAATGCGGTGCTTCTCTGCAATCTGCACCGCTGCTCAGAAAGCAGTGCATTTGCCTATTCTTATCTTGGAGTGTCGACACAAGAAAGGATCGAAGCGCAGATTCGCAACGCAAGGACACCGCCTTGCGTTCGCTACTACGGGCAATTTCTGTCTTGAGTGGATGTTGAAGGATCTAATAAATCGATTTAAAGAGGAACCAAAACGAGGTTTCTATCCTCTTGCTGAGCAAGCGGTGAAGTTGGCTGGCCTTCCGGATCCCCAAGAGCATGTGAACGCCTTGACCGTCGTGTCAAGGGTGAGGAACACCCTTCATAACCGGGGGCTCTACGAAGGGTTCAACCTTGAAGGGGTACGATATGAATTCAACGACGGCGAGATTGTAAGAGGCTGTGCCAGTTGGGACCACGTAGCGCACGGAATCGCCCGTGCTCTGAAAAGCATTCGTCATCTGATCGATTGCGTGCCGGCATGAGCGCACGTGCACTGCACCTCTTAGACCGGCAGGCAGCTTGGGCCGAGCGGCTCGAACGACTTGTAGCCGAGGATGAACTCCTGATGGCCGAGCGCCTCGGACTTGGTCGGCTCGCCCGCGGCGACCCGCTGGATCAGGTCGAAGATCTCGAGCCCGACCTCGGCCAGCGTGCCGCGCCCCTCGAGGATGCGCCCGGCGTCGACGTCCATGTCCTCGGACAGCCGCCCGGTAAGTCTCGGGGTTGGCGCAGATCTTGATTACCGGGGCGATCGCCGAGCCGACCACCGAGCCGCGCCCGGTCGAGAACGGCACGATGTGCGCGCCGCAGGCGATCTGCTCGACGATGGTGGCGTTGTCGTTGATGTTGGCAAAGCCCCACTTGGTCTCGTCGTCCGGCACCATGTCCATGAGGTACAGGCCGGGCCGCGGCGGCAGCACGCCCGGGCGCAGCATGCCCGCGATCGGCTTGGTGCCGCTCTTGGCATAGGCGCCGATCGACTTCTCCTCGATGGTCGAAAGCCCGCCGGTGATGTTGCCGCCGCCGAAGCTCGACTGATCGAGCGCGGCGTAGTGGCGGGTCGCCTTGGCGATGGCGCTCTTGATCTCCGCGCCCAGCGCCGGCGTGAGCGCGCGCTCCGCCATGTGCTGCTCGCAGCCGAACAGCTCGCCGAGCTCCTCGAAGATCGCGGTGCCGCCCGCCTCGATGACCCGGTCGCAGGCGATCCCGATCGCCGGATTCACGGTGAGGCCGCTGGTGGCATCCGAGCCGCCCCATTCGGTCGCGACGATCAGATCGGCGACCGCCACCGGCAGGCGCGGCACCGCGGCGATCCCGGCGAGCCCGTTTTGCACCCAGGCGCGCCCGGCCTGGATGGTCGAGCGCGTGCCGCCGGTCTTCTGGATCACCAGGAGCTCGGCGGGGCGGCCGGAGGCGCGGATCAGCTCCATCAGCCGCGGCCGGTTGAACTGCTCGCAGCCGGGCGAGACGACCAGCACCGCGCCGACGTTCGGATGGGTGCAGAACGCCTCCATCATCCGCTGCGCGTAGGCGTTGGGATAGCAGCCCGGAAAGCCGATCAGCTGGACGCCGTCGTCCTCGAACGGCGTCGCGATCGCGCGGGCGACGTGATGGGCGCATTCGACCAGATAGGCGACCAGCACGTAGTTGCGGATGCCCCTGCGCCCGTCGCTGCGCTCGTAGCCGAAGATCATGCTCTCGCCCCCTGCGCCTCGTCCTCGCCCGAGACCTCTTCGAAGAAGTCGACCTCGTTGTTGACGTAGTCGCTCTTGATGTTGTGCACGTGGACGTGCTGGCCCGGCTCGATCGCCACCTTGGCGCGGCCGATGGGCACCCCGTACTTGAGCACCTGCGCGCCCTGCTCGATCGCCCGGATCGCGATCTTGTGGGCAAACGGGATGGCATCTCGCGTGATCAGCTGCAGGCCGCCGACCTCGACCACCGCACCTGGTTCGAGATTCCGGGTCGCGATGGCGACGTTGTCCTGATCCGCCAGACGAATGAGTGTCGCCATCTGGTGCCTCCTACCGCCGGCGGCATACCGGCCGCGCCCGTCGGATCAGCATCCGCATCGATCCGCAGCTTGTAAAGCGCCGCGACCTCGACCAGCGCGCCGCCCTCGGAACGCGGCCGGCAAAAAATCACCTGGGGAGTGAACTTGCTCACACCCGCTCGACCGGATCGCCGCTTAGATATGCGTCACGTAGTCGTCAGGTGAATGGAGCGGACGCAAATGGTTCTGAGCAAGGCGATCGTGCACGACCCGCCTGCGGCGCGCCGCTTCCGGTTGGTCGCGCTGGTGCTGGTCATCCTCGGCCTGGCGTTGCTGGTCATGCTGCCGGGAATTCTGATCCACATGAGCAACGTCCCCCCCGAAGGCCTCGTCTGGGGACTCCTCCACCAGCTTGTGCTCGAGGAGGGTGGTTAGCGCTGATCGATGCCGTCCGGCGCTCGAGGCTGGAGCGCCGGCGGCGCCGTTGTGAAGCCACAGAGGCGTGGCGGCCTGCGCTCAGCCCACCGTCCGCACCCGTCGGATCGCGTTCAGCCAGCCGCCGTAGAGGCGGGCGCGCTCGGTTGCGTTCATCTGCGGCACGAAGCGACGCGCGCACCGCCAAGCGTCCGCGAACGCGTCGAGCGAGGGATAGAGACCGACCGCGAGGCCCGCGAGACAGGCGGCGCCGAGCGCGGTGGTCTCGGTGACCGCGGGCCGCTCGACGGGCAGATCGAGGATGTCGGCGAGAAACTGGCAGACCCAGTCGTTCGCGACCATCCCGCCATCGACCCGCACCGCGCCCGGGCCGGCCTCGTCTCCCGCCGCGCCGGCGCGCCGCTCGCCGCCGAAGTCCGCCTGCATCGCCCGCATCAGATCCATGGTCTGATAGCCGACCGATTCGAGCGCCGCGCGCACGATCTGCGGGATCCCGGAATCGCGGGTCAGGCCCAGGATCGCGGCGCGCGCTTCCGGGTCCCAATGCGGGGCGCCGAGGCCGACGAACGCCGGCACTAGGTAGACGCCGCCGGTATCGGCAATTGCCGCCGCGAGCGGCTCGGTCTCGCCGGCGTGGCCGATCAGCTTCAGGCCATCGCGCAGCCACTGCACCGCGGCCCCGGCGACGAAGATGCTGCCCTCGAGCGCGTAGGTGGTCTTGCCCTCCAGCCGGTAGGCGATGGTGGTCAGCAGGCGGTGCCGGGAGGCGACCGCGCGCTCGCCGGTGTTCAGGAGCGCGAAACAGCCGGTGCCGTAGGTGCTCTTGAGCATGCCGGGACGGAAGCACGCCTGACCCACCGTCGCCGCCTGCTGATCGCCGGCGATGCCCGCGATCGGCAGGGGAGCGCCGAACAGCGCCGCCGGGGTGGTGCCGAACAGCGCGCTGCAATCCCTGACCTCCGGCAGGATCGACCGCGGTATTCTCAGAAGGCGGAGCAGATCGTCGTCCCAGTCCTGACGGTGGATGTCGTAGAGCATGGTGCGCGAGGCGTTGCTCGCGTCGGTGGCGTGCACGGCGCCACCGGTGAGGCGCCAGAGCAGGAATGAATCGATCGTGCCGAACGCCAGCTCGCCGCGCTCGGCGGCCGCCCGCACGCCGTCGATCTCATCGAGCAGCCAGGCGAGCTTGGTCGCCGAGAAATAGGGATCGATCACCAGGCCGGTGCGCTCCTGAACCAAAGCGTCGTGGCCGGCGGCGCTGAGCGCGCGGCAACGCTCGGTGGTGCGCCGGTCCTGCCAGACGATCACGCGGTGGACCGGTCTGCCGCTCGCCCGCTCCCACAGCACCGCGGACTCGCGCTGGTTGGTGATCCCGATGGCGGCGATCCGGGCGCTTGCCAGACCTGCCTTGGCAAGAGCATCGCGAGCGACCGCAAGCGTGTCCCGCCAGATCGTCTCGGGATCGTGCTCGACCCAGCCGGCGCGCGGATAGTGTTGCTCGAGCTCGCGCTGGGCGAGCGCAACCGGGGCGCCCGCCCGATTGAACACGATGGCGCGCGAGCTGGTGGTGCCCTGATCGATCGCCAGGACGTGATGCCCTGCGCTCACGCTCGGCCTCCGGGGTGACGGCGATCCGGCCTTCTCTTAGCTTGCCGCCGCTGACCGGACAACGGCCCTGACACCGGCGTGACGCGCTAGCTCCGCTTCATCACGGCGGTCCAAAACGCGTCGCGGGCCATGAAGCGCGCGACCGTGTCGTTCGGGCTGGTCGCCAGCAGCACCAGGGCATAGCCGGGAAGCTCGCACAATGTCTCCTGGATCGGCGCCATGCCGACCCTGCCGCTCCACGCGGCCGCGGCCCTGGCGAACGGCACGTGACGGGTCAGCAGGTAGGTCAGCGCCTGGTACGAATTGACGACCTCGCGCCGCTCGTCGAGATCGAGCAGCACGGCGGTGACGATGGCACGGCTCCAGGCGCAAAAGCGCGCCAGTCGGTCCTGGAGATCGGGCGTGATCTGTTCGCCATCCGGCGGCGCCGACGTTTCCCCGAGCAGCGCGGTCAGACCCTGGGGGCGAAGCATCGCCTCCGCCTGGCGGAGGAAGTAGGTGTCGAACGCATCGGCGCGGCCGGACCATGCCAGAAATTCCAGCTGTCGCACCAGATCGATCGCCATCTGGTGGGCAAACCGCCAGCTGTCCGGCAGGCTGCGTTGCAGATACCTGCGGGCGTGGCTCGGCTCCGAGAGCGCCGGACGCAACAGCGCGAGTTGGCGACGCGGATCAAACGGCACGGCAGGCTCTGTGTCGGATCATGAATATATTCCACTATAAGTAGAGCCTTAATGCAACAATTCTGTGACAGTTGCATTAGACGTCATTCAGATACGACCTCGATCACCGGGTCGCTCGCCGTCATCCGGGTCAGCACCACCCGCGCGAACCGCCCGGATCGCCGCAGCGCCTGACGTGCCGCCTCACGCGCCGCCGCGAGTCGGGTCTGATCGTCGACCATGTTGATGATCGGGACCACCGTCGCGTCGCCTACCCCTTTCAGCGCTCCCTGCTCGGAGGTGAGTAGACGCGCGACGTGCTCCGGCGAGAGCGGCTCGCCCGGCTTGGCGCCGGTGACGGCCGCGACCCGCTCGAGCCGATGCGCGACCGCCTCGGAAAGCGGCTGGCCGAAGATTTTGGCCGAGACCAGCGCCAGCACCGTGGTCACGCCCGGCGGCAGCAGCGGTTCCGCCGCGGCGGGCGCCTTGATCCACCGCATGCGCGCGCCGTCCGCCTTGACCAGGGTGACGTCGAAGCCGCCGTCCGCGTGCAGTCTCGTCAGGTCCGCGGGCGGGACGCCGCCGACGCGGCCCGGCTTGGGCGAGGACTGCGCGTAGACGAGGACCCGCCGACCCCGCCCATGCGCTGCCAGCGCGCACGCCAGCTTCGCCCCCTCGGCGATCACGGGCTCGCCGAGCGACGGCGGCGGCGGCGCCATGGCGACCGTGCAGGTCAGGCCGAGCCGGGACGTGCCAACGGCCAGATGCGCCTCGACCAGACGATACAACGTCGATTTCTTGCCACCCGCGCCGACCGCGCAGACGAGGCCGCGCTGCGCCGCCAGCAGATCGAGGAAGGCGGCCGCGGTCATCCCGGCCTTGGCTGTCAGGCTGCGCTCGCTCGCTCGGCGTCGGCCGCATCCGGCGCCGCAAGCCAGGCAAGCGCGGCGGCGACGCCGCTCGCGGCCACGGGAAAACCGGCTCGGTTGAGGCCCATCTCGATGCCCCCAAGGGTGCCGGCGAGCATCAGGTCGTTGAAGTCGCCGAGATGACCGATCCGGAACACCCGTCCGGCCAGGCGCCCGAGCCCGTTGCCGAGCGACAGATCGTAGCGCTCGAGGATCAGCGCGCGGAGCGCATCGGCATCGAGCGTCTTGGGCACCAGGACCGCGGTGAGCGAGCTCGAGTACTCGCGCGGATCCAGACACAGGAGCTCGAGGCCCCAGGCTCGGACCGCGCGCCGGGCGGCCTCGGCATGACGATCGTGCCGGGCGAACACCTGCTCGAGCCCCTGCTCGCGCAGCATGTCGAGCGCTGCGCGCAGGCCGTAGAGCAGGTTGGTCGCCGGGGTGTAGGGAAACACGCCCTTGGCATTGGCGCCCAGCATCGGCTGCCAGTCCCAGTAGGACTTCGGCAGGCGCGCGGTCCTGGCGGCGGCGAGCGCCTTGTCGCTGATGGCATTGAAGCCCAGGCCGGGCGGCAGCATCAGGCCCTTCTGCGAACCGGCGACCGTGACGTCGACGCCCCATTCGTCCTGCCGGTAGTCGATCGAGGCGAGCGAGGAGATGGTGTCGACCATGAGCAGCGCCGGATGATTGGCGCGGTCGATGGCGCGGCGGATCTCGGGAATCCGGGAGGTGACCCCGGTCGAGGTCTCGTTGTGGACCACGCAGACCGCCTTGATCTCATGCTCCCGATCGCCGACGAGGCTCGCCTCGATCTGCTCGGGGTCGACCCCGTGCCGCCAGTCCCCCGGCAGCATCGTCACCTCGAGACCGAGGCGGCCGGCCATCTCGCACCACAGGCTCGCGAAATGGCCGGTCTCGGCCATCAGCACCCGATCGCCCGGCGACGACGTGTTGGTCAGCGCCGCCTCCCAGGCGCCGGTGCCGGACGACGGATAGACGACGACCGGGCCCGAGGTCCGGAAAACCGGCTTGAGATCCTCGAGGATTCCGGCGGCGAGCCGGGCGAAGTCGGGACCGCGGTGATCGATCGTCGGACGATCCATGGCGCGCAGAATGCGGTCCGGGACGTTGGTCGGCCCCGGGATCTGCAGGAAATGGCGCCCGCTGCGCTGTCGCGTCGTCATGGCGGCCTCCGCTTCGGGGCTCGCCCGGGCGGACGAGCCGATGCATTATGCATGGGCACGAAGCCCGGGCAAAGCAAGCGGTGGAGGGACTCCAACCTGATGATCGGGGGCTCGAACGTGACGGCTCGCGGGTCGGGCGGCGCATGGCAGCGATCCTGAGCCGCCGCCGGCTCGACGCCGATCCCGGCGATCCGGCTCTGGCAGCACGGCTGCGGCGCGAGCTCGAAGGCGAGGTCCTGTTCGGCGCCTTCGATCGCGGCCGTTACAGCACCGACGCCTCGATCTATCAGATCGAGCCGCAAGGCGTGGTGGTGCCGCGCACCGATGCCGACGTGCAGGCGGCGCTTGCGATCGCGCGCGAGTTCGGCGTCAGGGTGATCGCGCGCGGCGGCGGCACCTCGCAGTCCGGCCAGACGGTCGGCGACGGCCTGATCATCGACTTCTCTAAGCACCTCGCTCGGGTGGTGGAGCTCGACCCCGAGGCGCGAACCGTGTGGGTCGAGCCCGGCCTCGTGCTCGACCGCCTGAACCGGCATCTCAGGCCGCATGGCCTGTTCTTCCCGGTCGACATCTCGACCGCCAGCCGGGCCACGCTGGGCGGCATGGCGGCGAACAACGCCTGCGGCGCCCGCTCGATCCGCTACGGCATCATGGTCGACAACCTGCTGGCGATCGAGGCTCTGCTCGCCGATGGCGAGAGGATCCGCTTCGGCGAGGTGCCGGGCAATCTCGAGGCGGCCGCGACCAACGCCCGCTACGTGGCGCTGATCCGGAGCGTGCGCGCGCTCGCCGAACGCGAGGCGGATGCGATCGCGACCGGCTTTCCCAAGGTTCTGCGCCGGGTCGGCGGCTACAACCTCGATCGGGTGCGCGCGGCCGGCCACAACATGGCGGAGCTCCTGGTCGGGTCCGAAGGCACGCTTGCCCTGTTCCGGCGCCTCAAGCTGAAGCTGCAACCGCTGCCGCGGCATCGGGTCCTCGGCGTCTGCCATTTTCCGAGCTTCCATCAGGCGATGGCTTCGACCAAGGCGATCGTCGACCTCGGGCCGACGGCGGTCGAGCTGGTCGATCGCACGATCCTCGAGCTGGGGCGCCAGATCCCCGCCTACCGGCCGCTGATCGAGCGTTTCGTGCGCGCTGAGCCGGACGCCCTGCTGCTGGTCGAGTTCGCCGGCGACGATCCGGACGAGGCGCGCATCCAGCTGAGGCGCCTCGGCGAGCTGATGGCCGACCTCGGCTCTGCCGACGCCGTGGTCGAGGCGACCGATCCGGCCGCGCAGGCAAGAATATGGGAGGTCCGCCAGGCCGGGCTCAACATCGTGATGTCGATGAAGGGCGCGGGCAAGCCGGTGTCGTTCATCGAGGACTGCGCGGTGCCGCTGGAGCACCTCGCGGACTACACCAGCCGGCTCACCGAGATTTTCGCGAGGCACGGCACCAGCGGCACCTGGTACGCGCACGCCTCGGTTGGCTGCCTGCACGTGCGGCCGATCCTCAACCTGAAGCAGGACAAGGACGTCGCCGCGATGCGGGCGATCGCCGAGGAGGCGTTTGCCATGGTGCGCGCCTACAAGGGCGCGCATTCGGGCGAGCATGGCGATGGCCTGGTGCGCTCCGAGTTCCACCAGGCGATGTTCGGCGACCGGCTGGTGCGTGCCTTCGAGGAGGTCAAGGCAGCGTTCGACCCCGACGGCGTGCTCAATCCCGGCAAGGTCGTAAATGCGCCGCGCATGGACGATCGCGCCCTGTTCCGCTACCCGCCTGGCTACCGGTCAGCGCCGCTCGATACCGCGCTGGACTGGTCGGCCTGGGGCGGATTTCTCGGCGCCGCCGAGATGTGCAACAACAACGGCGCCTGCCGCAAAGCCGACCCCGGCGTGATGTGTCCGTCGTATCGGGTGAGCCGGGACGAGCGGCACGTCACCCGCGGCCGGGCCAACACGCTGCGCCTCGCGCTCTCCGGGCAACTGGGGCCGGACGCCTTGATGAGCGAGGCGATGGCCGAGACGCTGGCGTTGTGCGTGTCGTGCAAGGCCTGCCGGCGCGAGTGCCCGACCGGCGTCGACATGGCGCGGATGAAAATCGAGGTCATGCACCAGATGCGCCGGAGGCGGCGGCTGTCGCTGCGCGACCAGCTGATCGCCCATCTGCCGCGCTATGCCCCCTACGCCAGTCGGGCGCGCTGGTTGCTGCACCTGCGCGACCGGCTGCCCGGCGCCGCCGCGCTCGGCGAGCGAACGCTGGGGTTCAGCGCCAGGCGGCCTCTGCCGCGCTGGCATGCGCAGCCTTATCGTCCCACGTCGAACGGCCCGCGGCCCGGAGGCGACGGCCGCGACGTCGTCCTGTTCGCCGACACCTTCACCACGTGGTTCGAGCCGGACAACGCGCGGGCCGCGGTCGCGGTCCTGGAGGCGGCGGGCCTGCGCGTGCACGCGCCCATGAGATCCGACGGGCGACGGCCGTGCTGCGGCCGGACCTTCCTCGCCGCCGGGCTGGTGGACGAGGCGCGGCGCGAGGTGGAGGCAACGCTCGCGGCATTGCGGCCGTTCGTCGAGCGCGGCGTGCCCGTGGTCGGCCTGGAGCCGTCGTGCCTGCTCACCATGCGCGACGAGTTCGCGGCGCTGCTGCCCGGCGATGCGACCGACGCGCTCGCGGGGCAGGCGTTGCTGCTCGAGGAGTTCCTGTGGCGCGAGCACGCGGCCGGACGTTTGCGCCTGCCGCTGCGCTCGAACGGGGCACGGCCGGTGCTGGTGCATGGGCATTGCCATCAAAAGGCCTTCGGCGCGATGACCGCGGTGACCGGCTGCCTTGGGCTGATCCCCGGGGTGCAGGCCGAGGTCGTCGAATCGAGCTGTTGCGGCATGGCGGGCGCGTTCGGCTACGAGGCCGAGCACCACGCGGCGTCACTGCAGATGGCCGAGCTCACGCTCTTGCCCGCGGTGCGCGCTGCCGCCGCGGACACCCTGATCGTCGCCGATGGCACGAGCTGCCGGCAGCAGATTCGCGACGGCAGCGGACGCGAAGCCGTCCACGTGGCGCGCGTTCTGGCCGACGCCCTCGTCGATCAGGCGCCGGCTGACACCGACCCTGCGAAGGTCTGACCTTCGCGGTCGGTCCCGCGCGGTTGGCGTGCCGCTCCGCACCGACCACCGAGGTCGCGCGGCGCTCCGGGCTCGCTTGGCACTTCGGACCACCAAGACCGGCCCGGTCCAGCGAGCCACCGAGGTCGCCCCTTTTGAGCCAGCCACGGGGAGCCAGGCACGCGGCCGCGCGCGGGGTCGGCCGCGCGCGCCAGCACAGGGTTGGCTGGTCGGCCGCGCGCCCCAGCGCGGGGTTGGCTGGTGGGGCGCGCGCCCCAACGCGCGCCCCAATAAGAGAATGATGGGAGGCGAACGAACTTTGTGGGCCCGGAATCAGCTCCCCATCGGCAAGGCCGGCTCGCCGAACCGCCACGCGTCTGCGCAGCGTCATCG
>JBOHKK010000148.1:0-13894 GCA_050729115.1 Geminicoccaceae bacterium | reverse complement strand
GGCCAGCGCCGCCCTTGGCGATGCCGGCCGCTTCCGGATCGTCTACGGGCGGGTGCGGCAGGTCGCGCCGACCGAGCGCTTCGTGTATCTGAACTTCGGCGCCGAGTGGTGGCGCGACTTCACGGTGCGGATCACCAAGAAGGTGGCGCGCCGCCTGGCGGGCGCGGGTCTCGAGGTGGCGAGCCTGGCCGGCCGGCGGATCGAGATCCGCGGCGTCGTCGTCGAGGCCGGCGGGCCGCTGATCGAGCTGTCCCATCTCGAGCAGATGCAGCTGTTGCCGTAGGCCGGCGCGGCGGCGGCTGCCGAGCGGTTGGGAGCGCGGCATCATACCGGCCCTGCGGAGTCCCGAGCTTCGCATTCGGTATCGCGCGCGGGGTTGGATGGTCGGCCGCGCGTCCCGAAAATGGGTTGGATGGTCGGCCGCGCGCCCCAAAAATGGGTTGGTTGGTCGGCCGCGCGCCCAGCGCGCGGGGTTGGATGGTCGGCCGCGCGCCCCAAAAATGGGTTGGATGGTCGGCCGCGCGCCACAAAAAGAAGTATGATGCGGGGCGAACAAAGGTTTGAACCTTGTGCGCCGGGCATCAGGTGGCGAAGTACAGCCGAACCCAGGCGAGGCGCCCCTTGGTGGACGCCTCGACGCGATCGGCGTAGACCCCCGAGAGGAACAAGGTCAGGCCGTACGAGAACGACTCCTCCTCGTTGAAGTCCCTGCTCAGGCCTCTCAGGTCGGGCAGCGCCGGCAGATTGCCGTCGTACCCGAGCTCGACCACGAGATCGACGTCGTCGTAGGTGGCCGCCATGGTGATCGGCCCCTCGTTCAGGCGCGCCTCCTTGATGTGGACGAAGGCCTGGGTCGCGCTCGAGGCCGCCCGCTCGATGATGTCCCGATCGATTTTCCAGGACTTGCCCTTCTCGCGCAAAAACGCCGCCAGGTTCGCGAGTGAGTCGTCGGACTTCGCGAGAACGATCGCCTCGTGGCGGCGGATGCCGAGCCGGAACAGCAGGGTGAGGCCGACCGCGGCCGCGATCCCGAGCGCCAGCGAGCTTGCGGCCAGGCTGTGCAGATACCAGGGCAGCTCCTCGAAATAGGCCGGAAAGACCTTCCGGCTCAGGGCCAAGAGGAGCGAGATGCCGATCACGAAGGTCATGCGCGTGTCGACGTTGCGCGAGGTCATGATCTGAATGCCGCCGGCGATCATCAGCGCGCCGGTGAACACCAGCATGCCGCCGGCGACCGAGAGCGGGATCGCGAGAAAGATGGCCGCGATCTTGGGTACGAACGCCATCGCGACCAGGATCGCGCCGCAGGCGTAGGCGATGTACCTGCTGGTCGCCCCGGTGGCCTTGGAGACGCCGACCAGGCTGGGCCCGACGCTCATTCCCGGTATCCCCAGCAGGCCGCCGATCAGGCAGCCGGTGCCGTCGGACAGCACGCCCCCTTGGATCGGACGCAGGTCCGGGCGTTTCCAGTCGGCATCGTTGATCTTCTCGCAGGTGGTCACGACGCCGATGGTGCGCAGCGCCGCAGCGACGCCGGCCGCGGCGAAGGCGGGCATCAGGGCCGGATCGAAGCGATAGGCGACGTGCTCGAGACCGGGCAGGGCGAGGAGCGGCGCGCCGGCCATCGTCTGCAGCTCGGGCGCCGGGATCAGCCCGAGGAGGAGCGCCGCGGTGAAGCCGCTCGCGAGGCCGGAGAGCGAGCAGACCAGCCGCACCACGCCCCGCCCCCAGACGCTGAGGCCGACGCTGATCGACAGGGTCAGGAGCGCGACACCGAGGTGGTACGGGAAGTCCGGCCGGCCGTAGAGCTCGACGCCGAGCGTCTGATCCATCCCGACCAGGCCGAGCTCGATGCCGACGATGGCCACGGTGAAGCCGCTCACCGCCGGCGGGAAGAGGGGGCGCAGGCGGCGCAGAACGCGCGACAGGCCGATCTCCACCGCGCCGGCGAAGATGGTCATGCCGAACACCGCCGGCAGCCCGCCCACCTTGGCCGCCATCACCGACGGGCCGAGATAGATCGCCGAGTACACCGGCACCGCCAGGTAGCCGGAGCCGAAGGGGCCCGCGCGCAGCGCCTGCAGGACCGACGCGATGGCGAGCGCGATCATGCCCAGGCTGAGCGCATCGAGCATGACCTCGTGCGGGGCCTTCGCCGCCTTGGCGATGATCGGGATGAGGACGAGGTAGACGCACATCAAGCTGGTGTGCTGCAGGCCAAGCACGAGGAGCTGCGGCCAGGGCGGCCGCTCGTCGACGGCATAGACCAGTTCGCTCGGACGGGTGGCCATCTCGTCTCCAGCGGCCGGGGTGCTCCTCGGTCAGGCGCCGGCATCCTAGGACGAGCGTCAAAGCCAAGTCACGAGGCACGGGTCGGGCGATACCTCGGCTGGAGCAGCGGGCAGGGGAGCCAGGTGGCCGCCGGCCCCGGATTTCACCTACATCACTGCGGAGATGGCGCCGCGAGCCGTGGCGCCGCCCGGACCACCGAGCCAATGCAGGTCTTGCCATGACCGGCTGGAAGCGTCTCTTGATGGTTCTGTTCCTGATGCCGGCCCTCGCGCTCGCGCCGGCCTGCACCCGGGTGGTCAATCCGGCGACCGGAGAGACCGAGCTCACCGCCATGAGCCCGGCGCAGGAGCGACAGGTCGGCACGCAGCAGCATCCGCAGGTGCTGGCGGAGTTCGGCGGCGCCTACGCCGATGCGGCGCTGCAAGCCTACGTCGCCGACATCGGCGAGCGGCTGGCGGCGGTCTCGGAGCTGCCGGACCTGGAGTTCACCTTCACGCTCCTGAACAGCGAGGTGGTCAACGCGTTCGCCCTGCCCGGCGGCTACGTTTACGTCACCCGCGGCCTCCTGGCGCTCGCCGACAACGAGGCGGAGCTCGCCGGCGTGATGGCCCACGAGATCGGGCACGTCACGGCGCGCCACTCGGCGCAGCGCTACAGTCGCGGGGTGGTGGCGCAAAGCGGCGTCGCGATCGGCAGCATCCTCGCCGCGATCCTCGGCGGCGGGGCGGCCGCCGATCTGGTGCAACAGGCGGGTGGCGTCGGCGCCCAGGCGTACCTGGCGGGCTATTCGCGCGATCAGGAGTTTCAGGCCGACGAGCTCGGCGTGCGCTATCTGGCGCGCGCCGGCTACGACCCGGCGGCGATGTCCAGCTTCCTCGAGAAGCTCGGCCAAAACGATGCGCTCGCCCGTAGGCTCGCGGGTCGGGAGGACGCTCCGGACCCCGCCTCGAGCTGGTTCGCGACCCATCCCCGCACGCCCGATCGCGTGCTGCGGGCGGTGGAGCGGGCGAGCGCGGCGAGCGCCGGCCCAGGCCGGATCGATCGCGAGCGCTATCTCGCCGAGATCGACGGCATGATCTACGGCGAGGACCCGAGCCAGGGCTTGGTGCGGAACGGCACGTTCGTTCATCCGGAGCTGCGGTTCGCCTTCGACGTGCCGCCCGGGTTCCGGCTGATCAACACGCCCACCGCGGTGATCGGCCAGAGCCGGGACGGCCTGATGAGGTTCGACGGCGCGCGCGTGCCGCCGAACCGCAGCATGACCGACTACGTGGCCCGCGACTGGGCGCGCGAGCTCGGCTCCGGCGGTCTGCGCAACGTCGCTGCGTTTCAGGTCGGCGGCATGCCGGCGGCGAACGCGACCGCCACGGGTCGGCTCGACGACGGCCGGCCGGTCACGGTCGCTCTGGCGGCCATCCGGGCGGATGGCGACCGGGTCTATCGCTTCATGTTCGTCGGCCCCGGTGGCCTCAGCCCGGCGCAGGCGCGGGCGTACGAAGCCACGATCGACAGCTTCCGCCGCCTCGGCGCGCAGGAGGCGGCCGCGATCCAGCCGCGGCGGATCGAGATCGTGACGGTGGCGCCAGGGCAGGGGACCCCGGACCTCGCGCGCCGGATGGCGGTCGATGCCCAGCCGCACGCGCAGTTCGAGGTGCTGAACGGCCTCGAGCCGGGGCAGCCGCTCGCCCCCGGCGAGCAGGTCAAGCTGATCGTGCAATAGGCCTCGAGCTTCTCCGGGGTGCGGCCGTCCGGACGTCCTCAGCGCATCAGCTTGGCGTCGAAGCCGTGGTCGCCGTACGAGAGCAGGGTCTTCTTGCCCTTCATCAGGGTCTCGAGCAGGACGCGGTGGCCCCACAGGTGATGGAGGTGGCCAAGCGTCTTTTCGGCGTAGCCGATGTGCAGGTCGCGGCCCTCGTGCTCGTGCTTGAGATAGAGCGCCCGGTTGTTGCCGTAGTCGGCGTCGTGGATCCGGATCACCGGCTGGGCGTTCATGCCGACGGTGCGGATCAGGGTCTCCTTGACCTCGCGCCAGCCGTCCTCGCCGGAGACCTTGGTCACCACGAGGTTGTCGCCGCGGGGCTCGAACTCGAACAGGTCGAGCTCGCGCATCAGCTCCTCGGTCAAAAAGCGGCGCAGGAACGACGCATCGCGGTCGGTCTCGCGCACCTCGAAGATCTTGTCGCGCCCGGACTTGTTCGGCGGCCCGTAGGCCTCGAGCTCGGCCGGGGTCGGCGCGTTGAAGCGGCGTTCGATGTCGTGCCAGATCTTGAAGCCGAGGTGATAGGGATTGATGCCGGCGGGATGGGGCGAGACCACCTGATTGTGCCGGACCAGGAATTCCAGATAGATCTCCTGGGGCAGATCGAGGCTGTTCATGATCTGGTGGTGCCAGTAGCTGGCCCAGCCCTCGTTCATGATCTTGGTCTCGATCTGGGGCAGGAAGTAGCCGGCCTCCTCGTGCACGATGGTCAGGATGTCCTGCTCCCACGCCTGGAGATGCCGGTTGTGGTCGCGCATGAACAGGAGGATGTCCTCTTCCGGCTCGAGCGGCACCTTGCGCAGGTCCGGCTCGACGTACTCGGCACGCCGATGCACGCGCTCGAACGGATCGGGCCGCGGCTCCGCCGCCTCCAGCCGGCGCTGCCGCTGCTCTTCCGGCCCGAGCTTGCGGATCGCCGGGTTGCGCCGGCAGTTCATGGACAGGGCGTGCGCGGCATCCAGCAGGGCCTCGACCCGCTCCAGGCCGATCGAGGGATCCTCGGCATAGTCGCGGATGCGGTCGGCGCGCGCCTTGAACTGGGCGAGCGTCTGATCGGCCCGGGTGGCGCGCGTGAACATGAAATTGTTCTTGAAGAAGTCGTTGTGGCCGTACACGTGGGCGATGGTCAGAATCTGCAGGCACAGCGTGTTGTCGCGCATGAGATAGGCCAGGCACGGATCGGAATTGATCACCAGCTCGTAGGGCAGGCCGGTGACCCCGTGGTCGTACATGGTCTTGGTTTTCTCGTAGCTCTTGCCGTAGCTCCAGTGCGGGTAATGCGCCGGCATGCCGTGATAGGCGGTGTAGCCCAGCATCTGCGCGTGATCGCAGATCTCGAACTCCTGCTGGTAGCAGTCGAGGCCATAGTCGGCGACGCGCTCGCGGATCGCGTCGTCCCAGTACTCGAGATCGTCGGTGTCCCAGCTTGCCATGGCGGTCCTACGAAAGGAGGGGTCGTCGACCGAGCCCGGAGCCGCGCTCAGACGATGGCGCCGGCTCGATCACGGGACAAGAAGGCCTTGAAGCTCGGCCAGATGTCCTCCTTGCGTTCGATCAGCACGGATTGGAAATTGTCGGCCTCGAGGCGCCGGAACAGGTCGAGCATCGAGCTTTCGTAGTAGTGCGATCCGAGCGGCTTGATCTCGCCGTAGCCGAACAGGTTGCACACCTCGCACAGCTCCTTGCCGGCCTTGAGCGCGTTGGCGTTGTCGGAATCGAAATTGTCGCCATCCGAGCAGTGGAAGGCATACACGTTCCACAAGGAGGGATGGTACCGGTCGTAGATGATCTCCAGCGCCTTGTTGTAGCCCGACGAGATCAGCGTGCCCCCGGATTCGCCCTTGTGGAAAAACTCCTCCTCGGTGACCTCGCGCGCCTGGGTGTGGTGGCCGATGAACACCAGGTCGACGTTCTGGTACTTGGTGCTGACGAACTGATACAGGAGGAAGAAGAAGCTGCGTGCGAGGTACTTCTTCATGCTGTCCATCGAGCCCGAGGTGTCCATGACGCAGACCACCACGGCGTTGGATTCCTCGCGGGTGTCCTCGATCAGGCGCTTGTAGGTCAGATCCTCGCGGCGGAACGGGAAGCGCTCCTCGCCATTGTCCTGGAGCGCCGCCGGCGGCGGCTGGGCGACCGGCTTGGCATCCCCGGGCCCGGCGGTCGCCACCTTGCGGCGCACGCGCGCCTTGGCGGTGCGCCGGCGATCGAGATGGACGCGGACGCCGACCCGCCGGTAGCCCTTGCGCTTGGCGATCCGCTCCGAGAGCACCTCGCGCAGGATCTTGCGCTCCATGTCCGGGAGCTCGAGATCCTCGAACATGATCTCGATCAGCTCTTCGAGGGTGACGTCGGTCTCGTAGTAGTCGACGCCCGGCTGATCGCCGGCGCGGCCGGTGCCCTCGCCGTCCTTCGGCGCCTTGCCGATCACCTGCCCGGGCTCGGTGCCGCCCTCGCCCGCACCCGCCTGGGGGTGGTTGTCGCCGAACAGAAAGCGGTACTCTTTGATCCCGCGGATCGGCACCTTGATGATCCGATCCTTGTCGCGCCCGATGATCGACTCTTCCGAGATGATGTCGGCGATGTTGTCGCGGATCGCCTCGCGCAGCTTGTCGCGATGGCGCTGGCGATCGCCGGCGCTGCGGTCCGAGCGGAGCGCCTCCGAGGAAGAGTAGGGGCGAAAGATCGCCATCTTGGGTTCCGTGCTCCCTTGGCTTGGTGCTCCGGGGCGGGCCGCCCTCGGGTCAGTCGCGCCACAGGTGGTTGGCGGCGTATTTGAGGATGGTGTCGATGCTGTCCTCGCTGTAGCCGTTCTCGATCAGGTTCTTGACCATGACGTCGTACTTCTGCTGCTGCTCCTCGTCGCGGGTGCGCGCCTTGGTGATGATCCGCGACAGCTCGCGCACCGAGTTCATCAGCTTGCGCTCGATCGCCTCCTTGAGCGGCTCGTAGGCGATGTAGCTGATCCGCTCGCCGCGCCGCGTCGCCGCCCACAGATAGGCGATCACCTCCTGCCGGAAGCCGTCGGCGGCCGAGCCGATGATCGCGATCTGCTCCTCGATCGACTTGAGAAACGCCTCGTCCGGCTGCAGCTCCTCGCGGGTGTTGGGGTCGCGCACCTTGGACTTGGTGACGTACGCCTCGGCGTGGTCGAGGTAGTTCTGGAACAGGGTCTCGGCTTGCTCCTTGTAGGAGTAGATGAACGCCTTGGTGATGTCCTTCTCGAGCAGCTCCAGATACACCTTGTGCAAGGTGTCCTGCAGGAACTCGAGGTACAGCTTCTTGACGTCCTCGGCGAGGTCGGCCTCGCGCACCATGGCGATCAGGGCCTCGCGCACGCCGATCGGATGGATCGACTCCGGGTTCTGGCTGAGCGCATTGTCCAGCGCCTTCATGATGAACCGGGTCGAGATGCCGAACATGCCCTCGCGCTTGATGTCGTCCTGCAGCTCGCGCGCCGACAGCTTCTTGGTCCGGCCCTTCTCGATCACCTCCTCGCCGTTGTACAGGCGAAGCTTGGTCATCAGGTCGCACTTGGCGGTCGGCTCGAGCCGCGTGAGGATCGCGAACATCGAGGCGATCTGAAGCGTGTGCGGCGCGATGCGCGCATCGAACTTGGAGCGCCCGAGGAACTTCTGGTAGATCTTGACCTCTTCCGAGAGGCGCAGATTGTACGGCACGCGGACCACCACGATGCGATCGAGGATCGCCTCGTTGGTGTGATCCGCCTTGAACTTCTGCCATTCGGCCTCGTTGGAATGGGCGACGATGCAGGTGTCGACGTACACCGTGCCATGGCGGCCGGGCGCCGGCACGAAGCGTTCCTGGGTCGCGGTGATCATGGTGTGGAGGTACTCGGTCTCGTTCTTGAAGACCTCGATGAACTCGACCAAGCCGCGATTGCCGACGTTGAACGCGCCGTTCAGCTCGAGGATGCGCGGATCGCCCTCGGAGAAGCGATCGAGCTTGGAGATGTCCTCGGAACCGATCAGGACCGAGGTGTCCTGATTGTTCGGGTCGACCGGCGGCACGACGCCGATGCCGCGCCGCGCGCGCTTTGAGAACGCCATGGTCCGGACCGGCAACTCCTCGTAGCGGCCGCCGAACTCGTTCAGGAGCCGATAGCGGGTGACCGGGTTGAGGTCGCCCTCGATCTTGACCCCGAGCATCTCCTCGAACGCCGGCCTCAGATGGCGCGGCACCAGGGTCAGCGGCTCGCCGAACATCGGGTCGCCGTCGATCACGTAGACCGGCGGCAGCTCCTCGAGGCCGCGGATCAGGCGATCGACCAGCGAGCTCTTGCCGGAGCCCACCGGGCCCATGAGGTAGAGCACCTGACGGCATTCCTCGCCGCCCATCGCCGCGGAGTGGAAGTAGCGCACGATCTTGTCGAGCGTGCGCTCCATGCCGAAGAATTCCTCCTTGAAGAAGCCGTACACCTTGATCGGCTCATCGCCATAGATCCGCTCGATCCGCGGGTCATTCTCGGGATTGAGCTCGGACACACCGGCATCGGTGATCATATCGTGAAGACGGCGATGCGCCGATTTGGCCAAGCCCGGGTCAGCCTTGACCAGCTCGAGGTACTCGAGAAAGGTCCCTTGCCACAGCTGCTGCTGGCGCTGCTCCCGATCCTCCTGGATGAGCTTGGCGAAATCGATCGTCTGCTTGGCCATGCACGTCACCTCGCTGGCTCGAACGTCGTCCTCTCGACCGCGTGCTTGCGTCTACCGCGTCGCGGCGACCATCACGTGAACCCGCCCTAGCCGCGCTCGCCTGAGCGCTCGCGCTCTGAGGGACCGTTCGGGCACGCTACGGTTAAAGCTCTCACCATTGCGTTAAGGAACCTCACAATGCGCGGATTGGGCTTGCCGCCACGCTTGGCGCTCGCATCCTACTCCTTAGATTTAGGTTGCCGCCCGGCATTGACGACCCGTCGTCGCGCCCGCCGACCTGACCACGCTGCACGCCGGCCGGTCGCCGCTTGCGGCGCGCGCAAGACAGTCGACATGCGAAAGCGGCTTCTGCACGATCACAGTCTGACACTGGGCGAAACTGGCCTGGCCAATTTCGCCTTCCTCTTAAAGACTAGCAAGCAACTGGCCACACTTCAACCGTGTTATGAATATCGACGACTAATTTGAATAATGTCGAATTGTTGCGATCGGCGCTGGGAAATCGGCGCCCCCCTCGACACCCGGGCCGGGCGCGGCAGCATGCTCCGCTCTGGAGGCGGTGGCCTTTTGCCAAGCCGGCCGAGGTTCACTACAGTTGCCCGGCACCGGCGCGTCAGCCGCCGGGTCGCAAGTCCACCACGTCACCGGGTCCGGCGCATCCGCCGCCGGCTGCAAGGGGAGGCAGCATGCTCATCCGATCGATCTTCAAGCTGGCAGGTGTGGCCGCCGTGGCGCTCTGCGCGCTCGGCGGCGCGCCCGCTCAGGCCGAGTATCCCGAGCGCCCGATCACCATCATCGTGCCCTGGGGGGCGGGCGGCGGCACCGACGCCACCGGCCGCATCCTGGCGAGCCTGATGGAGCAGGAGCTCGGCGTGCCGGTGAGCGTGGTCAACCGCACCGGCGGCTCCGGCGTGGTCGGCCATTCCGCCATCGCCACCGCGCCCCCCGACGGCTACACGCTCGGCGTGGTGACGGTCGAGATCGGCATGATGCACTGGCAGGGCCTGACCGATCTGACCTACGAGGACTATACGCCGCTTGCGCTGTACAACGCCGACCCGGCGGGGCTGCAGGTGCGCGCCGACAGCGAGTGGGACAGCGCGCAGGCGGTGCTCGATGCGATCAAGGCCAGCCCGGGCGAGCACAACGCCTCGGGCACGGGACAGGGCGGCATCTGGCACCTGGCGCTCGCCGGCATGCTCCAGGAGGCCGGGATCGCGCCCGATGCCGCGCCGTGGGTGCCGAGCCAGGGCGCGGCGCCGGGTCTGCAGGACCTGGTCGCCGGCGGCGTCGACATCGTGACCTGCTCGGTCCCGGAGGCGCAGGCGCTGCTCGAGGCCGGCCGGGTCAAGAGCCTCGCGGTCATGAGCGAGGAGCGCAACCCCGCCTTCCCCGACGTCCCGACCCTCAAGGAGGCGACCGGGCTCGACTGGACGGTCGCCGCCTGGCGCGGCATCGCCGGCCCCAAGGGGATGCCGGAGGAGGTCAGCGACAAGCTCGTGCCGCTGCTCAAGCAGGTCTGGGACAGCCAGGAGTTCCGCGATTTCATGGCGCAGCGCGGGTTTGGCGTCGTCTGGCGGGATCCGCAGGGCTTCGAGCAGTGGATGGCCGAGAGCGACGCCAGCCTCGGCAGCGTGATGAAGGCGGTCGGTCTCGCCAACTAGCCGACCCGGCTGCCGCCGGCCGGCGCGGGGAGGGGCTGCCGTGCGTCTGAACGATGCCGTGATCGGGATCGCGCTGATCCTGTTTGCGCTCGCGATGATCGCCTACACGCGCACCTTCCCCGCCATGCCGGGCCAGAACTATGGCCCGGCGCTGTTCCCGACGCTGATCGGCATCGGCTTCATCGTCAGCGGCGTCATCCTGAGCGTGAGCGGACTGCGGCGGCGGCGCGCGGAGCCGCTGTTCGGGGGCGGCGAATGGCTGCGCTCCGGCCGGCACGTCATCACCTTCGTGGCGGTGGTCGGCGGCCTCCTGCTCTACATCGTGGCATCCGACTGGCTGGGCTTCATTCTGACGTCGCTGCTGCTGCTGTTCGGCTGGCTCGTGCTGTTCCGCGGCGGCAAGCCGATCTCCTCGTTCGTGATCGCGCTCGCCGTGACCCTGGGCGTCGACTACGCCTTCAGTCAGCTCCTCCTGGTGCCGCTGCCGCTCGGCGTGCTGCAACCGCTCATTTACTGAGGCGCCATGCCCGCTCTGGAGCAAGCCCTCTGGCTGGTCCTCGATCCCTATGTGGTCGCGGTCATCCTGCTCGCGTCCCTGTTCGGCCTGGTCGTCGGGGCGCTGCCGGGGCTGACTGCGACCATGGCGACGGCGCTGCTGGTGCCGATCACCTTCTTCATGGAGCCGGTGCCGGCGATCGGGGCGATCGTCGCCGCGAGCGCCATGGCGATCTTCGCCGGCGACATCTCGGGGACGCTCCTGCGCATCCCGGGCACGCCGGCATCCGCCGCCTATGTCGAGGACGCCTATCGGATGACCGGCAAGGGCCTGGCCGAGCTGGCGCTCGGCGCCTGCTTGGTGACCTCGGCGATCGGCGGCCTGTTCGGCGCCCTGGTGCTGGCTTTCTCCGCCCCGGTCCTGGCCGAGTTCGCGCTCCAGTTCAGCTCGCCCGAGTACTTCTGGCTGGCCTGCTTCGGCCTCTCCTGCGCCGTCTTCATCTCGACCGATGCGCCGGTCAAAGGCGTGGTCTCGCTGCTGATCGGCCTGTTCATCGCGACCATCGGCATCGACATCACCGCCGGCTATCCCCGCTTCAACTTCGGCAACGTCGAGCTGATGGGCGGGGTCTCGTTCATCCCGGCGATGATCGGCATGTTCGCAATCGGCGAGATCCTGCGCTACGCGACCGCGACCAAGCGGCCGGTCGAGGTGGCGCATCAGGCGATCGTGCACGTCTTTCGGGGCCTCGGCCGGGTGCTCTGGCGCTACCGGACCAACCTGATCCGCGGCAACCTGATCGGGGTGGTGGTCGGCGTCCTGCCGGGCGCCGGCGCCGACATCGCCGCCTGGATCTCGTACGCGGTCGCCAAACGCTTCTCGAAGGAGCCGGAGAAGTTCGGCACCGGTCACGTCGAGGGGTTGGTGGATGCCGGCGCCGCCAACAACTCGGCGCTCGGCGGCGCCTGGGTGCCGGCGCTGGTGTTCGGCATCCCGGGCGATTCGATCACCGCGATCGTGATCGGGGTCCTGTACATGAAGAACATGAACCCGGGTCCGACCATCATGCTGCACGCGCCCGAGCTGCTCTATGCCGTGTTCATCACGTTCTTCGTCGCGAACCTGCTGATGATGCCGCTCGGCTACGCCGCGATCCGCCTGTCGCGGCAGATCCTGCACGTGCCGCGCGACATTCTGATGCCGGTCATCCTGATCTTCTGCATGGTCGGCGCGTTCGCGATCAACAACACCGTGTTCGGGGTCGGCATCATCCTGGTGCTGGGGCTGCTCGCGTTCATGATGGAGGAGAACGGCTTTCCGATCGCGCCCGCGGTGCTCGGCATCGTGCTGGGGCCCCTGGTCGAGGAGAACTTCATGACCTCGATGATCAAGTTCGACGGCAACCTGCTCGGTTTCTTCGAGCGCCCGATCGCGGCGGTGCTGGGGGTGATCACGCTGGCGATCTGGGCCTGGGTGATCATCGGCTGGAGCCTGCGCTGTTGGCGCGGCGCGGAGCCGGCCTCGGGCTCGGCGGCCGCGGAGTAGCCCGCCACCAGCGCCCCTGTGACCTGGCTTCGGGGACCTGGCAACGAGGTTCGAAAGGCATCCGCGGGGAGGTGCGCGGCAGATCGTTCACCGCGGCCGGCAACACCCGATCCACCTTGCAAGGGCTGCAGAATCCCGATTGGCAGCCGACCCGGGCTGCGCTTACAGTCGCATCCACAAAAGGAGGCTCCCGTCGCATCGCGGACGGGTCATGAAGGAGACAGAGGATGTTGCGCAGCACCATGGCGCTCGGCGCCAGCACCGCGGCGGCTCTCATTCTGGGGCTGGGCGCGAGCTCTCTTGCCCTCGCCCAGTCGGGCGCCCTGGAGCGGGCGGTTGGCGGCTATTCGTTCGAGGAGGCGGCACAGGAGAGCCCGGACACCAAGAATTTCCATTCGGACGACGGCGTCCTGACCTTCGCGATCGTCACCCATACCGCCGGCAACGGCTTCTTCGATCCGGTCTACGTCGGCGCGACCGCCGCCGCCGACATGATCGGCGCGAAGATCCTCCTGCTCGGCTCCGAGTCGCCGACCGACGATCCGGCGCGCGAGATCGAGATCCTGAACCAGATCGTCCAGGACCCGACCCTCGACGGCCTGATCTTCACCACGCCGCAGGTCGGCGCCTATGACGACATCGTCAAGACCGCGGAGGCCAACGGCATTCCGGTCGCGACCACCAACTCCTTCGACGGCTCCCTGTACAACCGCAGCAAGATCAGCCACACCGGCCAGGATGCGTCCGCCGCGGCAATCGCCGGCGAGGCGCTGGTCGACTGCCTGATGGAGCGGGGTGTCGAATCCGGCTCGATCCTGCTGCCGTCCTCGACCGCGATGGGCAACATCGAGGTCAACAACCGCGTGACCTCGGCCTTCAACGCGATCGTCCTCAAGCTGCAGGAGATGGGCAGGCTCGAGGACTTCGTGGTCGACGCCGGCCCGGAGAACACCGGCATCGACACCAATCCGAACGATCCGGTGAACGGCATCGTGTCGCTGTTCGAATCGCGCGGCGACGTGGTCGGCGCCTTTGCCGGCAACAACGTGTTCACGCCGGCGCTCGCCAAGGCCGTGGCGCAGATGGGCATGACCGGCGAGATCTGCGCTTATGGCTTCGACCTCGGCCCGGCCCAGCAGGAGGCGCTGCGCTCCGGCGACCTGACCGGGGCGCTCGGCCAACAGCCGTTCCTCCAGGGCTTCTGGCCGGTCATGCAGCTCTATCTGCAGATCGACCGCGGCATCGCGGCGGCCAACCTCGACACGCGCGCGCAGCTCGTGACCCAGGAGACCGTCGGCGACGTCGGCAGCCGGTTCGAGAACTGATACCGACGCCATGAAGTCGCGACCGATGGCCCGGTGCATCCTTTCTGTCATGCCCCGGCTTGTCCGGGGCATCCAGACTGGACCCCCCGGTCAAGCCGGGGGGTGACAAGAAGAGTGGTCGATGGGTCAAGGCTTCG
>JBOHKK010000147.1:0-14001 GCA_050729115.1 Geminicoccaceae bacterium | reverse complement strand
CCCTCCCACGGGCGGCCGCCTCGAGCGCACCGGGGGTCAGGCGCGCTCGAGCTCGAGTGCGACGAACCGGTCCTGGCCGTCGCGCTTGACCAGGAGGAGGATCGCCTGATCGCCGCGTTCCGTTGCCGCGCGGACCGCCTCTGCGACCATCGCGGGATCGCTCATCTGCTTGCGATCGGCCTCGATGATCACATCGCCCCGCTGCAGCCCCTTCTCCGCCGCCGGGCTGCCCGGCTGCACGTCGGCGATCACCACGCCCTCGACGTCCGCCGACAGATCCAGCTCCGCGCGGGCTTCGGGGGTCAGCTCGGCGAGCATGACGCCGAGCTTGGGGGTATCGGTCGCCGCCGGCCGGTCCGTGGCCATGGCCATGACCTGGTCCTCGGTCGGCATCTGCCCGATCTCGACCTCGAGGCTCTGCTCGCTGCCGTCCCGCCAGACCACGACCTCGGTCGCGGTCCCGGGGTCGGTGTCGCCGACCGCGCGGGTGAGCGCGCGCAGCTCGTCGATCCGCGTGTCCCCGTACTCCAGGATGACATCCCCCTGCTCGAGACCGGCCTCGGCCGCGGGGCTGTCGGGCGTGACCTGGGCGACCAGAGCACCCTCGGCCTCATCGAGGCCGAGGCTGGCGGCCAGATCCTCGTCGATCGTCTGGATGTGGACGCCGAGCCAACCGCGCTCGACCACACCGTCGTCGCGCAGGTCGGCGACGATGTCGGCGACCATATTGGCCGGGATCGCGAAGCCGATGCCGACGTTGCCGCCGCTCGGGCTGTGGATCGCGGTGTTGAGGCCGATCACCTCGCCGGCGAGGTTGAAGGTCGGGCCACCCGAGTTGCCGCGATTGATCGGCGCGTCGATCTGCAGGAAGTCGTCATAGCGGCCGGCGCCGATCACGCGATCCTTCGCCGACACGATGCCCGCGGTCACGGTGCCGCCCAACCCGAACGGATTGCCCACGGCGATCACCGGATCGCCCACGCGCACCTTGTCCGAGTCGCCGAACTTCGCGACCGGCAGGTCCCGCGCCTCGATCTTCAGGACCGCCAGATCGGTGTCGGGGTCCTGACCAACCAGCTCGGCCTCGAACTCGCGCTCGTCATAGAGCGTGACCGTGATCTCGTCCGCGCCGTCGACGACGTGGTTGTTGGTCACGATCAGGCCGTTCTGGTCGACGATGAAGCCGGAGCCGGCGGCAGCCATCGGCATGTCGGGGCCGAAGCCGCGCGGGCCGCCGAACGGCATCCTGCGCTCGCCGAAGAAGCGCTCCATGAACTCCTGGAACTCCTCCGAGCCCGGGCCTTCCTGGAACCAACGGAAATCGAAGCCCTCGGGGCCGCGGAACTCACGCCGCCCCTCAGGCCCGGCCATCAGCTGGGCGGGCCTCTCGCGACTCGTGGTGACCGTGACCACGGCCGGCATGATCTGCTCGATCAGATCGGCATAGCCCGGCCATGGCGTCGCGACCGCCGGGGTCGTCGTCGCCGTCTGGGCATCGACGCTGGCAACCGGGTTCATCCCGACCGCAAGCGCGCCGGCCGCGGCGGACGAAAGGACAATCGCCGCCAGTCGTAGCCGACCGCCGCTTCTGGCTGACTTCAGCACGTCCATTCTCAGCTCCTCCTGACCGCGAGCGACGACCTCGGACGGCCGGCTCGCGCTCTCGAACGGGTTTGTCTCACGGTGCTTGATTTAGCGTGGCGACATGACCGGCGCCTGTCGCAAACATGAAAGCTTCGTCATGTTGGCGGATCGCCTGGAATATGCGGGGGATCGGCCGCCGCCGGAGCTGGTCGAGGCCGGGGAGACCCTCGGATCAGTCGGTGATCCGCTCGAGCCGCAGCGCCAGCTCCAGCCAGCGCTGCTCGGCGGCGGCGCGCTCGTCGCGTGACCGGGTCAGGCGCTCGCTCAGGGCCTCGAACGCCCCCCGATCGCGCGAAAACAGGTCCGGATCGGCAAAATCACTTTCGAGCCGGTCGATCTCGGCGCTCAGCGCATCGATCTGACCGAGCAAGCGGTCGAGGTCGCGGTGCGCGCGGCTGCTGGCGCGCCGCGGCGCGGCGCGCGCCTTCGGTTCGTCCACGCCTCGGGTGCGGGTCTGGTCCGCCGCCGCCGCCGGCGCTCTCTGATGCAGCATGTCCGAATGGCCGCCGGCGTATTCCCGAAGCCGCCCGCCGCCCTCGAAGGCGATGATGCCGGTCACGAGGCGGTCGAGGAAGTCGCGATCGTGGCTGATCAGGAGCAGGGTGCCGGCGAAGTCGGCCAGGACCTCCTGGAGCAGATCGAGGGTCTCCATGTCCAGATCGTTGGTGGGCTCGTCCAAGGCCAGCAGATTGGCCGGCCGGGCCAGCTGCCTGGCGAGCAGGAGCCGGTTGCGCTCGCCGCCCGAAAGGGCGCGGATCGAAGTGCGGGCCTGTTCCGGCCGGAACAGGAAGTCGCGCAGGTAACCCACCACGTGCCGGGCGCGCCCCTGCACCGAGACATGGTCGCCGCCGCCCGGGCACAGCGTCTGCCAGGGCGTCGCGTCCAGCTCCAGCGCCTCGCGCCGCTGGTCGATGTAGCTGATGGCGAGATTGGCGCCGAGGCGAACCGTGCCGGCGTCCGGCGCGAGCTGACCGATCAGCAGCCGCAGGAGCGTGGTCTTGCCGCAACCGTTCGGACCGATGATCCCGACGCGATCCCCACGCACGATCCGGGTCGAGAAGTCCCGGATCAGCGCCTGCTCGCCGCAGCGCTTGGCGATGCCCCGGGCTTCGACCACCAGCTGGCCGCCGCTCGGATCGGTGGCCGCAGCGAGCTTGATCTGACCTTGCGGTGCGATCCGCCCTGCCCGCTCCGCGCGCAGGGCCCGAAGACGCCGCAGCCGGCCCTGATTGCGCCGGCGCCGGGCGGTGATGCCGTGGTGCGACCACTCGGTCTCGGACGCGATGGTCTTGTCGAGGCGGCGCAGGTCGGCCTCTTCCTCGCCGAGGACCTGCTCGGACCAGGCGTCGAACGCGACGAACCCCTGGTCGAGGACGCGGATCCGACCGCGATCGAGCCACCAGGTCGTGCGGCTGATGGCGCAAAGGAAGGCGCGGTCGTGACTGACCAGGACCAGACCGCCCTGCCAGGTCGCGAGATCCTTCTCGAGACGTTCGATCGTCGGCAGGTCGAGATGGTTGGTCGGCTCGTCGAGCAGGAGCACGTCGGGCGCTGCGACCAGGGCTCGGGCGAGGTCGACCCGCCGCGCCTCGCCCCCGGAAAGATCGCCGATGCGCCGTTTTGGGGCGATGGCGAAGCGCTCGAGCACGGCGGCGGCGCGGTGCGTGGCGACGTCGGCCTCGCCACGCTGCACGAGGCCTCCGAGGGTCGCCTCGAGCGCGCTGGCGGCAGGATCGAGCCGAGGCTCCTGCGGCAGATAGGCGACCGCGGCGCCCGGTCGTTCGAAGCGCTCGCCGGCGTCCAGCTCGACCAGCCCTGCGAGCGCTTTGAGCAGGGTCGATTTGCCGGCGCCATTGCGGCCGACCAGGCAGATGCGATCGCTCGCCGCGACCGCCACGCTCAGCGACTCGAGCAGCGGTTCGGCGCCGAGACGGACCGTGGCGTGGCGCAACGAGAGCAGGGGCGGGGTCATGGCACCGACGGACAGGAGCGGCCGGGGCGCGGCCACGCCCCGGCCTTCTATCAGCCGAAGTCGCCCAGGGGAACGGTGGTCCGGCGCGGCGCTCCGCGCGTTCGACCCCGGTCGGCGGGGGGCCGGCGCTCAGGCCGTGGCCAGCACCAGGATCTCGACGCGGCGATTGAGCTGGCGACCGGCCTCGGTGCCGTTGTCGGCGCGCGGCTCGAACTCGCCGCGACCGATCGCGCGCAGGCGGCTGGGCGGGACGCCGAGGATGGCCAGCTCCTCGCGCACCGCCACGGCCCGGCGCTCCGAGAGCTGCTGATTGTAGCCGTCGGCGCCGACGGCGTCGGTGTGGCCGACGATCGTGATCTCGTTGCGATCGTACTTCTTGAGCACGTCGGCGAGCTTCAGGAGCGTCGGCTTGAACGCGGGCTTGATCGCGGCGCTGCCGAAATCGAACGAGATCTCGTTGGCCAGCGTCAGCTTCAGGAGATCGTCGCGGACCCGCTCCAGCTCGATGGCGTGGTCGGTGCGCTCGCTCGCCAGCTGCTCGCGCAGCTCCGCCTCCTGACGGTCCATCAGGTAGCCGAGGCCGGCGCCGGCCGCGGTACCGGCGGCGGCCCCGATGACCGTGCCGCGCACCCGATTGTCCTTGTCGAGCCGGTTGCCGAGCACGCCGCCGGCCAGCGCGCCGACAGTGGCGCCGACTGCGGTCTTGTTCACGGACTGGGTGCCGTCCGCATGGGTGGTGCACGCAGCGAGCAGCAAGGCACCAAGAGCCGAGCACGCCTTCATGCGCATTCGAGATTCCCTCCACAGGAGTTGCATTGCGGGCCGTTGGATGAGGTCGACGTGGGAGAGCGGCCGCCGCTTCGGAGCCGCCCCGCCCTGTTTGCCGATCCAGGGTTAAAGCCGGCCTAACGGCCGCCCCGGCTGGCGCACGCCTCAGCGCGTGTTCGTCGTTGCCAAATAAATGAAATGATATAACATTGGAATTGACCGCAGGAGGCAGGGGACATGACGCGGACGCTGGCCAGTTGGGGGATCGGGCTCTTGCTGGTGGGCCTTGCGGCAGGCGACGGTCGCTCGGTGCGCGCCAATGACATCGGCGTCGTCGCCAGCATCAAGCCGGTGCACTCGTTGGTGGCGGGCGTCATGCAAGGCGTCGGCGCGCCGGCGCTGCTGGTGAAGGGCGCCAGCTCCCCGCACGACTACAGCCTGCGGCCATCGGATGCGCGCGCGCTCGACGGCGCGCAGGTGGTGCTCTGGGTCGGCGAGGGCCTCGAGACCTTCTTGGGCAAGCCGCTGGCAGCGCTGGCGTCGGATGCCATGATCGTCGCGCTGAGCGAGGCCGCCGGCGTCGAGCTGCTCGCGACCCGCGCAGGCGGGATCTGGGCCGGGCACGAGAAAGCCGATGCCGAGGCGCATCCCGAGCATGACGAGGCCGCCGACCAGGATCCCGCCGAGCATGAGGACGACGGGCAGGCGCAGGAGCACGGCCAGCTCGACCTGCACCTGTGGCTCGACCCGCGCAACGCCGAAGCCATGGTCGGCGCCATCGTCGCTATGCTGAGCGCGGTCGACCCCGACCACGCGGCCACCTACCAGAGCAACGGCAGCGACCTGCGCGCGCAACTCCGACAGCTCGACGAATCCCTGAGCGCCAGGCTGCAGCCGATCGGCGATCGGCCATTCGTGGTGTTCCACGACGCCTACCAATACCTCGAGAATCGCTACGGACTGAACGCGGTCGGCGCGATCTCGGTCGATCCCAGGCGCCGCCCGGGAGCGCAGCGGCTGCAAGAGATCCGGCACCGGCTGCACGAGCTGGAGGCGGCCTGCGTGTTCTTCGAGCCGCAGTTCGAGCCGAGCTTGGTCGATACCGTGATCGAGGGCACCGGCGCGAGCAAGGGGATGCTGGATCCGTTGGGCGCAGACCTCGATCCCGGCGCGGATCAGTATTTTCGGCTGATGGACGGGCTGGCGGCTGCCCTGGTCGACTGCCTGGGCACCGCGCGGTCCGGCTGAAGGAAAGGGAAGTCCCCAGATAGCGTTGTCTGACTCTGCGCGCTAGCCGGAGAACCGCCTCGGCGCCCCGCGCGGAGCGACGACGATGGTTTCCGGGGCGGCCCGAGGGCGGCTCACTTGGTCACTAGGCCGCTCGCGCCGCCGCTGATCAGAAGGGTCACGTCGCCGAGCACCCGCGGCAGGGCGAAGCCGCCCGGCGCCGCCAGATAGCGGGGCTCCCAGACCGGGGCGAACTTGGCCTTGAAGCGCAGCAGCCCCTGGAAGTTGTAGAAATGCTCGCCGTGGCGAAACAGGAAGGCGCCCGCCTGGCTCCAGAGCGGCGCGAGGCGCCGGCGCTCGAGCCCGGCGAGCGGCACCATGCCGAGGCTGAAGCGGCCGTACCCCTGCTCCTTGCCCCACAGCATGAGCTCGACGAACAGGTATTCCATGATGTTGTGCGGCGCGTCCTCGGCGTAGCGCATCAGGTCGATCGACAGCTCGTGGCGATCACCGCCCGACCAAAGGTTGGCGAAGGCGACGATCCGCTCGCCGACGCGCACCACCGCGACCGGAAAGTTGCGCAGGTAGTCAGGGTCGAACCGACCGAGCGAGAACCCCTTCTCCCGCACGTTCTTGGATTTCAGCCACTCATCGGAGATGGCGGCAAGCGGGTCCAGGATGGCGGGGACCGCCTCGACGGCGACGATCTCGAACCGGCAGCCGTCGCGCCGCAGCCGCCTGAGCGTGTAGCGCAGCCCCCTGTGGTCGGGGCCGTCGATCGCGAAGCGCTCGAGCGGCACCAGCGCCTCCTCGCCGAGCTTCTGGAAGGTGAGGCCAAGCTCCAGGAACTGCGGCATGCTCTCGGGCGTGACCTGATAGAAGGCGGGGCGGGCCCCGTAGCGATCGCACAGCTCGCGAAACCGCCACAGGATCTCCTGCCGCTCGTCGGCCGGCCCGACCGGCTCGCCGAGCGCGATCCAGCTGCCGCCGTGCACCCCGAACATGATGAAGCTGCGGCCGCTGTCGCTGAACACGAGCTGCTTGTCGCCGAGCAGGGCGAGGTTGGCCGCGACCGGCGCATCCGGGGTTGCCGCGATGACCGCGCGGGCGCGCGCCACGTCGCCCGGCTGCGGGGCCGAGGGTGGCCGCAAGGTGGCCCGCAGCAGCTGGGCGGCGCCGACGATCAGAAGCCCGATCAGGGCGCCGGCCGTCGCTCTCAGCGAGCGGGGCGCATCCTCGGCGAGCACGAAACGCCACCACAGATCGTCGCCGTACTGGACGTGGCGATGGCAGAAGTACCCGAGCCAGAGCACGCCGAGCAGGACCGCGGCGAGGGCGAGCAGCCAGCCGGGCGAGAAGCGCTCCGGAAACAGCGCCGCCCTTCGATAGAAGGCGCGCCGACAGGGTGCCAGCGCCAGCAGGGTGAGCGCCAGGACCGCCGCCTGCTCGACGTGCCATCCTCGAAGCAGGCTCAAGACGATGCCGGCGGCGAGGATCAGGAGCGTCGCGAGCCAGGCGCCATCCAGGCGCCGGCGCAGCCCCCAGGCGACGAGCAGGAGCAGCAGTCCGGCGATGCTGGCGAGGAAGTGCGAGATCTCGATCACGCCGAGCGGCACGATCTCGGCGAGCGCCTGCATGCGTCCGGCCACGGCGGGCGCCGCGCCCGAGGCCAGCATCATGACGCCGGCTGCGAACACCACGAGCGCGAACACATTCGGCGCGAGGGCCAGCGCCCAGGAGCCGCCGCGCCGGGCTGCCTCGCCCGTGCTCAGGAGCTGCTGGCCGCCGAGCAGCAGCACGGCGACGACGAGCGGCAGAAGGTAGTAGATGAGGCGGTAGGCGATCAGCGCCGCGGCGACCGCCGCCGAAGCGCTCTCATCGGGGACCGCGAGCAGGATCACCGCCTCGAACACGCCGATGCCGCCCGGGACGTTGCTGATCAACCCGCCCAGATTGGCAAGCCCGACCAGGCCGACGAACGCCAGATAGCCGAACGGCAGGCCGGCCGGCAGCAGGACGTAGAGCACGGCGGCGGCGAGGCTCCAGTCGAGCATCGACAGCCCGATCTGGGCGGCAGCCATGGTCGGGGTCGGCAGGTTGAACTGCCAGCGCGCGATCCTGATCGGCGCGCGTCGCAGCGCGCAGGCCAGCACGTAGCCGGCGACGGCGACCACGAGCGCCAGGCCGATCGCCACCACCGCCGGCACGGGCAGGCGCGCGAGCCCCGCGATCGCGTCCGGCTCGCCGAGGCAGGCCAGCGCGAGGATCGAGGTCAGCCCCAGGGTCGTGGTGGCGGTGTTGAAGGCGATGACGCCGCCGATGTCGAGGGATGACAGGCCCCAGGCGGTATAGAGGCGGTAGCGGACGGCGCCGCCACTCAGGACGCCCAGGCCGAGGTTGTGGCTGAAGGCGTAGCCGGTGAAGGACGCGAGCGCCGTGCGCCGATACGGCAGGCGCTTGCCGAGGTACGCGAGCGCCAGCGGATCGAACAGGGTGAGCGTGCCGTAGCCGAGCGCGGCTGCGGTCAGGGCGACGACGATCGCGCTCGCCGGGATTTCGGCGAGGCGGTCGAGCAGATCGGCGGGCCGAAACGTCGCCAGCTCGCCGTGGATCACCCAGATGGCAAGCGCGAACAGGACCAGGCCGACGACGTGAGGCAGCCATCGTCCAAGGCGTTGCAGGACCAACGGATGGGTGGCCGCAAGGCCGCCCCGAGCCGCGGTCGGGGCGATCGCCGCCGCCGGCTGATCCGCTTGCGACACGACCCCGGACACCGGGCGATTCCTCTGTTTGCTGCCTGCGTTGCTCGACCCGCGCGTCATCCTATCAGGCCGCATGGCGTCGCCGCCAGCGCGGCGATGGCCAGGGCGCCGGTCATCCCGAGTCCCGGTGCCTCGCCGCGTGCGCCCGATGCGCGCCGCGCGCCGCGCGCCCGGGTGCTCGGCGCTACGGCCGGACGGGGGTGGGTTCCGGGAGCGGCATTGCCCGCTCCGCTATCACCGCGCGCAGGCGGTCGGGATGGTCGGTGATGATGCCGTCGACCCCCATGTCGATCAGCGCGGCCATGTCGTCCGGCTCGTTCACCGTCCAGACGACGACATCGAGACCGAGCTCGTGGGCGCGTCGCAGCGCATGGACGGTCAGGTCGCCGAAGTAGGGCGACCACACGGCGCAGCCCGCGGCGTCGACCAGCGCGGGCAGGTCGCCGCCGAAATCGTCGACATCGAGACCGGCGGTCCAGGGCGACGGGCCGGCCTGACCCCGCCCGATGTTGTCCTCCCAGGTCGCCTCCACGGTCAGGCAGGCGGTGGCGAGGCGCGGGGCGATCGCCTGCACCGCGCGCAGGCTCCGCCAGTCGAACGACTGGATGGTCGTGCGCTCGCCGATCCCTGCCGCCTCGACCGCGGCGACGACCGCCTCGGCGAAGGCTTCAGGCGACAGGGTGAGGTCCGGCGCGTGCGGCGACAGCTTGGTCTCGAGATTGAACCGCACGGTGTCGTTGCCGGCGCGGCGGGTCAGAACGACGACCTCGGCAAGGGTCGGCACGCGCGCGCCGTCCGCGGGCTGCTGCTCGGGAAAGCGATCGGCGTAGCGGCTGCCCGGGCGCATCCGGCCGACGTCGAAGCGCTGGAGCTCGACAAGCGGCAGGTCGCCGAGCGCGGGGCCCGGGGCTTCGAGCCAGGCGCCGTCCGGCCACCGGGTCAGATCGGGATGGAGGCGTGGATCGTGCGCGACCACGACCGCGCCGTCGCTGGTCACGCCGAGGTCCATCTCCAAGGTCGTCACCCCGAGTGAGAGTGCCGCCGCGAATGCCGCGAGCGTGTTCTCGGGCGCGAGACCGCGGGCGCCGCGATGACCCTGCACCTCCAGCGCGCCCGCCGGCGCGGCTGCCAGCAGCAGCCCCCCGGTCGCGATCCATGCGCGCATCGCGCGCCCAGTCGTGCTATGCTGAGGCATGCTCCAGCCCATCCACCCCGCCTCCCTGTTCGAGCCGTTTCGCGCCGCCGGCATCACCGGGCTCCAGGCGTTCGCCGCCGCCGACGCCGCGGTCGCCAGGATCGCCGCGATCTACGACAAAGGCGTGGCGATCATGCGCGAGGCCTTCGCCCGGTTCACCGCGGGCGAATCCCAGCTCGGCCCGCTCGAGGCGTACTACCCGTTTCTCGGGATCGAGGTCGACCGGCAATCGCTGAACCTCGATGCCAGGCGCTCGTTCGGGGCGTTGCACGACCCCGGGGTGTACGGCACCACGCTGACCCGGCCGGCGCTGTTCGGCGAGTATTACCGCCGCCAGATCGCGCTGCTGCTCGAGCAGCACGGGGTGCCGGTGGTGGTCGGCATCAGCAACCGCCGCATGCCGCTGCCGTTCGTGATCCAGGAGAGCACCGCGGATCTGCGGCCGGACCGGATCGCGGCGCTCCAGGCGGCCTTCCCCTTGCCGGACATGAGCCTGATCGACGACTCGATCGCGAACGGCACCTTCCGGCAGGCGCCGGGCGAGCCCAAGCCGCTCGCGCTGTTCAGCGCGGACCGGGTCGACTACTCGCTGGAGCGTCTCGTCCACTACACCGCGACGTCGCCCGAGCACGTCCAGCGTTTCATTCTGCTCACCAACTACCAGCGCTACGTCGAGCATTTCGTCGCCTATGCCCGCCGCGAGATCGAGCAGGGCGACAGCTTCACGAGCTTCATCGAGCCGGGGGAGGTGATCACGCCGAACCGGCGCCTGTCGGATGCGCCCCCATCGGGCCAGCCGCCGCGGCATCTGCCGCAGATGCCGGCCTACCACCTGACCCGCCCGGACCGGACCGGGATCACCATGGTCAACATCGGGATCGGGCCGTCGAACGCGCGCACGATCACCGATCACCTTGCGGTGCTGCGGCCGCACTGCTGGCTGATGCTCGGGCACTGCGCCGGTCTGCGTCGCTCCCAGCAGCTCGGCGACTACGTCCTCGCCCACGCGTATGCGCGCGAGGATCACGTGCTCGACCAGGACCTGCCGCTGTTCGTCGCGGTGCCGCCGATCGCCGAGGTCCAGGTCGCGCTCCAGCAGGCGGTGGTCAATGTCACCGGGCTGCCGGGCCCCGAGATCAAGACCCGGATGCGTACCGGCACCGTGGCGACCACCGACAACCGCAACTGGGAGTTGCGCTACGACGAGCTGTACGAGCGCCTGAATCAGCAGCGGGCGATCGCCGTCGACATGGAGAGCGGGACGATCGCGGCGAACGGCTTTCGCCTGCGGGTGCCTTACGGGACGCTCTTGTGCGTCTCCGACAAGCCGCTGCACGGCGAGCTCAAGCTGCGCGGCATGGCGAATCAGTTCTACGAGGCGCGGATCAACCAGCACCTCTTGATCGGGATCGAGGCGATCCGCATCCTGCGCGACGAGGTCGGCCCCGACCAGCTGCACTCGCGCAAGCTCAGGAGCTTCGACGAGCCGGCGTTCCGGTAGACGCCCAATTATTGACGCGTTCATGGGCCCTGGACGATCATTCTTCCATGGCCGACGGGTAGCGAAGCATGGCGACCAGGATCAGGCGCGAGCAGACCGAGCTCTACGACGCCGATTTCGTGCGCTGGACGGAGCAGCAGGCGGCAGCGTCGCGCGCGGGTCGTGTGGAGGCGCTGGATCTCGAAAACCTCGCAGAGGAGATCGAAAGCCTGGGCAAGAGGGATCGTCGAAGGCTGAAGTCCCGTCTCACGGTCCTGATTATGCATCTCCTGAAGTGGAGCTATCAGCCGGGGCGGCGGAGCGGCGCCTGGGAATCGACGATCCGGACCCAACGGGCCGAAGTGCGGCAGGTCCTCGACGACAGCCCGACTTTACGCCGCGAAGTCCCGGGCGTCATCGACGAAAGATACGAGATGGCGCGTCGGAACGCCGCCGCGGAAACGGGCCTGCCCCTCACCAGGTTTCCCACCGACTGTCCGTTCACCGTCGACGAGATTCTGGCCGAGGAGTGGCTGCCTTCGGCCGATCGGGTGACCGGGCGCCAGAGCAGCTGAGCGGCGCCCGAGCGACCGGTTCCGGCGGCGTGCCCGGAGCGCGGCCGCTCAGCCGCGCTCCTCGATCGGCACGAAGGAACGCCGGGTGGGCCCGGCGTACAGCTGGCGGGGCCGGCCGATCTTCTGCTCGGGATCCTCGATCATCTCGTTCCACTGGGCGATCCAGCCGACCGTGCGGGCGACCGCGAAGATCGCGGTGAACATGGAGGTCGGGATGCCCATCGCCTGCAGGATGATCCCCGAGTAGAAGTCGACGTTGGGGAACAGCTTGCGCTCGACGAAGTACGCGTCGTCGAGCGCGATCTTCTCGAGCTCCTGGGCGATCGGCAGCAGCGGGTCGTCGGCCTTGCCGAGCTCGGCCAGCACCTCGTGCGCGCTCTCGCGCAAGACCGCGGCGCGCGGATCGTAGTGCTTGTACACCCGATGGCCGAAGCCCATGAGCCGGAACGGATCGTTGCGGTCCTTGGCCCGGGCGAGGAACTCGGGGATCCGCTCGACCGAGCCGATCTCCTTGAGCATGTTCACCACCGCCTCGTTGGCGCCGCCGTGCGCCGGGCCCCACAGCGAGGCGATGCCGGCGGCGATCGCCGCGTAAGGGCTCGCCCCGGTGGAGCCGACCAGACGTACGGTCGAGGTCGAGGCGTTCTGCTCGTGGTCGGCATGGAGGATGAAGATCCGATCGAGCGCCCGGGCGAGCACCGGGCTGATCCGGTAGGTCTCGCACGGCACCGCGAACGTCATGTGCAGGAAGTCCTCGGCGTAGCTCAGGTCGTTGCGCGGGTAGATGAACGGCTGACCCACCGAGTACTTGTAGGCCATGGCCGCGATCGTCGGCACTTTGGCCACCAGCCGGTAGCTCGCGATCATGCGGTTGTGCGGATCCTCGATGTCGAGGTCCTCGTGGTAGAAGGCGGACAGCGCGCCGACCACCGCAATCATCACCGCCATGGGATGGGCGTCGCGCCGGAAGCCCCGGAACAGGTACGTGATCTGCTCGTGCACCATGGTGTGGTAGGTGACGCCCTTGACGAACTTCTCTTTCTGGCTGGCGGTCGGCAGCTCGCCGAACAGGATCAGATAGGCGACCTCCAAGAAGTCGCTTCTGGTGGCGAGATCCTCGATCGCATAGCCGCGGTGCAGCAGGACGCCCTCTTCGCCGTCGATGAAGGTGATCCTGGAGGTGCAGCTCGCGGTCGAGGTGTAGCCCGGGTCGTAGGTGAACCACCCGGTGTCCGCGTACAGCTTGCGAACGTCGATCACCCCTGGTCCCATGCTGCCCTCGAGCAGAGGCAGCTCGACCGATCTGCCGCCGCTGCCGGACAGCACGACCGTCTGCGGGTTCAACTCGGTCATCGGCCACCCTCTTCACAAGTGGTTGCGACCACCGGAAGGGCTTCCGGTGGCCGGGCGAGGTTGCGCGTGTCGCACCGCCGACTCTAAAGGTCGGCGCGGCGGCGATCAATCGCCATGCTGCACTGCGGCATCGGCGCCTTCGAGCGTATCCGCCAGCCGTCCGAGCACCTCATCCGGCCCGAGGACCGCCATCACCTCGAAGATGCCGGGCGATGCGGTCGAGCCGGTCAGCGCCGCCCGCAGCGGTTGCGCGATCTCGCCAAGCTTGGCGCCCGCCGTCGCGGCCTGCGACCGCACGACCGCCTCCAGCTCGCTCTCGTCCCAGCGGGCGACGTCGTGCAAGGCCGCCGCCAGCCCCGCCAGGCGCTCGCGAGCCCGCGCATCCAACAGCTTCGCCGCCTTGTCCTCGAGGGGCAGCGGCCGCATGGCGACATAGAACCTAGCGCGCTCCGCCAGTTCGGCGAGGGTGGCCGCCCGCGGCTTCAGGCCCGCCATGCCGGCCTCGAGCCGGCCGCGCCCCGCTTGGTCGATCCGCAAGCCTTCCGCCTCCAGGCGCGGCGCCACCAGGTCCGCGAGCTCCGCGTCGGGCATCTGCCGCAGGTAGTGGGCATTGATGCTGGTCAGCCGGGCCAGGTCGAAGCGGGCCGCGCCCCGGCCGACCGCATCCAGATCGAACCAGGCGATCGCCTGCTCGGTCGAAATGATCTCGTCGTCGCCGTGACTCCAGCCCAAGCGCAGCAGGTAGTTGCGCATCGCCTCGGGCAGGAAGCCCATCTCGCGGTAGGCGTCGATCGCAAGCGCGCCGTGGCGCTTGGACAGCTTGGTGCCGTCGGCGCCGTGGATCAGGGGAATGTGCGCAAACGTCGGCACGGGCCAGTCGAGGGCGAGATAGAGCTGGGTCTGACGTGCCGCGTTCACCAGGTGGTCGTCGCCGCGAATGATGTGGCTGATCGCCATGTCGTGATCGTCGACCACGACCGAGAGCATGTAGGTGGGCGTGCCGTCCGAGCGCAGCAGGACCATGT
>JBOHKK010000146.1:0-14040 GCA_050729115.1 Geminicoccaceae bacterium | reverse complement strand
GGCTACGGACTGCTTCGAGCGTTCGTCCTCATTCGAGGTGTAGGTTGGGTGAGCCGCAGGCGAAACCCAACGTCCCACCCGACCCGTCCAACGCGATTTGTCGGGTTGCGCTGCGCTGCACCGGACCTACGCACTGCTTGGAGCGTTCGTCCTCATTCGAGGTGTAGGTTGGGTGAGCCGCAGGCGAAACCCAACGCCCCGCCCGCGGCTGGCTACGGACTGCTTCGAGCGTTCGTCCTCAATCGAGTGTAGCCCCACCCGCGGCTGGCGAGCGTCGGGTTGCGCTGCGCTGCACCCGACCTACGGCGTGCAACGGTGCGCGCGGCCCGCGCCATGTCTCGATCAGCTCTCCGGACAGCGCCAGGGAGCGGTCTGCTGATCGGCGGTTTCGTCGATGGTCCAAAGCGGCACCGCGAGGCCGGCGGTAACGTCCTTGAACACCATGCGCACAGCCGTGCCGATGCCGACCCTGGCGACCAACTCGGGCGGGGCGAGGTCGCCCTCTGTGGTCGCGAGGTTGCCGGCGAGGCGCAGCGCGTCGTGCGGGCCCGGTACGCCCCGCTGCGCGTCCAGCTCGACGATCAGGATCAGATACGGCAGGTGCTCCTCGAACGCCGGCGCAATCGCGTGGTGGACCTCGGCGTAGGTGTACACGGTCCCCCTGCCCTCGACCGCCGTCCACGCCGCCTCGGCATCGCCGCACCAGGGACAGCCGGTGGTCGGCGGATAGCGCAGCAAGCCGCAGGTCGCGCAGCGCTGCAGGTGGAAGTCGTGCGCCGCGCAGTGGCGGAAGTACGCGAGGTTCTCCCCATCCAGCGCATCGATGCGCAGCGTCATGCCCAGATACTCGCCCTCGACGCTCACGTGCCCTCCTCTCTCGTTGCTCAGCCGGCCCGCCGGGTCGCCGCCGCGGCGCCGTGGCGAAAGCAGTCGACCACATGGTCGTCGACCATGCCGACCGCCTGCATGAAGGCATAGGCGATGGTCGGCCCGCAGAACTTGAAGCCGCGCCGCTTCAGCTCCTTCGACATCGCGCGCGCCTCGGCGGTCTCGGGCGGGATCTCGGCGAGCGAGCGTCGGCGGTTGAGGATCGGCTCCCCGCCCACGAACCGCCAGAGAAAACCGGCGGCGCCGCCCGGCTCGGCCATGAGCTGCAGATACGCCCGCGCCGAGCCGATCGCACCTTCAATCTTGGCGCGGTTGCGCACGATCCCGGGATCCGCAAGCAGCGCCGCGACCTTCTTATCGTCGTAGGCCGCGACCGTCGCCGGCTCGAAGCCGTCGAACGCCCGGCGAAAGTTGTCGCGCTTTCTCAGGATCGTGATCCAGGACAGGCCGGCCTGGAAGCCTTCCAGAATCAGCATCTCGAACAGCGCGCGGTCGTCGCGCAGCGGCACGCCCCACTCGTGGTCGTGATAGGCCATGTACAGCGGATCGCTCCCGGCCCAGCCGCAGCGCACCAGATTCTCTTCGACCAGAGCGCCAGCCACCATCGCGGCTCCTCCTCGCCCACGAAGTTCCCGTCCCGCCGCGGCATGGTGCATGGCCCCGCCCCTTGGCGCAACGAAGGCTTTGCCTCGCGAGGGCGGCTGTTACATTGCTCGCCCTGTGGCAGATCAACCAAGGGCGCACGGGGACCACGCCGGGCATGGGGCGAGAGCGCGCCGAGCCAGCATCGCAGGCATCGCCGATGATCGCCCAGTATCAGGCGCTCAAGGCGGCGCATCCCGACTGCCTGCTGTTCTTCCGCCTGGGGGATTTCTACGAGCTGTTCTTCGATGACGCCAAGGCGGCGGCGCCGGCGCTCGACATCGCGCTCACCCGACGCGGCCGCCACGGCGATGCCGACATCCCGATGTGCGGGGTGCCGGTGCACAGCGCCGAGGGCTATCTCGAGCGCCTGATCAGGCAGGGCTTCAAGGTCGCGATCTGCGAGCAGACCGAGGACCCGGCCGTGGCCCGGCGCCGCGGCGGCAAGGCGCTGGTCGAGCGCGCGGTGGTGCGCGTGGTGACGCCGGGCACCCTCACCGAGGACAGCCTGCTCGATGCCCGGGCGCACAATTTTCTGGCGGCGCTCGCCAGGAGCCAGGACGCGCTGGCGCTCGCCTGGCTCGACGTCTCGACCGGCGACTTTTTGACCGGCCCGGTCGCGGACGGCACGCTGCCGGCGGAGCTGGCGCGGATCGCGCCGGGCGAGCTGCTGGCGCCCGAGGGCCTGCTCGAGGACGGGCGCCTGGCGGCGCTCTGGCCGGACTGGCGCGCGCGCCTGACGCCCTTGCCCAATCACGACTTCGATTCGCTCGCGGGCGAGCGCCGCCTGAAGGCGAGCTTCGGCGTTGCCGTGCTCGATGGCTTCGGCGCTTTCTCGCGGCCCGAACTCGGGGCCTGCGGCGCGCTGATCGGCTACGTCGAGCTGACCCAGAAGGGCCGCCTGCCCCGCCTGGCGCCGCCGCGCCGCGTGATCCCGGGCACGCATCTGGTGATCGACGCCGCGACCCGGCGCAATCTCGAGCTGCTCGCAAGCTTCACCGGCGAGCGCCAGGGCAGCCTGCTCGCCGCCGTCGACCGCACCGTGACCGGCGCCGGCGGCCGCCTGCTGGCGGCGCGTCTGGCGGCGCCACTGGCGAGCGCCGAGCCGATCCGCCGGCGGCTGGACGCGATTCAGGCGCTGCTCGATGCCCCCTCGCTGCGGGCGGATCTGCGCGCCGAGCTCAAGGGCTGCCCCGACCTCGAGCGGGCGCTCTCGCGCCTGTCGCTTGGCCGCGGCGGCCCGCGCGATCTGCACGCGATCCGCGAGGGTCTCGCCCGGGCGACGCAGATCAAGCAGCGGCTGTCGGACGACGACTCCGCGCTCGCGCCGAGCGCCCGCTCGCTCGCCGAGCTTCCCGAACTGGTGCGCCGGCTCCGGGACGCGCTGGTCGACGAGCCGCCGTTCCTCGCCCGCGACGGCGGGCTGATCCGGCCGGGCTGGCACGCCGAGGTGGATCAGCTGCGCGGCCTGCGCGAGCAGACCCGCCGCCACATCGCCCGCCTCGAGGCCGAGCTGCAAAAGGCGACCGGGATCGGCTCGCTCAAGGTCCGCCACAACAACCTGCTCGGCTACTACATCGAGGTGACCGCGACGCATCGGGCCAAGGTGCCGGAGCACTTCGTGCAGCGCCAGAGCATGGCCAATGCGACCCGCTACAGCACCAAGGAGCTGGCGGAGCTGGAGAGCCGGATCGCGAGCGCCGCCGAGCGGGCGCTGACCCTGGAGATGGAGCTGTTCGACGAGCTGTGCCGGGCGGTGCTGGCCGCGGGCGAGCCGATCGCGCGGAGCGCGCAGGCGCTCGCCCGCCTCGATGTCGCCGCCGGGCTCGCCGAGCTCGCGGCAGAGCAGCGCTATTGCCGCCCGGAGATCGACGACGGCGACGCCTTCGTGATCCAGGGCGGGCGCCATCCGGTGGTCGAGCAGGCGCTCGCCCGCGAGGCCACGCCGTTCATCGCCAACGACGCCGATCTCTCCGGCGAACGACGCCTGTGGCTGCTCACCGGACCGAACATGGCCGGCAAGAGCACGTTCTTGCGCCAGAACGCGCTGATCGCGATCCTCGCCCAGGCCGGCAGCTTCGTGCCCGCCGAGCGCGCGCAGATCGGCGTGGTGGACCGGCTGTTCTCGCGGGTCGGGGCGGCGGACGATCTGGCGCGCGGGCGCTCGACCTTCATGGTCGAGATGGTCGAGACCGCCGCGATCCTCAACCAGGCGACGCCGAGGAGCCTGGTGATCCTGGACGAGATCGGCCGCGGCACGGCGACCTTCGATGGCCTCTCGATCGCCTGGGCGGTGGTCGAGCACCTGCACGAGGTGAACCGCTGCCGCGCCCTGTTCGCCACGCATTTCCACGAGCTGACCGCGCTCGCCGCCAAGCTCGAGCGCCTGGTCTGCCGGACCATGCGCATCAAGGAATGGCAGGGCGACGTGGTGTTCCTGCACGAGGTGGCGGAAGGTGCTGCCGATCGCTCCTACGGCGTCCATGTGGCGCGGCTCGCCGGCCTGCCCGAAGCGGTGCTGGCGCGCGCCGAGCAGGTGCTGCATCGGCTCGAGCAGGGCGAGGCCAAGAGCACCGCCGATCTCGCCGAGGACCTGCCGCTGTTCGCCGCCGCGGCGAGCCGCACCCGGCCCGCGCCGCCGCCCGTCGCCGGGCCCTCGCCGCTCGAAGCCGCCCTGCGCGAGGTGAGCCCCGACGAGCTGACGCCGAAGGACGCGCTGGAGCTACTCTATGAGCTGAAACGTCTTCTCGACCGTTCGCGGCGATAATGGCATGCTGGTCGCTCCCGAGCACACGGTTGGGATCCAGTCGGATGGAAACCAGCAAGACCTACGCTGGCAACGAACTGGCGCTCGAGGTCGCCATTTTGCAACTCGCACGGGCAGTGAACGAGTTGACGTTCGCAGTTGACCGGTTAGTCGACAAACAACATCGCGAAGCCGGTGATCAAGCTAGTGAGGACGAGTACAGCCACATTTTGGATTCCCTAGCCAAGGCAAAACTTCAAATCCAGAAGACTATCGATACGATCTTGGATGACGAGTGACATGTCCGAGTCTGAGAGATCTAATGTCGATTACACGCTGCGCGATAGAAAGCTCGACCAGGGTATACAGGAACGCAAGCTGGCCCACGGTGGTCGTGGATCCTCTGGAGGTGGCATGGATGCGTGGCAGCAGTCGGTAGAGAGCCGTTTGGCCACCATCGACGCGCAGATCCGCGACATGCGAAAGGAGGCGTCAACACAGTTCCTCTGGTTGGTCGGGCTCCTAATTACAGTCATGGTACTCTTCTTCGGCGGCTTCGGTAGCCTGCTCGCGGTGATGGCGCGCGGCTTCGGCTGGCTGTGAGCCCGCCCCTCCGTGACATCGAGCAAGATCGTAAGAGCGGCGCGGACGCTGCTCCCGACCTGTCGCGCCTGCGGCTGGGCCGCCTGGAGCGGCTGCGCGCGCAGCTGAAGCAGCGCGACCTGGCGGCGGGCGTGCTGGTCGACCCGGTCAACATCCGCTACGCGACCGGCGCCCGCAACATGCAGGTGTTCCATCTGCGCAACCCGGCGCGCTATCTGTTCGTGCCGGCCGAGGGACCGGTGATCCTGTTCGAGTTTCCCGGTTGCCACCACTTGGCCGAGGGGCTCGAGACGATCGACGAGATCCGGCCGGCGACCACGGTGTCGTTCGCCGCTTCCGGGCCGCGGGTCGAGGACAAGGCCAAGGTCTGGGCGGCCGAGATCGGCGATCTGGTCCGCCGGCACGGCGGGGGCAGTCGACGGGTCGCGATCGAGCGCGTGAACTGGGCCGCCGCCGCCGCGCTGGCCGATCAAGGCTTCGCGCTGTCCGACGCCCAGGACCCGGTCGAGCGCGCCCGGGCGATCAAGACGCCCGAAGAGCTGGTCTGCATCCGTCAGTCGCTCGCCGCGGTCGAGCGGGCGGTCGCCGAGATGCGGGCCGGCCTGCGGCCCGGCATGAGCGAGAACGCGCTGTGGGCGCTGCTGCACAGGAGCATCATCGAGCAGGATTGCGACTACGTCGAGACGCGGCTCTTGTCCTCGGGGCCGCGCACCAACCCATGGTTCAAGGAGGCCGGCCGCCGCGCCATCCAGAACGGCGATCTGGTCGCGCTCGATACCGACGTGGTCGGCCGCTTCGGCTACTACGCCGACTTCTCGCGCACCTTCTTCTGTGGCCGTGGCCGCCCGGGCGCTGCGCAGCGCCAGCTGTATCGCCTGGCCTACGAGCAGGTCCATACCAACATCGAACGTCTGAAACCCGGCATGAGCTTCAAGGAGCTGAGCGAGATCGCCTGGCCGATCCCGGATGCCTACGTCGCGAACCGCTACTTCGTCCTCGCCCACGGGGTCGGCATGACCGGCGAGTATCCGTACATCCTGCACCGGCACGACCTCGCGGCCAGCGGCTATGACGGCGTGATCGAGCCGGGCATGACGCTCTGCGTCGAGAGCTACATCGGCGCCGAAGGTGGTCTCGAAGGCGTCAAGCTCGAGGAGCAGGTGCTGGTCACCGAGAGCGGCATCGAGCTGCTCTCACGCTTTCCACACGACGAGGCGCTGCTCGGACGGGAGGCATGATTCGGCCCCGGCTGCGATCGGATGCCGCGCCGCCGCCCCACACGACCGCGCCGGCTGCCATCCTCTACCCGCTGCCATCCCCCGCCCGCTGCCATCCTCCGCCCGCTGCCATCCTCCGAATGACGCCGGACAACCGTTGGTGTAGACAAGGGCGGCTTCCAGTTTGACCTGCGGGATGTGGTTCATGAGATCCAACGTCGCTTGTTGCCTCACGATGAGCGTCGTTCTCGCGGCCCAGGTGGCCCCAAGCCAAGGCCGCGCCCAACTGCCGGTCGATCGCTTGCGCGCGCCCCCGGGCTTTGCGATCGAGGTCTTCGCGCAGGTGCCCGGCGCCCGCTCGCTGGCCGTCGCCGAGGATGGCGCCAGAATCTACGTCGGCACTCGCAACGATCGCCTATTCGCGGCGCTCGATCCCGAGCGGGACGGCATCGCCAACGAGGTCGTCGAGGTCGCAAGCGGCCTGGAGGTGCCAAACGGCCTGGCGCTCGGTCCCAATGGCGCGCTGTTCGTGGTCGAGCAGCATCAGATCAGCCGCTTCGATCCCTCCGGGGAGCGCGAGATCGTGGTGCCGCCCGGCGTTCTGCCGGACTTTCGCCACCACGGCTGGCGCTATGCCGCCTTCGGCCCCGACGGGCGGCTGTACGTCACGATCGGTGCCCCCTGCAACGTCTGTGCGGTGCGTGGCTTCGAAGGCACCATCGTGCGCATGCGCCCGGACGGCCATGAGCTCGAGATCTTCGCGCGCGGCGTGCGCAACGCGGTCGGTCTGGACTGGCATCCGAAGACGAAAGAGCTGTTCTTCACCGACCACGGCGGCGATCAGCTCGGCGACCTGATCCCCCCGGACGAGCTCAACCGGGCACCGGAGCGCGATCTGCACTTCGGCTATCCGTACGTCTATGCGCCGGACGCCCCGTATCCCCAGTTCGAGGGCCGGGCGCCGCCCGGTGCGATCACCCATCCGGTGCTGAATTTCGAAGCGCACGTCGCCGCGCTCGGCATGCATTTCTACCGTGGCCGCATGTTCCCCGACGACTACCGCCATGACGCCTTCGTCGCCCAGCACGGCTCCTGGAACCGCACCGATCCGATCGGCTACCGGCTCGTGCGGGTGCGCTTCGACGCCAATGGCCATCCGACCGGCACCGAGGTGTTCATCGACGGCTGGCTGGGCGCTGGTGGCCGCGTCTTTGGCCGTCCCGTGGATGTCGCCGAGTTGCCCGACGGCTCGCTCCTGGTCTCCGACGACCACGCCGGGGCGATCTACCGCATCACCTACCGACGGCCCTGAGACCGACGGCTCGCTCGGGAGCGTAGGCGTCGGATAAGGTTGACGCCGTCAAATATATAATTGATACTGGCAGCGTCTTCGTCCGGGTGATCTGCGATGGCCGAGGAGCTCAGTGGCAGCGTGGAAGCCGTGCGCCGCTTCAATCGCTTCTACACCCGCCAGATCGGGGTGTTGCAGGAGGGGCTGCTGAAGAGCCCGTTCTCGCTCGCCGAGGCGCGCGTGCTGTACGAGCTGGCGCACCGCGAGCAGCCGACGGCGGCCGAGCTCGGTAAGGAGCTGGGGCTGGATGCCGGCTACCTCAGTCGCATCCTGCGCGGCTTCGAACGGGGAGGTCTGATCGACCGGCGGCCGTCCACGGTCGACGGCCGCCAGAACCTTCTGGCGCTGACCGCGGAGGGTCGGGCGGCGTTCGGCCTGCTCGAGCAGGCGACGCAGGCTCAGATCGGCGCCATGCTCGGGGCCTTGCCGGAGGGAGCGCGCAGGCGTCTGCTCGAAGCCATGGGCACGATCGAGAGCCTGCTCGGCGCCGGGCATGCCCCCAAGCTCCCTTACCTCCTGCGCCCGCAGCAGCCCGGCGACCTCGGCTGGATCGTGCACCGCCACGGCATCCTGTACGCCGAGGAGTACGGGTTCGATGTCCAGTTCGAGGCGCTGGTCGCCGAGATCGTCGCGCAGTTCGTGCGTCACCACGATCCCAGGCGGGAGCGCTGCTGGATCGCCGAGCGCGACGGCGCCCCGGTCGGCTCGGTGCTGCTGGTCCGGCAATCCGACGAGGTGGCCAAGCTGCGCCTGCTCCTGGTCGAGCCCGAGGCGCGCGGGCTCGGCATCGGCGCCCGCCTGGTCCAGGAGTGCGAGCGCTTCGCCCGGCGCGCGGGCTACCGCACGATCACGCTGTGGACCAACAGCGTGCTGCACGCCGCACGCCACGTCTACGAGAAGGCGGGCTACCGGCTGGTCCACCAGGAGGCGCACCACAGCTTCGGCCACGAGCTGATCGGCGAGACCTGGGAGCTGGCGCTGTAACGTACCTGCCGCGCTGGACGACCCTTGCCGGCGGCCGCGAGCTCAGGTGGTCGGGCGGAGGTCGACCGGGTGGCCGCGCCATTCATAGCCGTCGGCCACCCAGGCGTGGATCCAAAGGACCGGCAGCAGGAGGTCGCGCGCGATCCAGAACAGCGGCGAGCGGACCCGCAGCGGCCAACCGAAGGCGCGGGCCAACAGCGCCTCGGCACCGTACCAGGCGAGCATCATGCCCACGACGCCCGCCCAGGGCAGGACATCCGCGGTCGCGAGGCCACAGGCGAGAAGGAACGGGAAAACTCCGCCGGCCGGGAGTTCGGCGCAGAAGAAGCCTGGGAACGACGCCCGGCGCAGCCGCGCCCAGCGCAGCTGGCGCTGCCAGATGCCGGCGAGGCTGCGCCGCCCGAGCGGCTGAGGGAACGGCTGATCGGCGGCGCGCACCTCGCGGCCCCAAAGGCGCGCAAGCTTGGTGGCCGCCGCGTCCTCGGCGACCTCGCGCGCGAGCGCGGCCAGCCCGCCCTCGCGGGCGAGATCGCTGCGCCGCAAAAGCAACGTCTTGCCTTGGACGAAGCCGAAGCCGAGCTCGTCCATGGCCATCTGCCAGCGTGCCTGGAAGGTGTTGAGGAACGCCGCCTCGAGCTCGGCCGCGCAGCCTTGCACGTCGATGCCGACGGGTGGCGAGCAGACGAAGGCGCAACGCTCGGTCCAACGGGCGAACAGTCGGTCGAGATAGTCGGGCGGGATCAGGACGTTGCTGTCGGACAGCACGATCCAGTCGTGGCGGGCAACGCCCCACGCCTTCATGAGGTTGGCGAGCTTGGGGTTGGGGCCGCGCCCTTCGCCGCCCACGAGCAGCTGCGCGGGAACCTCGGGGTGCGCCCGGATCAGCCGCTGCACGATCGGCACCACCGGGTCGTTGGCCGCCGCGACGCAGAAGATCACCTCGTAGCTCGAGTGGTCGATCTGGAAGGACGCGGCGAGCGTCGCCTCGATGCCGTACTCGAGCCCGCAGACCGGGCGCAGGATCGAGACCCCCGCCGGCGGCCGTGGGCCCAGCCGCCTCCGGCCCTTGGCGACCCGTCGCAGCGCCAGCGCGATGCTCGCGACATGGCTGGCGCCGGTCATGGCCAGGCCAACCACCGCGGCCGCGATCACGATGTCCATGGCGTGTGGCCCCGATCAGGAGAATGGCGATCGCCCTCGCGCGACCCGACCTCGTGCGACCTTCACGTCTACGTCCCCACCGAGGGCATGAGGCGCATCCCGAAGTCGCCCGGGTCCACCGACCCTCCAGACCCGGAGCCGCTGGGCCGGACGGCGGGCGCCGAAGGCTCGACCAGCTCTGATAGTCTAGCACCGTGACGGTCGCGCGGCGAGCCGATCGCAGGTCGTCCCAAGCCGGGGCGCCACGCGAGCCGGCGGTCGCAAGCTGCCGCAGCTTGGCGCTCGGGACCGCGCGGCTCCACAAGGATGGGGCCGGTCAAGAGCCCTCCCCTTGGCGGAGCACGCGGGAAGACGCATTCTCTAGCGGGTGAAACTCGGCCAATGCCATCCGGCCCGTGCCCGCTCGGGGCCCCAAGGGGCCGAAGCCGGCTTGCGGTCGGATCACGGAGGGCGGCGACCATGACCTTACGGTATGCGGTCGGGATCAAGATCGGGAACAAGGCTGACCAGATGACGGTCGACGCCGAGGACGCGCTCATTGCCGCGCTCAAGGTCAAGACGGCGCACCCCGAAGCCGCCATCACCTACGTGCGCAAGCGCAACGTCCGCGGCGACCGACGCCATCCGCATTCCAGCCTGGTCGACGAGAATCCGGCCGGGCCCGCCGCACGACGCGGGACGGCGTCACGGTCAGCCGATCGGGGGTAGCCGTCGATCATCCCGATGCGCCTTCGATGTGTCTCAGTCGGTTGGCAAGCGAGCGCCGCGTGCCCATTATTCAAGGGGAGAAGGGGCCAGCCGTTATCGCGCCAAGGTGGGACCTCGAAACCTTCGTCGGGAGGCTAAGTCGATGCAGACGATCGCGAAATCGCTCGGCCTCTCTGGCCGGACCGTCTACGGCGCCATCCAGGAGACCATGCCCGATCCCTTGCCCAAGCCTCCGGGCCGGCCGCCTGCCGAGCCGATCATCATCAGGGACCCCTCCCGCCGACCGGAGGAGCCGGAGATGGACCGGTCGCCGGATGAGGAGGAAGACCCGGAGATCAAGATGCCGCCCGAGATCATCCCCGAGATGCCGCCGCCTCCCGGGCCGGGGGAACGAGCGGCCCTGCACGGTCATGGCGGGCAGTCCACCGCGGCGGCCTCAACGCGATGACCTACCGTCCGACCTCGCGTGCGACCGCCGGCGGCTGACCCGGCGGGCGGCGCCGGCAGCCACCCGACCGGCTCCGGCAGTCGGGCTGCGTGCCAGGTCGTGGTCCATGACCTCGAGCAGGCCCGGGGCGCGCTGGCGGCCGCCGCCGAGCTGGGGTGCGCGATCCGGCTGCGCAGCGCGCCCGGGGCCGCGGCCTACGCCGGCGTCGGTTATCTCAGGGCGCTCGGCGAGGCGGTCGGCCACGAGCTGCTGATCGACTGCGGCGACGATCCGGGGATCGCGATGGCGGCGCTGCGCACCGGCTGCCGGCGGCTGAGCTTCTCGGGCGGCGCAGCCACGGCGCAGCGGCTCGGCGAGATGGCCGAGCAGGTGGGCGCGCTCCTGGTGCACGAGACGGCGGCCCCCGATGCGCTCGAGCTGGCGCCGGAGGACGATGCGGCGGCGATGGTCCGAGCGCAACTGCAGCGCGAGGTCGGGCACGGGAACAAGGCGTGAACTCGAGCGTCTGGCAGGGCCAGGGGCTGCCGCGCTTGCTTCCGGGCATGCCCCGGCGCTATGTCACGGGAAGGTGTTCGAAGTGCCCGGATGGCTGCCAGCCAAGCGGCCGTCCGAACAAATCGAAGGGAGCCGAGCCATGCAGTTCACCCCGAAGGTCAAGGAGATCCTGTCCTGGTACGAGGGCGAGAATCCCGGCGTCAAGGGCAGCCTGGCGAGGCTCTTGATGCACGGCCGCCTCGCCGGCAGCGGCAAGCTGGTGATCCTGCCGGTCGATCAGGGCTACGAGCACGGTCCGGCCCGGAGCTTCGCGTCCAATCCGCCGGCTTACGACCCGCACTACCTGTACCAGCTGGCGCTGGATGCCGGGCTGTCGGGCTATGCCGCCCCGCTCGGCTTGCTCGAGCAGGGCGCCGACACCTACGCCGGGCAGCTGCCGACCATCCTCAAGATGAACAGCGCCAACAGCCTCGCGGCCGGGATCCCGGACCAGGCGGTCACCGCGTCGGTCAAGGACGCACTCCGGCTTGGCTGCATCGGCGCCGGCTTCACCATCTATCCGGGCTCCGATCAGTGCTACGCCATGATGGAGGAGCTGCGCGAGATCATCCGCGAGGCCAAGTCCTGCGGCCTGATCGCGGTGGTCTGGTCGTACCCGCGCGGCGGCAAGGTGTCCAAGGACGGCGAGACCGCGCTCGACATCGTCGCCTACGCGGCGCACATGGCGGCGCTGATGGGCGCCAACCTGATCAAGGTCAAGCCGCCGAGCGACCGGATCGACCTGGACGCCGCGAAGAAGGTCTACGAGACCCAGGACATCGACCGCTCGACCCTGGCGGCGCGGGTGCGTCACGTCATGCAGTGCAGCTTCGCCGGCCAGCGCCTGGTGGTGTTCTCGGGCGGCGAGGCCACCGGCACCGAAGGTTTCCTCAACGAGATCCGCCAGATCCGGGACGGCGGCGCCTCCGGCTCGATCATCGGCCGCAACAGCTTCACCCGGCCCAAGGCCGAGGCGCTCGCGCTGCTCGACGAGGTGATCAAGATCTACCTCAACGAGGCGTGACACCGACACTGCGAAGCCCCGACCTTCGCGGTCGGTAGCGCGCGGGGTTGGCTGGTCGGCCGCGCGCCCGAGCGCGGGGTTGGCTGGTCGGCCGCGCGCCCGAGGAGAAATCTCATGCCGGGTGAACAAAGGTTCGTGAGCCCGGCATGAGCCGTGCGGAGGAGACCATCGACGCCGCCGAGGCCGGCTGCCAGCTCCTGCTGATCGGCCCGGCGCGCCTCGATCCCGCGCTTTTCGCCGCGCAGCTCGATGCCGCGCTCGCGACCGGCGGCATCGCCGGCTTCGTGCTCCGCCCCGATGCCTTGGAGGATGCGCAAGCAAGCGGCCTGAGGCTCGCCGGACGCCTGCGCGCGACCTGCACCGACCACGGCGTCGCCTTCCTGCTGCGGGATCATGTCGCGTCGGCCCTTGAGGTCGGCGCCGACGGTGTCCATCTTGGGATCGGCGCGGCCGCTGTGGCGGCGAGTCGGGCGGCGCTCGGCCCCGAGCGGATCCTCGGCGTCTCCTGCGGTCACTCGCGCGATGCCGCGATGGTCGCGGGCGAGGCGGGCGCCGACTACGTGGCGTTCGGCGACCTCGATCATCCGGCCGGGCAAGAGGTGTACGACCTGCTCGAATGGTGGAGCGAGGTGTGCGTGCTGCCGTGTCTTGCGGAGGTGGCGACCACGAAGGACGATTGCGCGCGTCTGGCGCGCGCGGGCGCCGACTTCGTCGCCGCCGGCGGGTCGGTCTGGACCGATCCCGATGGCGCCGCAGCGGTGGTCCGCCGGTTTCGCGAGGCGCTCGAGGCGACTTAGATCGGATCGGCTTTGCCGGACGGGGCGATTGCGCTAGAGAAGCGACGCGCCGTGAACATGGCTGCCGCCGGAGCGGCGGTCCGCATGCAAACCCCGGGTGATCCCCATGAAGATCAACGGTAACGAGATCCGCCCTGGCTACGTGCTCGAGCACAAGGATCGGCTGTGGATGGTGGTGAAGGCCGAGCACGTCAAGCCGGGCAAGGGACCCGCCTATCAGCAGGTCGAGCTCAAGGACCTGGTCGACGGCACCAAGCTGAACGAGCGGTTCCGTGCCGCCGAGACCGTCGAGCGCGTCCGCCTCGAGGAGAAGGCGTACCAATACCTTTACGAGGAGGACGGGCAGCTCAATGTCATGGAGCAGGAGACCTTCGAGCAGATCACGATCGGGAAGGATCTCCTGGGCGACAGCCTGCCCTTCCTGCAGGAAGGCATGGCGCTCACGGTTCAGACCTACGAAGGCCGGCCCCTGATGGTCCGGCTGCCGGAGACCTCGGTGCTCGAGGTGATCGCGGCCGATCCGGTGGTCAAGGGCCAGACCGCGGCCGCCTCCTACAAGCCGGCGGTGCTCGAGAACGGCGTGCGGATCATGGTGCCGCCGCACATCGAGGCCGGCACTAAGGTCGTGGTCAACATCGCCGGACCGAGCTACGTCGAGCGCGCCAAGCACTGAGCCGGCGCGCCAAACCCGAAGGCGCCAGGCGACACCTCATGGCACTCCGTTCCGCCAACGTCACCGTGATGATCCAGGCCGTGCACAAGGCGGCGCGGCCGCTGGTGCGCGATTTCGGCGAGGTCGAGAATCTTCAGGTCTCGATCAAGGGCCCGGGCGATTTCGTCAGCGCCGCCGACCGGCGCGCCGAGCAGATCCTGCGCCGGGAGCTGGCGCGCGCCAGGCCCGGTTTCGGCTTCCTTCTGGAAGAAACCGGCGCCGTCG
>JBOHKK010000145.1:0-14331 GCA_050729115.1 Geminicoccaceae bacterium | reverse complement strand
CCTTCATAGCGGCAGCCCGGCTGCGACTGGCCGGCCGGGCAGACCCGCAGCGTGCCCGGCGCGGGCGCGAGCGCGGCTTGGCCGGCCGCAGGCGCATCCAGGGCCAGCCCGGCGGACAACATCAGCAGGCTCGTCGCGAACGCCCCCGCAACCACGACCCGCCACACGCTGCGCGCCAAAGACGTCATGCTTCGTCCGAATCCGCCGCCGCATCCTGGCTACTCGCCGCCCGGGCCGGTGTCGACCCCCATCGGGAGGACGCGGGTGACGATTGACCCGGGATCGCGCACCGGGCAGCTTGGTTCGCCGCCGGAGCCGGTCCGGCAGAACCAGGGGGAGAGACCGTGGGGACGACGATTCGAGGCACGGCCGCCGACGGCCACGAGCTCGGCATCTACCGCGCCGATCCGAAGGGTGCGCCGCGCGGCGCGGTGGTGATCGTGCAGGAGATCTTCGGCGTCAACAGCCACATTCGCGCCGTCTGTGACGACTACGCGGGGCAGGGCTACGTCGCCGTGGCGCCGGCGCTGTTCGACCGGGCGGAGCGCGGGGTCGAGCTCGGCTATGAGCCCGACCACGTGAGCGCAGGGCGCGCGATCCGCGAGAAGGTGTCGCTCGACCAGGCGCTCGCCGACGTCGAGGCCGCGGCCAAGGAGGCGGCCGGGGCCGGCCGGATCGGGGTCGTCGGCTACTGCTGGGGCGGCACCGTGGCCTGGGTCGCCGCCACCCGCTCGCGCACCTTCGCGGCGGCGGTCAGCTACTACGGCGGCGGCGTGCCGGACCTCGCCGGGGAGCAGCCGAGCTGCCCGGTCCAGCTCCATTTCGGCGAGCAGGACCACGCCATCCCGCTCGAGGGGGTGGACAGGCTGAAGGCGGCGCACCCGGAGCTGCCGGTCTACATCTACCCGGCCGGGCACGGCTTCAACTGCGACCAGCGCGCCTCGCACCACGCCGAGAGCGCGCGCCTGGCACGCGAGCGCGCCCTCGCCTTCCTGCGCGAGCACATCGGCTGACCTTGCGGCTGACCTTGCGGCCGATCCTGGGGCAGAGGCCGGGCGAAGTGGCGGACCAGCCCACGGCGCTCAGCGACGAGCTGCGCGTGCTGGCGCGGCGGCCATCCGCGCGACACCTGGGCGAGCCACGCCAACCTCGGCGACATCGCGCGTTTCTGGCTGCAGCGCCACGAGATGCTCCGGCGCCTCGACGAGATCATCCGAAGCGGCACCGAGGCGGCCTTGGACGAGCGGAGCGAGGCCGCGGACTTCAAGCCCTGGCTGGTCCAGCATCTGCGCTGGTCGCTGGGCGGCCTCGAGGAGCACCACCAGGTCGAGGATTTTCATTACTTTCCCATCTTCCGCCGGGCGGAGCCGCGGCTCGCGCCCGGCTTCGAGCTGCTCGAGCGCGACCACGAGGCGATGCACACCACGATCCTCGGCATCGTGGAGCGGGCGGACGTTGTCCTCGGCAAGGAGGATACCGTGGGCTTCCGCGCCGAGGTCGCGCGCTTCTACGATGCTCACGTCGACCTCGGCCGAAACCTTCTGCGCCACCTCGACGACGAGGAGGATCTGGTCATTCCCCTGCTGCTGGAGCGCGGCGAGCACGCCTTCACCGGCGGCGGCTGACGGCTCGCCGATACGTCCTGGTCGCGCTCGACGCCGTGGTCGAGGGGCACGGCACGGCCGGGGAGTCTCGGGTTGCCCCAGGTTCGCGTTCTGGTCTAATGTCTTGGCCTCCATCTAAGCGTGGACGATAGCGCGCAGGAGGCCGACATGCGCGAGTTGGCGGCAGAGAAGGACAACGCTGACACCATCGAAGGCTTGCGGCGACAGCTCGAGGCGCTCGAAGCGGAACGCGTGCGCTTGCTGGCGGCTGCCGCGGGCGCCGCGAGACAGGCCGAGGCCGCGACGGGAGAGCCCGTCGAGCGAGCATCAGGAGAGCGCGGGTCGGACCCGCTCGCGGCACCCCTCCCGTCTGCGGTCGACGGCTTCCCGGTCGTCATGTTTCGGCAGAATCGTGATCTCGTCTACACCTGGATCCATCATCCCCACCATGACGGCCATGCCCCCGAAGTCGTCGTCGGCAAGACCGACCGCGATCTGATCGAGCCTGAGCACGCGAGCGCGCTGGAACGCATCAAGCGCCAGGTCTTCGACACCGGGATCGGCGTCCGCACCGAAGTCCAAGCTCATCCGATCGGCTCGACGGACCTGCGCTTCTATGACTTGACGATCGATCCGGTACCCAGCGCGCACGGCGGGATCGAAGAGATCGCCGGCATCGCGGTCGATATCACCGAGCGCAAGAAGGTCGAGGATGCCGTTGAGGCTGCCCGGACGTTCGCCGAGAATGTCGTCGATACCGTGCACAGCCCTCTGATCGTGCTCGACGACAGGCTGAGGGTCATTTCCGCCAATCGCGCCTTTTACCGCACCTTCGGCGTCAGCGCCGAGACGACCGAAGGCGAATTCTTGTACCGTCTCGGCAACGGTCAGTGGGAGATTCCGGCGCTCCGCGAGCTGCTCGAGCGAATCCTCCCGGACCGCACGACGGTCGAAGCGTTCGAGGTCGAGCACGACTTTCCGGACCTCGGGCAGCGGACCATGCTTCTCAATGCCCGCCGGCTGCGCCAAGGGGGCGAGAAAGCGCCGGCCGTCCTGCTGGCCATCGAGGACATCACCGAGCGGAAGAAGGCCGAACAGACGATCTTCGAGGAGCGAGAGCTGGCCCAGATCACGCTTCGCTCGATTGGTGATGCGGCGATCACCACCGATGCGAGCGCGCGTGTGAATTACCTCAACCCGGTCGCGGAAAAGCTCACCGGCTGGTCGCTCCAAGACGCGCGCGGCCGACCGCTGCCCGAGATCTTCCGGATCTTCAACGAGCAGACGCGAGCGCCAGCCGCGGACCCGGTCGAACGGGCGCTTCGGGAGGGGATCGTCACCGGCCTGGCCAACAATACGGTGCTGATCAGCCGCAGCGGCAAGGAATATCTGATCGCCGACACGGCGGCACCGATCCGCGGTCGATCCAACGAGATCCTCGGTGCCGTGCTGATCTTCCAGGACGTCACCGAAGCCCGGGGTCTCGCCCGGCAGGTCGAGCACCAGGCCAAGCACGATGCGCTGACCGAGCTCGTCAACCGCCGCGAGTTCGAACGGCGCCTGGCACATGCTCTGCAGAGCGCGCGCGAGCGCGGCAGGAGGCACGTGCTGGCTTACCTGGACCTCGATCAGTTCAAGGTGGTCAACGATACCTGCGGTCACATCGCCGGCGATCAGCTGCTGCGACAGTTCGCGGAACTGCTGCGTCATCACATCCGCGACCGAGACTCGCTCGGCCGGCTCGGCGGCGACGAGTTCGGCTTGTTGCTCGAGAACTGCGAGCTCGAAGATGCGCAGCACATCGTGGAAGCCATCCTCCGGCGCGTCAGCGAGCTGCGCTTCGCGTGGGAGGGACGCAGCTTCGGTATTGGCGTCAGTATCGGCCTGATCGCGGTGACCAGGCTGGCCGCGAGCCCGGCGGCGCTGCTCAGTCAGGCCGACGTGGCCTGTTACATGGCCAAGGACCGGGGGCGCAACCGGGTGCATATCTACCGGCCGGAGGACGCCGAACTCGCGCTTCGGCATAGCGAGCTCCACTCGGCCGCAGATATTCGCGACATGCTCGAATCGGGCCGTCTCGAGCTGTTCGGTCAGCCGATCTGGCCGCTCGCCGGTGTGGTTGGCGCCGCGCCGGCGGCGCACTACGAGATCCTCCTGCGCTTCACCAGCCCCGAGGGGCAGCTCATTTTGCCGAGCACCTTCATTCCTGCGGCCGAGCGTTACAACTTGATGAGCGCGATCGATCGCTGGGTCATCCGCGCCACCTTCGAGTACTGCGCCAGGACCCGAACCCAGCTGCCCAAATCGCTTGCGATGCGCCTGAGCGTCAATCTTTCGGGCGACTCGCTCAACGACGATTCGCTGCTCGGCTTCATCCGTCAGCAGCTCGAGACGTTCGACGTCACGCCGAGCACGATCTGCTTCGAGATTACCGAGACCGCGGCGATCGCCAGGCTGAGCCAGGCCGTGGATCTGATGAAGGCGCTGAAGGCGATCGGCTGCCGGTTCGCGCTCGATGACTTCGGGGCCGGGCTGTCGTCGCTGCGGTATCTCAAGCTCCTGCCTGTCGACTATCTCAAGTTCGACGGCAGCTTCGTCCAGAACATCGTTCACGACGCGGTCGATCGCGCCATCATCGAAGCGGCGCAGCGGATCGGGCGCAGCTTGGGCATCCAGACGGTGGCCGAGTGCGTCGAGGACATGGCGATCGCCGACGAGCTGCGAGCGCTCGGCGTGAACTACGGGCAGGGTTTTGCCCTCGGCCGACCTGAACCCCTCGACACGATCGTATGGCCGCCACCTTCTGCCTCTTGAGCGGGATCGCGAACTTTTCCGCGGCGGCGGCGATCCGGGCAATCGTGGCTAGTCTAGTCTAGTCTAGTCTAGTGCACCGACGCAAACGGAACGTACCTTTGTTGGTCATGCCCGGGCTCATATGGGGCGTGGGTGAGTCAAGGGGGTTGTAGCCGGTGGTCATCGAGGTGCTCCTCGTGCTCGTCGATGCCGAGGCCGGAGCCGTTCGTCATCAGGCGGATCGACCGCCTCAACTCATATCCGGTCGGGGCACGAGCCCCGGACCAAGGTCCCCCATGCGGCGGGGTGTCGGGCTCCGAGTGGATGGGACCCATCTTGACCGCGGCTGTCGCGCAGCCCTGCCCGGGCACGGTCACGCATCCGCCTCGGCGGGTCGGCGCTCGCCGCGGCGCCTCGCGTTCAGCCCTTGAGCACGGCGCCGTCGGGGACCAGGCCGGTCTCGAGGTAGCGCCACAGCGCCACCAGCAGCTTGCGCGCGAGCGCCGCGGCGGCGATCCGGCGCCGACGACCCCTCGCCGCGCCTCCGCTGCTGGAACCATTGGCTGAGCGCGCGCGGGCTGGTGGCGCAGCCACATCCAGGCCAGTTCGATCCCCCGGGTCCCGCCCACGGCGGGCCCGAGGGAGCCGGCCCGAGGACAGGCTCTTGCTGATGCCCTGCTCGCGGGCCATCCTGCCGCTGCAAAACGGGCTTGGGGTCAGGCCGACATGGCGCGCCACCTGACGGCGGTTGGCGAAGGCGCGGTGAGCCACCTCGCCGACCAGCACGGTGGCGAACTCGGGGCCGATCCCCTTGAGCCGGGCGAGCGCCTGGATTTTGGGCGCGTGGGGATGCGCCGGTGCTGGCGCGGCGACGATCGCGTCGCGCTCGGCCTCGAGCGCGGTGATCATCTCGAGCCCCAGCTCGAGGCGCTTCAGTTCGCGCCCGAGCGCCGCCGCAAGCCGCGGCGGCAGGGCCCGTCCGTCGCCGGTGCGCAAGGCCGCGAGCCGCTGCCACCGGTCGCGGCGCAGCGGCTGCAAGCCGTAGATCCCCTCTTGTCGCGCCCAGCCCCTTGATGCGATTGACGTGCTGGACGCGGGTCGAGGACAGGGTTGCGCACCCCATGAGCCTCGAGCCGGCGGTGCCGCCAAAAGCCGTCCCACGGGTCCGGCGGTGCCGGCCCGAGGGCAGGCTCAGCCCGCCTCGTAGCACGACACCGTCGCCACTGCCCGGCCCAGCGCCGCTTGCACCCGCGCCTGGAGGCGTGTGATCAGCGCGAGCAGCCCTTCGCTGTCGCCGCCTTTGAGCTTGTGCAGGCTGATCTTGTCGGCGAGCGGCGTGTGCACCGCCACCACCCAGCGCGCGCGGCTCAGTTCCAGGGCGACAAAAATCGTGGCAGGTTGGGGCGCGGCGGACGCCGCGGATCGGGACGAGATCGCCATGGCGCGGTCTCCCAGGCTCGGTTGTTCGGAACCCCGAACCTTACCCTGGCCCGGCGTCCGTCGCCCCATGGCATCTTGATCCGGGCATCCACCCGCAAGGCCGGCGCGGGCTCCGGAGTGGATTGCCGGGTCAAGCCCGGCAATGACAAGGGCATCAAGCGAATGCGTCCGTGCCCCAGCCGAACGAACCCCGTCCTGCGTTGGCGCCGCGCGCAGCGGCGGCTGGGCCGCGATCGAGACGACCCGCGCCCGGGGCGATCGTGCCGCCCCGGGAGCGTCGGAATCTGGCGGCGGCGGCTCAGCCCGCGAGATCGACGCCGTAGAAGACGTGGCCGCCGAACGGGTCGATCTTGTAGCCGACGACCTCATTGCGCACCGGCATGAACACGATCGAGTGGGCGATCGTGACCCAGGGCGCCTCCTCCTTGAAGATCACCTGGGCCTGCTCGTACAGCTCGGTCCGCTCCGCCTGATCGTTGAGGCGTACCGCCTGGGTGATCAGCTCGTCGAACGGCTCGTAGCACCAGCGCGCCCGATTGGCGCCGTCATTGGCCGCGGCGCAGCTCAAAAGGACGCCCAGGAAGTTGTCCGGATCAGCGATGTCCGCGGTCCAGCCGAGCAGCACGGTCTCGTGCTCGCCGGCAAGGGAGCGCTTGAGGTACTCGCCCCACTCGAAGCTCACGATCTCCGCCTGGACGCCGACCTCGGCCCAGTCGGCCTGAATCAGCGTCGCCATCCGCTGCGCGTTCGGATTGTACGGGCGTTGCACCGGCATGGCCCAGATGTTGGTCTGGAGGTCGGTGACGCCCGCCTCCTCGAGCAGCTGCTTGGCCTGCTCCGGATCGTAGGGATAGTCCTCGACGGCCTCGTTGTAAGACCAGAGCGTGGGCGGCAGCGGGTTCTTGGCGATGCGGCCGGCGCCTTGGAACACGGCATCGATGATCGCCTCCTTGTTGATCGCCATATTCAGCGCCTGGCGCACGCGCTTGTCGGTGAACGGCTCCTTCTCGGTATTGAACGCGAGGTAGCCGACGTTCAGCCCTTCCTGCTCCAGGAGCTCGATCTCCGGATGAGCGCGTATCGCCTCGAGATCGGCCGGGTTGGGATACGGCATGACGTGGCATTCCCCTGCCTGCAGCTTCTGCCAGCGCACCGCGGGGTCGATGGTGATCGCGAACACCAGATCGTCGATCGCCGCCTTGCCCTCCCAGTAATCGGGATGAGCCTGATAGCGGATCACGGCGTCCTTCTGGTAGGCGACCAGCTGGAACGGGCCGGTGCCGACCGGCTGCAGGTCGACCTGCTCGGGCGTGCCCGCCGCCGCCATCTGCTCGGCGTACTCGGCCGAGAGGATCGAGGCGAAGTCCATGGCCATGATCGGCACGAAGGTCGCGTTCGGCGCGTTCAGCGTGAAGCGGACCGTCTGATCGTCGACCTTCTCGATCGACTCCAGCAGGTCCGGCAGACCGACGCTGTTGAAATACTCGTAAGTACCGCCCGAGACGCCGTGGTACGGATGATCCTCTTGCCACATGCGCTCGAAGCTGAAGACCACGTCGTCGGCGTTGAAGTCGCGGGTCGGCGTGAAGCCGTCGGTGGTCTGAAACTTCACGCCCGGGCGCAGATGGAACGTGTACTGCAGCCCGTCGTCGGAGATCTCCCAGCTCTCGGCGAGGCCCGGTCGGAGGTTGGTCGTCCCATGCTCGAACTCGACCATGGTGTTGTAGATGGTGCGCGACGACGCATCGAAGGTGGTGCCCGCGGTATAGAGCTGCGGGTTGAAGCCCTCCGGGCTGCCCTCCGAACAGTACACCAGGGTCTTGGCCGAGGCGCCGGTCGCGAGCGCGGCGGCGAGCGCCAGCCCGAGGCCCCCGGCGGCGAGATTTCTGGTCATCCGTGTCTCTCCCTGTTGGGGCCCGGCGGCCGGGCCCTGCGTCCCCCGAGACCACCCATAAGTGGCCAGCTGAGCCTACTACGCAGGCAAGCGCAGAGGCTTGTCAATTGCGAAGCGCGCGAGGTTGGATCCCCGCTGAGCGCACCGCCGGGCCTCCTGCCGAGCCTGCGAAGTCGTGACCTTCGCGGGCGGTATCGCGCGCGGTTGGCGTGCCGCTCCGCATGGACCGCCGAGCTCGTGTGGCGCCCCGGGCTCGCTTGGGACTTCGGACCGATCACCAAGACCGGTCCGGTCCAGCGAGCCACCGAGGTCGCCCCTTTTGAGCCAGCCGCCGCGAGCCAGCCACGAGAACCCAGGCACGCGGCCGGCCCCTGCCTCACGATCGATGGCGGCGGTCCGCCTCGGCGATCGTGCCAGTGAGGATCGGGGACGCAGCTTTGCCTCTCGTCCTCCCGGCGATCACAATGGACTCTCGATGATCCTGCGCGCCTCCTGTGCGCCCGCTCGAAGATCCGAGGGGCCGCCGGGTCACTCTTCGGAGACGCCGCTCAGCGCCTGGCCGGCCGGCTCGGCCGCCTCGATGTTGGTGGCGAGATCGCCAAGGGCCACGATGCCGACCAGCCGCTTGTCGCGGTTGAGGACCGGCAAGCGGCGGATCTGGGCGTCGCTCATCAGCTCGGCCGCTTCCTCGACCGTCTGGTCCTCGAAGCAATAGCGAATCCCTTCCGACATCGCCTCCCGGACGGTCGTGGCGCTGGGGTCCTTGCCTGCGGCGACCGCCCGAATCGCGATATCGCGATCGGTGATGGTACCGACGAGGCGATCGTTCTCGCCGACCGGCAGAAGGCCGAAGTCGCCGTCGCGCATCAACGCCGCAGCGTCCTTCAGCATCATCGCCGGATCGGTCAGCTGCACGGCGGTGGTCATGATCTCACGGAGTTGCATCTCGCTCTCCCTCGGGGCTTTCGTGATCGATGCTGTGGCGGGCGCCGCGGACCGTTCGGGCCTGGCGCCACCGACCTTTGGGACCAAGGTAACGCGGGGATCGGACCCGGGTTCCTTGGCTGCCGGCCGATGCGGAACCGCACGCGCAGCGCCGCCGTTGACCACGTGATCACCGGCCGATGCGAACGCTCGATCGGGGATCGGCGGTCGCCTCCGCCGGTTCCTGATCTTCGGGTCGCAGCGGCCGCAATTTGCTGATCGAGGGGATCATGGCACAGAACGTCACGCAGAAGCTGATCCAGTCGCATCTGGTCGACGGCGAGATGCGGGCGGGCGCCGAGATCGCGCTCAAGATCGATCAGACCCTCACCCAGGATGCCACGGGCACGCTGGTGATGCTGGAGCTCGAGGCCATGGGCCTCGAGCGGGTCGAGACCGAGCTTGCGGCGCAATACGTGGACCACAACCTGCTGCAGGAGGACCACAAGAACCCCGACGATCACGAGTTCCTGCGCAGCGCGTGCGCGCGCTTCGGCGTGTGGTACAGCCGGCCGGGCAACGGCGTCAGCCATCCCGTGCACATGCAGCGCTTCGGCAAGCCCGGCAAGACGCTGGTCGGCTCCGACAGCCACACGCCGGCGGCCGGCTCGCTCGGCATGCTGGCGTTCGGCGCCGGCGGCGTGGAGGTGGCGCTGGCGATGGCCGGCAAGCCGCTCCACCTCCAGATGCCCCAGATCTGGGGGGTGAGGCTGGAGGGCCTGCTGCCCGACTGGGTCAGCGCCAAGGACGTGATCCTGGAGATGCTGCGCCGCCACGACGTCGACGGCGGCCGCGATCGCATCATCGAGTACCACGGCCCGGGCCTCGCAAGCCTGCGCGCCATGGACCGGCACGTGCTCGCTAACATGGGCACCGAGCTCGGCGCGACCACCACGGTGTTCCCGTCGGATCGGGAGACCCGGCGCTTCCTCGAGAGCGAGGGGCGCGCGGACGACTGGACCCCGCTTATGGCCGACGAGGGCGCCGACTACGACCTCCACGAGGAGCTCGATCTGGCGACGCTCGAGCCGCTGATCGCGAAGCCGTCGAGCCCCGGCAACGTGGTGCCGGTGCGCGAGGTCGCGGGCCAGGATCTGTACCAGGCCTACATCGGCTCCTCGGCGAACCCGGGGTATCGCGACTTCGCGGTGGCGGCGCACATGGTGCGCGGCCGCAAGATCGCCGACAACGTCTCGTTCGACGTCAACCCGACCTCGCGCCAGCTGCTCGAGAATCTGATCAGGGACGGCCTCTTGATCGACCTGGTGCGCGCCGGGGCGCGGCTGCACCAGGCCGGCTGCAACGGCTGCATCGGCATGGGCCAGGCGCCGGCTTCCGGCCGCAACAGCCTGCGCACGGTACCGCGCAACTTCCCGGGCCGCTCCGGCACCAAGGAGGACAGCGTATACTTGTGCAGCCCCGAGACGGCGACCGCCTCGGCGCTGATCGGCAAGATCACCGACCCGCGCGACCTCGGCATGCCCTATCCCAGGACCCTGCCGCCGGCGCAGCAGATCATGAACGCCGAGCTTCTGGTCGCACCTTTGCCTCCGGACCAGGCAAGGCGGACCCCGCTGATCAAAGGCCCGAACATCGACCAGTTGCCGGAGATCGAGCCGATCCCCGATCGCCTCGAGCTGCCGGTTCTGCTCAAGGTCGGCGACGACATCTCGACCGACGAGATCTCGCCCGCGGGCGGGCGCGCCCTGCCGTTCCGCAGCAACATCCCGAAGATCAGCGAGTTCGCCTTCGACGTGATCGACGACAGCTACCCGAGGCGCGCGGGCGAGGTGCGCGAGGCCGGCGGCCACGCCGTGGTCGCGGGCGACAACTACGGTCAGGGCTCGAGCCGCGAGCACGCGGCGCTGGCGCCCCGCTATCTCGGCCTGCGCGTCGTGATCGCCAAGAGCTTCGCGCGCATCCACTGGCAGAACCTGGTGAACTTCGGGATCCTGCCGCTCACGTTCGCCGATGCCGGCGAATACGATCGGACCTCCCAGGGCGACGTGATCGAGATCGCCGCGGTCCACGAGGCGCTTGCCGGCGGGCGCGAGCTGTCCGCCAGGCTCGCCGGCAAGGACCGGACCATCGGGCTTCGCCACGACCTGTCGGCGCGCCAGCTCGATCTCCTGCGCCGCGGCGGCATCATCAACTGGCTGCGGGCGCAACGGTCGAACGGCTGATTGCAGCGGGGTGCCTGCGGCCAAGCATGCGCCAAGTTGCTGCCCATGGTCAGGGCCGCTGGTCGAGCGGTACCTAGGCCCGCCTGTTCGGCCCGGTGTACAGCTGGCGCGGCCGCCCGATCCGGCGCACGGGTCCTCGATCATCTCCTTCCACTGCGCGATCCAGCCGATCGTGCGCCCGACCGCGAACAGCACCGAGAACATGCCGATGGGAAAGCCCAGCGCCTTCATGGTGATGCCCGAGTAGAAGTCGACGTTGGGGAACAGCTTGTTCTCGATGAAGTAGTCGTCCTCGAGCGCGATCCGTTCCAGCTCCATGGCCAGGCCGAGCAGCGGCTCCCCCCCCGGATGCCCGGCTCGTCGAGCACCTCGTGGCAGCTCTCGCGCATGATCGTCGCGCGCGGATCGTAGTGCTCGTAGAGCGATGGCCGAACCCCATGAGGCGGAACGGGTCGTCCTTGTCCCTGGCCCGGGTGATGCACTCGCTAACGGCAGCTTCGCCTCGGCTCGGCGGTCCGTCATTTGGCCGAGGAGCGCCAAGACCCTTCCTGCTCGCCAACGGTAGTGCGGCTGATGTCCACGATCGGGCTCGGGTAGGCTCCGAAGCCGACGATGAAAGCGCCGAGCAGAAGGAGGACCAGGTAGCCCGGCGCATGCCGCCAACCAAGCGGATGGGTGCTCCGGGTCTCGGAGCCGTCCGCAGCCGCCAGGACGGCGACGATCCGCAGGTAGTAGAACAGCCCGATCACGCTGCCGACCACGAGCGCTGCGACCAGCACCCAGGAGCGCGCTTCGACGCCCGCCGCCAGGATGTAGAATTTCCCCACGAAGCCGATGCTCACGGGCAGCCCCGCAAGCGAGATCAACGAAAGGGCGAGAAGTCCCGCCAGCGCCGGCCGGCGCCAGAGCAGCCCGCGATAGATCTCGAGATCCCCCTCGTCGAGATCGCCGCCAGCACCACGGCGGGCGTCGGTCGCCACCACCGTGACCACGCCGAACGCGGCAAGCGTGGTCGCGAAGTAGGCCGCCAGATAGAAATTGACGCTTTCCACGGCGAACGCGCCGCCGGCGAGAAACGCGATCAGAACGTAGCCGAAGTGAGCGATCGAGGAGTAGGCGAGGAGGCGCTTGATGTCGCGCTGCATGAGCGCGAGCAGGTTGCCGGCGAGGATCGAGGCGATCGCGATCAGGGCGATGGCGAAGACCACCGACCCGAGCGCATAGCCGTCGCCGACCTGGAAATAACGCAGCACGATCGCGACCACCGCGCCTTTGGATACCGTGGCGAGGAAGCCGGTGACCGGCGCCGGCGCACCCTGAAAGACGTCCGGCGTCCACATGTGGAACGGCACGAGCGAGAGCTTGAATCCCACGCCGACCACGATCAGCGCGAGGCCGACCACGAGGACGAAGCTCTGCGGCGCGGCCGTGCTGGCGTGCAGGGCCGCGAAATCGAGCGCGCCCAGGCGCGCATAGACGAGCGCCATGCCGAACACCAGGAACGCGGACGACACGCCTGAGAGCACCAGGTACTTCACGCCCGCCTCGAGCGGCCGCGCGAGCAGACCGGGGTAGGCGATGAGGGCGAACAGCGAGACGCTGATCAGCTCGAGTCCGAGGAGAAAAGTCGCGAAATGCCGGCTGGCCACCAGCACGATCGCCCCCAGCGTCGCCAGCAGCAGGAGGAGGTAGTACTCCTCCCGGCGCCCCGGCCAGTCGCGAAAGTAGCCGTACGACAGCGCCGTGACCGCAAGCGCGGCCGTCACCATCAGCGCCGTGTAGAAGAGGGCGTAGCCATCCAGGACCATCAGTCCGGTGATGTCCTGCGGGGCCACCTGCGCCGCAGCCGGCATCACCGCAAGGGTCGCCACGAGACCCAGCGCCGCGAGGCTCGCGGTCAGCCCATGACGGCGCGTGAGCGCGATGCCGAGCATCACGAGCACGGCGCCGGCGAGGACGATCACCGGAAGCAGAGCCTGGATTGCCATCGCGCTCACGGCGTCGATCCTCCGATGACGCCGGTCACCGAGGCGTCCAGCCCGAGGAGCGCCGGCCGCACCGCATCGAACACCGGCTGCGGATAGAGGCCGAGCCAGGCGCTCACGATCACCATCGCGCCCATGGTCGCGAGATGACCCGAGGCGAGATCGGGCACCCCGGCATGGACTTCGCGCGCCGGCCCATGGAAGGCGCGCTGAACCAGGGCGAGCGCGTAGATGGTCGCGCAAACCAGCCCCGTGACCGCGACCGCCGTCGCGGGCACGCTCACCCGCCAGGCGCCGAGCAGAACCAGGAACTCGCCCACGAAATTGCCGAGGCCCGGCAGCCCCAGCGAGGCGATGGCGAAGAGCAGCCCGATCGCCGCGAGCCGCGGCATGCGCGCCCAAAGCCCGCCCATCTCGGCCAGATCACGGGTGCCGAGACGCTCCTGAAGCGCGCCGACCAGGATGAACAGAGCGCTGGTGCTGATGCCGTGCGCGAGCATCGTCATGACGGCCCCTTGCAGGGCGTAGGCGTTCCAGGCGAACACCCCGAGCAGGACGAAGCCGAGGTGGCTCACGCTGGTGTACGCCACGAGGCGCTTGGCGTCGGTCTGGGCGAAGGCGAGGATCGCGCCGTACAGGATGCCCGCGATGCCGAGCGCCATGGCGACTGGCGCGAACTGCAGCGCGGCCTCGGGAAACAGCGGCACGACGAAGCGCACGAGCCCGTAGGCGCCGGTCTTCAAGAGCACGCCCGCCAGGATGACGCTGCCGGCGGTCGGCGCCTCGGTGTGGGCATCGGGCAGCCACGTGTGCACCGGGATCGCCGGGAGCTTGACCGCGAACGCCACGAAGAAGCCGAGCATCAGCCAGAAAGCGGCATCGGGCGCGATCGGGGATTGGAGCAGCTCGCCATAGGCGAAGGTCAAGGTGCCCGTCGCTTCGGCGTGCAGCAGAACGAGCGCGATCGTCGCGGTGAGCAGCAGCAGGCCGCTGCCCTGGGTGAAGATCATGAACTTGATGGCCGCGGACAGCCGATGCTCGTGTCCCCAGAGCGCGATCAGGAAGAACATCGGCACCAGCATCAGTTCCCAGAAGAGAAAGAACAGGAACAGATCGAGCGCCATGAAGACGCCGATGGCGCCCGCGAGCGTCCACAGGAGATTGAGGTGGAAGGCGCCCACGCGGTCGCGGATCTCGGTCCAGGCGGACAGGGTCGCGGCAAGGCCGAGGAACAGCGTGAGCGCGATCAGCACGAGGCCGAGACCGTCCAAGGCGAGACGGAAGTCGATGCCGAAGCGTGGGATCCAGGGCCAGACCAGCTCGGCCAGCCACTGCCCGCCCGGCGCAAGCTCGATCGCGCCGCGGGTCCGGCTCCACAGGCCGCCCAGCACGCCGATATCGGCGGCGAGCGCGGCGAGCGCGATCCAGCGCGGCCCGGCCGCGCGCCA